>NZ_CP046104.1:2520852-2834205 GCF_009707425.1 Micromonospora sp. WMMC415 | reverse complement strand
AGGTACTGGTAGAGCCGGTCGCGCAGGATGCGGAACTCCAGCGTGTCGAAGACCTGGTGCACCGCCTCCCGGTCCCACCCGGCCCAGCGGGCGTCCTCGGGACGCAGCGGCAGCTCCAGGTCGGACACCAGGCAGTTGATCTCGTAGTTGCGGATCACGTCGGCGAGCCGCTCCCGCAGGCTGTCGCCGGCCTTGCCCTTGATCTCGTCGGCGCGGGCGACGACGCCGTCCACCCCGCCGTACGCGGTGATCCACTTGGCGGCGGTCTTCGGGCCGACACCCGGGATGCCGGGCAGGTTGTCGCTCGACTCGCCGACCAGCGCGGCCAGGTCGCGGTAGCGCTCCGGCGGGACGCCGTACTTCGCCTCGACCGCCGCCGGGTCCATCCGCGCCAGGTCGGACACACCCTTGCGCGGGTACAGCACCGTGACGGCGTCACCGACGAGCTGGAACGCGTCCCGGTCGCCGGTGGTGATCAGCACCGACATGCCCTGGTCCCGGGCCTGACAGGCGAGGGTCGCGATGACGTCGTCGGCCTCGTAGCCCTCCTTCTCGACGACCGGGATGCGCAGCGCCGCCAGGACCTCCTTGACCAGGCTGACCTGGCCCTTGAAGTCGGCCGGGGTCTCGCTGCGGCCGGCCTTGTACTCCGCGTACTTCTCGGTGCGGAAGGAGCGCCGGGACACGTCGAAGGCCACCACGATGTGGGTCGGCTGCTCGTCACGCAGCACGTTGATCAGCATGGAGGTGAAGCCGTAGACCGCGTTGGTCGGCTGGCCCGTCGTGGTGGAGAAGTTCTCCACCGGCAGGGCGAAGAACGCCCGGTAGGCCAGGGAGTGTCCGTCGACGAGGAGCAGGCGCGGCGTCGTAGCTGTCACGGTGGCGACTCTAGTCCGTACGCCCGACAATCCCCGCCCCGACATGGTCGGCCCGCGCCCGGCGCCCGGCCCGCCCCTCCCGGCGAAGCCGCAGCTTGCGGCCGGGCGGGAAGGGAACGGGAAGCGCCGCCGTCGATGCTGGCGGCGGACGTCCACCGTCATCGGCCGGCCCGGTGCCGGCGACCCGCCCGGCCGGAGGGTCATTCGGGGGCGGGCGGGCCCGACGCGGTCCGCCCGCAGCACCCTCCGCCGTCGGCGCGGCGCGGGTCGGCCCGGCAGGGGCCGGCCCCGCCGGCGCCGATCACCCGCGGTCCCCCGACCACGACTAAACTCGCGGCGAATCCCGTTCGCCGCGCCGCAGAGGACGTCGTTGGAGCTACGCCTGCTCGGTCCCGTCGAGATCCGGCACCACGAGCGGCCCGTCGCTGTTGGTCGCCGCATGCACCGCCTCCTGCTGGGGCTGCTCGCCCTGCGGGCCAACACGGTGGTGTCGACCAGCGAGCTGGTCGACTCGCTCTGGCCCGCCCGCGCCCCGCGCACCGCCCGGGCGATGGTGCACTCGCGGGTGTCCGAGCTGCGCGCCGCGCTGACCGCCGCCGGCGTCGACGACGACCGGCTCGCCATCCTCACCGACGGTGCCGGCTACCGCGCGATGCTCGACCCCACGACCGTCGACGTGCACGAATTCCGGCGCCTGGTGGCGCGGAGTCGCGCCGCCGACGACGCGCTCGGCTGGCCGGAGCGGCGGGACATGTTGCGCGAGGCGGTCGCCCTGTGGCGTGGGCCCGCCTTCGGCGGATGGATGCCACGCCAGCCGCCGCCACCCGAGGTCGAGTCGCTCGAGGACGCCCGCCTGACCGCCCTGGAGCAGCTCTACGAGGCCGAACTGAACGCGGACACCGATGGCGGTGTGCTCGTCGAGCGGCTGGGCCCGCTCGCGGCGCAGCACCCCAGCCGGGAACGCTTCACCCTGCTGCTCATGCGCGCGCTCGCCGCCAGCCACCGGCCCGGCGACGCGCTTCGCGCCTACGACCAGCACCGCCGCTGGCTCGCCGCGGAGCTGGGCGCCGACCCGGGAGACGAGCTGCAGCAGCTGCACCTCGAACTGCTGCGCGCCGTCACCCCGGGCGGTTCGGCGGCTGCCGCCGCTCGGCCCGCGCCCGACCCCGCCGTCCCGCCCGGGCCGGCCGAACTGCCCGCGGAACCGGCCGGCTTCGTCGGGCGCAGGGCCGAGCTGGCGCGCCTCGACGCCGCCGTGGACGAGGGCGGCGCCCGCACCCTCGCGCTGGTCGGTCCGGCCGGCGTCGGCAAGACCGCGCTCGCCCTGCGCTTCGCGTACGCCCGACTGCGCCGCCGGCCCGCCGCCCACCTGTACGCGGACCTCCGCGGCGGCGCCGACCCGGTCGCCCCGGCGGCGGTGCTGGAACGGTTCCTCCGCGCCCTCGGCGTCCCCGGCGACGCCGTCCCCGCCGACGTGGAGGAACGGGCCGCCCGCTACCGGTCGGAGCTGGCCAGTCGGCCGGTGCTGGTGCTGTTGGACAACGCCGCCTCCTCCAGTCAGATCCGGCCGCTGCTGCCCGGTGCCGGCGACAACCTGGTGCTGATCACCAGCCGGCGCCGCCTCGACGGCCTGGTGGCCACCCAGGGCGCCACCCAGCTGGTTCTCGCCCCGCTCGCCGAGTCCGACGCCCACGACCTGCTCCGGCAGGGGCTCGCCCCCGAGGCCTCGGACGAGCGGGCGGAGCTGCGCCGGGTCGCCGAGCTGTGCGATCGGCTGCCGCTGGCGCTGCGGATCGCCGCAGCGCGGCTGGGCGCGCCCGGTGGCGGCGCAGCCCTTGCCGGGCAGCTCGCCGCCGAGGGCGACCGGATCGGCCTGCTGACGGCGGAGGACGTCTCGGTGCGCGCGGCGCTGCAGGTGTCCCTCGCCGCGCTGGACGGCCCGAGCCGCCGGATGTTCCACCTGCTCGGCCTGCATCCGGGGCGGCTTCCCAGCACCGACGCGTGCGCGGCGCTGGCCGGGCTGCCGCTGGCCGCGACCCGCGACCTGCTCGATAACCTGGCCGTGTTCCACCTGGTGCAGGCGCTCGGCGACCGGCACCAGATGCACGACCTGGTCCGGCTGTTCGCGGCCGAGGGGGCCGCCGCCGACCCGGCCGCCGCGTCGGCGGCGCTCGAGCGGGTGCTCACCTTCTACCGGGACGCGACCGCCGCGGCCGACCGCGTCCTGCGCCCGGCGGAACGGCCCAACTTCGACACCACCGAAGCCGCCATGCGGTTCGCGGACCTGCCGGCCGCGCTGGCATGGCTGGATGCCGAGGCCGACAACCTGGTGGCGGCCGTCGAACGGGCCGAGACGGAGCATCCGCGGCTGGCCTGGCAGATCGCCGCGGCCATGTACGGCTGGCTGTTCCGCCGCCACCAGCGCGACCACTGGGTCGACCTGTACTCGCGCGGGGTGCGGGCAGCCCGGCAGGTCGGCGACCATCGGGGCGAGGCCCTGCTCAGCGGCCGGCTGGCGATCCCGCTCAGTCTGCTGGGCCGGCACGACGAGGCGGCCGGCCACTGCACCCGCGCGTACGAGCTGCGGGTCGCCGGGGGCGACCGGCTGGGCGCGGCGACAGCGCTGCTGAACCTCGCGGCGATCGAGAACAACGCTGGCCGCCCAGCCGAGGCGATCCGACGGCTCACCCAGGCCGAAGAGCAGAGCCGGTCCCTGCCGGACGCGGGCCACCTGCGCGCCCTGGTCGCCAGCAACCTGGGCGAGGCCCACCAACTCGCCGGGCGGTTCGCGCCGTCGGTCGAGCACTACCGCACGGCGTTGGCACTCGCCGAGGCGCACTGCGGAGACCGGGACGTCGCGGAGATTCTGGTCGGGCTGGCCCGTACCCACCGCCGCGCCGGCGAGCCGCGCGAGGCCCTGCGCCTCGGCGAACGTGCCGTCGCGCAGGCCCGGCAGGCCGGGGACGTGCTGATCGAGGCCGAGGCGCGCGAGGAGATGGGCCGCGCCCACCTCGCCCGTGGAGAGCACGGCCGCGCCCTGACGGAACTGGCGACCGCGCTGGAGATCTACCGGGAGAAGGGCCACCGGAGCACCGCGGACCTGGCCCGCCAGGTGGCGGGACTGACCCGGACGGCGGCGCTCTGAGCGCCTCCCGGACAGCGCGGACCGGCCGGTGGTCGTCGCCACCGGCCGGTCCGCGGCACGGGTCAGGCCACGCCGAGGTACGCCTCCTTGACCGCCGGGTCGTGCAGGAGCGCCTCGCCGGTGCCCTCCTTGACGATCCGGCCGGTCTCCAGCACGTACCCCCGGTGGGCCCGGGAGAGCGCCTGCTGGGCGTTCTGCTCCACCAGCAGGATCGTGGTGCCCTGCTCGTTGATCCGCGTGATGATCTCGAAGATCTGCTGGATCAGCTTGGGGGCGAGCCCCATCGACGGCTCGTCCAGCAGCAGCAGCCGCGGACGGGCCATCAGGGCCCGGCCGACCGCCAGCATCTGCTGCTCACCGCCGGAGAGCGTGCCGCCGGGCTGCTTGCGCCGCTCGGCCAGCCGGGGGAACAGGTCCAGCACCATGCCGAGATCCTTGTTGATCTCGCTCCGGTCCCGGCGGGTGTACGCCCCCATCTCCAGGTTCTCCAGGACGGTCATGCCGGGGAACACGCCCCGGCCCTCGGGCGCCTGCCCGATGCCCCGGATCACCCGCAGGTCGGCGCGCATCCGGGTGACGTCGGTGCCGTCGAACACGATCGAGCCCGACGCGATCGGCCGCAGGCCGGAGATCGCCCGCATGGTGGTGGTCTTGCCGGCGCCGTTGGCGCCGATCAGCGCCACCACCTCGCCCTCGTTGACGTGCAGGCTGATCCCGTGCAGCGCCTGGATCCGCCCGTACAGCAGGGTCAGGTCCTTGATCTCAAGCAGCATCGGTCGGCACCCCCAGGTACGCGGCGATCACGTTCGGGTCCTCCCGGACCTCGGCCGGCAGGCCCTCGGCGATCTTCTTGCCGAACTCCAGCACCACGATCCGGTCGGTCACACCCATCACCAGCCGCATGTCGTGCTCGATCAGCAGGACCGTGACCCCCTGGTCACGGATCTTGCGGATCAGGCCCAGCAGCTCCTCCTTCTCCGCCGGGGTGAAGCCGGCGGCCGGCTCGTCCAGGCAGAGCAGGGCCGGGTCGGTGGCGAGGGCCCGGGCGATCTCCAGCCGCCGCTGCTCACCGTACGACAGGTTGCGGGCCAGGTCGTCGGCACGCCGCTCGATGCCGACGAAGCGCAGCAGCTCGCGGCCCTTCTCCCGGCCCTGCTTCTCCTCGCGCCAGTGCCGGGGCAGCCGCAGCATCGCGGAGATCACGCTGGTCTTGTGGTGGACGTCCGCGCCCACCATCACGTTCTCCAGCGCGGTCATCTCCGGGAACAGCCGGATGTTCTGGAAGGTACGGGCGATGCCCGCCTTGGTGATCCACGACCGTCGCTTGCCGCTGACCCGCTCCCCCTTGAACCGGATCTGGCCCTCGGTGGGGCGGTAGACGCCGGTCATCGCGTTGAAGCAGGTCGTCTTGCCGGCGCCGTTCGGGCCGATCAGACCGAGGATCTCCCCCTTGTACAGGGTGAAGGTCACGTCGTTGAGGGCTACCACGCCGCCGAAACGCAGCGTGACGTGGTCGACCTCCAGCAACGGCTCCCGCCCGGCGGCGTCCGGCGCGGCCGGGGTGACCTCGGCCGGTTCGGCCGGGCCCTTCTCCGGCGGGACGCCGACCGTGCTCCGGCCGTCGGCGACGATGTCCCGGTCGCTCGACTTGTCGCGTTCGCTACTCATTCGCGGCTCATTCACTGGGCACCGTCTCCTGGGGAACCGCTTCCTTGCGCCGGTCGGCGAACTCGGCCGCCCGCCGCCGGTTGGGTACCAGACCCTGGGGCCGGAAGATCATCATGACGATGATGACCAGACCGAACACGAGGATCCGGTACTCGGCCGCGTCGAACTCGACGCCGACCAGGTCGCCGACGCCCCGCAGCCACTCCGGCAGGTACCAGGTGAGCGCACCGCCGACGATGGCTCCCTTGATGTTGCCGGCACCACCCAGGATGACCGCCGCGAGCACCAGGATCGAGCTCTCCAACAGGAACTGGTCTGAATTGATGAACGTCTGCTTGCCGGCGAACACCGCACCGGTGAGACCGGCGACCGCGGCACCGATGGCGAACGCCCACAGCTTGTACTTGAACGTCGGCACGCCCATGATCTCGGCCGCGTCCTCGTCCTCGCGGACGGCGATCCAGGCCCGGCCGACCCGGCTGTTCGCCAGGTTCCGCACCAGCAGGATGACGACGAGGATGAGGGTGAGCATCAGCCAGTAGTACGGCTTGGCGTCCACCACGCCGAACAGCGGCTTGCCGTCGGCCCCGGTGCCCGGCGGGTGCGGGATGTCCGGGATGCCCCGCTGACCCTGGAGGACGCCCTCGTTGCGCGCGGCGTAGAGCCGGATCATCTCGGCGAAGCCGAGCGTCACGATGGCCAGGTAGTCACCGCGAACGCGCAGCGTCGGGCCGCCGAGGAGGACACCGGAGATCATCGCCACCATGACCGCCAGCGGCACCGCCGCGAGCCACGGCCACTCGGTGCCGAGACGGCTCTCCGGCGACGTCAGCAATGCGACGGTGTACGCGCCGAGCGCGTAGAAGCCGAAGTACCCGAGGTCGAGCAGACCGGCGAAGCCGACCACGACGTTGAGCCCGACGGCCAGCAGCACGAACACGGCGGTGTCGAAGAGCACGCCGGCGAAGTCCGACCGGGTGGTGTAGAAGGCGAAGTACTCGCTGCCGATCGGGAAGCCCAGGTACTCGTAGAACCAGCGGTTGGGCAGGATGTACAGGAAGACGACCAGGGCCGCCAGGGCCGCCCAGCGGACCTGCTTGGGCAGGTGCGACCAGCGCGCCTTCATCCGCGAGGTCTTTCCGTTCTCCGCGGTGGCGGTCATGCGCGCGCCCTCCCGAGTGATTCACCGAGCAGACCGGTCGGCCGGAACATCAGCAGGACGACCAGCAGCACGAAGCCGGTGAAGTCCTTCCAGTCCCCACCGAACAGGCCCACGGCGTAGTTCTCCGCCATCCCGAGCAGCAGACCGCCGAGCAGCGCACCGCGCAGGTTGCCGATGCCGCCGAGCACCGCGGCCGCGAAGGCCTTCAGGCCGAGCAGGAAGCCGACGTTGAACTTGGTGTAGCCGAAGTTACTCACGTCCCACAGCAGCGCCGCGACACCGGCCATCAGGCCGCCGAGCACGAAGACCAGCAGGATGACCCGGTTCTTGTTGACGCCCATCAGCGCGGCGGTGTCCGCGTCCTGGGCGACCGCCCGGATACCGCGACCCAGCCGGCTGCGGTTCACGAACTGGTCCAGGCCGACCATCATCACCAGCGTCACACCGAGGATGATCAGCTGGATGTTGGTGACCTCCGCGCCGAAGATGGTGAAGAGCGTCTTCTGGGGCACCAGCGTCGGCATGCCGAACGGGGCGCGGTTGGTGCCGATACCGAACGACTCGGCGAGCACGAAGGACGCGCCGATCGCGGTGATCAGGAAGGCCAGGGGCGGTGCATTGCGCTTGCGCAGCGGCCGGTACGCCACCAACTCCACCGTGACGGCCGTGGCCGCCGAGGCGAGGGCCGCCATGACGAGCCCCGCCACCAGGGCGATCAGCAGCGGGCCGATGGCCGGTGCCGGGCTGTTCTGGTTGTAGCCGAGGGCCTCCCAGGTCCACAGGGCGGTGAAGGTACCGACCATGAAGACCTCGGAGTGGGCGAAGTTGATCAGGCGCAGCACACCGTAGACGAGCGTGTAGCCGAGGGCGATGAGCGCATAGATCGCGCCCTGCTCCAAACCGGTTATCGTCAGCGCCGGGAAGTTTCCGATGAGCTCATCAAAGTTCAAGTGGGGCTCCAACTGTGCGGCCAAACGGAGCGGCCGGGAGCAGAACTCCCGGCCGCACCGTGGGTATCCCGTAACGGGACCGGTTACCCGGTCAGGCCTTGGGGATCTCGACGTCCGGGACGACCTTGCCGGCGTTGACCTTGAACGCCCAGACCACGACCTGGGCCGGGTCCAGCTCACCGGTGTCGGTGAACTTGTAGGTCACGCCGGTCGCGGTGCCCGCCTTGTTGTACGACTTGATGAAGGACAGCAGGTCGGCACGGGTGGCCTTACCCTCCTTGATGCCCTCCAGCATGACCTTGGTGACGTCGTACGACACGTCGGCGTAGGTGCCCGGCTCGGCGTTGTCGAACGCGGCCTTGTAGTCGGTGAGGAAGCTGCCCTTGGCCGCCGTGGCCGGAGCGCACGGGCAGGTCAGGACGGTGCCCTCGGCAACGGCGTCGCCGGCGACCTTGATGAAGTTGGCGTCGTTGACACCGTCACCGGCCACCATGGTGCCGGTCCAGCCGGCACCCTTGAGCTGCTTGAGCAGCAGGCCCGCCTCGGTGTAGTAGCCACCGAAGAACAGCACCGTCGCGCCACTCGACTTGATCTTGCTGACCACGGCGGAGAAGTTGGTCTGCTTGACCTGGATCTTGTCCTCGCCGGCCACCGAGCCGAGGACCTTCTTGACCTCGTCCACCAGGCCCGCGCCGTACGCCGACTGGTCGTCGACGACGTAGACCTTCTCGGCCTTCATGACGTCCTTGATGTACCGACCGGCGGCCGGGCCCTGCGAGGTGTCGTTACCGACGCCCCGGTGGAAGATCTTCCAGCCCTTGGTGCTCAGGCTCGGCCGGGTGGCCGACGGGGTGATGATCGGCAGACCCGCCTCGTCGAAGATCGGGTCGGCCACCTCGGACTCGCCGGAGAACGCCGGGCCGACGACGCCGACGACCTTCTGGTCACCGACGGCCTGCTGGGCGAGGGCCGGGGCCTTGGCCGGGTCACCCTGCGAGTCGTACTCCTCCAGGTTGACCTTGCAGTCGGCGTTCTCCTTGTTGTACTGGTCGATCGCCAGCTTCGTGCCGTTGCGCATGTGGATACCGAGACCGGCGGCGTCACCGGTCAGCGGGCCGAAGAAGCCGATCTTGAGGTCGCACGCGGCGTTGCTGCCGCCACCCTCGCTACCACTGTCAGCCTTGCAAGCGGCCGCGCCGCCGAACACCAGCGCGCTGATGGCGACGCCACTCAGCACCCGTGCGAGCTTCTGCCTCACGGCTCGTACCCTCCTCCATCCCAATGGTCCGAACCACCCGGCGCCGATTGGCCCTTGCGCGGGCGGCCGAACCAGACCGTCGTCGCCGGTCTGGGGCCGGACGTTATCCCACCGTTGAGCTGTGACGTAAGCCCCAGGGGAGTGGGTTGACCGAACCGTTACACGCCGTGCCTGATCGGAAACGATCGCTGTAAGAACCTTCAGTTGTGAAAGCTTTTCACCTTCGTTTCGTCGGTAACGAGCGAAAGTCGTTAGACCAGCTACCGACCGACCGTCGGCACCCGCCCCCACCAGGCACGGGACCCTTTTCCGTCATCCTCCACCAACAGCAATCGATCTCCATCGGAAGCCACCGCCACCGCCGTGTCACCGGTGTCCGGAACCGCCCTCGGCAACGCCATCGCCCGCCACGAATCTCCCAGATCGGGCGAGAGCCACAGGCCGTGCCCGCCCGCCCCGCGCGTCGCCGCCACCAGGCCCCCACCGGCCACCGCCAGACCCCCCACCGACCGCACCCCGGCGCCGGCGGCGCCGAACGCCCCCGCCCACCGCCACCCGTCCGCCGTCGACCGCCACGCGCCGAAACCCGCCGCACCCGCCGGGCCCACCGCCACCGGCCCGCCCCGGGTCGCCACCACCCGCTCGGCCGCGCCCGATCCGGCCGGCCCGCCCGGCAGCTCCGCCCGCCGCCACGCGCGGCCGTCGGCCGACGTCCACGCCACCGGGCGCGACCCCGCCGCCGCCAGCACCGACCCCACCACGAGCCACCCCGACGGTACGGCCACCGCGTCCTCCGCGGCCGTCCGCCCGCGACCGTCGCCCGCGAGCTCCGGCGCACCCTCCACCAGACTGAACGCCGACGAGTCCGGCGAGATCCACACCGCCGCCCCGGCCACCCGCGAACCCACCACCAGCCAGCCCCGCGGACCCGCCACCATCCGGCCGACGCGCACCGCCCGCGGCCCACCGAACTGCTCGAACGGCGCCGGCACCTCGCGCAACACCCCGTCCGGGCCCTGCGTCCAGGTGCCGACCCGGGGATTGCCGTGCACTCCCCCGCTCTTCGACCCGACCGCCGCCACCCGCGACCCGCGGCACGCCACCGACGACAGCACGTGCTGCTCGCCGGAGAGGCTCGACGGCACCAGCGTCAGCGGCGTGAAGGCCACACCGTCCGCACTCGTCCACGCCGCCGGCCGGGTGCCACCCGCCGTGTCGGCGACGCCACCCGCCACGTACCACCGGCCCCCGCAGGACGCCGCGGCACGCAGCAGCAGCCGCCCCGGACGGCCCGGCGGGACCGGCAGGGTCAGTGGCGCCCAGGCCGGCGTGAGCGCGGGCTCCGGCCGCTCGACGGGCCTCGGCCGCTCGCAACCGGCGACCAGCACCACGGCGGCGAGCACCAGGGCCACAAACACCGTCGTCAGCCGCCGTACGGACACGGATCCGATGCTATCGATCCGGCGCGGTTACCGGACCGGCCGGACGGCGGGGTCCTCAGGTGGCCGGGCGGGCCACCTCGCCGCCGGCGGTCTCCGCGAGGATCCGCTCGGCGACCTCCTTCATGGTCATCCGGTGGTCCATCGCGGTGCGCTGGATCCACTTGAACGCCTGCGGCTCGGTCATCCCGTACGTCGTCATCAGCGCGCCCTTCGCGCGCTCGACCGTCTTGCGGATCTCCAGGCGGTCGGTCAGGCCGGCGACCTCCGCCTCGAGGGCGGCGATCTCCGAGTACCGCGACAGGGCGATCTCCACCGCCGGGACCAGGTCGCTCTTCTGGAAGGGCTTCACCAGGTACGCCATCGCGCCGGCGGCCCGCGCCCGCTCCACCAGGTCCCGCTGGCTGAACGCGGTCAGGATGATCACCGGGGCGATCCGGGCGCCGGCGATCCGCTCGGCGGCGGCCAGCCCGTCCATGATCGGCATCTTGATGTCGAGGATGACCAGGTCGGGCTTCAGCTCCTCGGCCAGCCGGACGGCGGTCTCACCGTCGCCGGCCTCGCCGACGACCTCGTAGCCCTCCTCGGCGAGCATCTCGGCGAGGTCCAGCCGGATGAGCGCCTCGTCCTCGGCGATCAGTACGCGCCTGCGCTCGGCGTCCGTCTGCGTCTCGGCCACGAGCCACTCCCACCAGTCTGAACCCGACACCCGACCGACCGGGCGCCACGCCCCATAGCGTAGTGGGTACTCTATGAGGCGCCACCAAGGCGTTCCGCGAGGAAGTCCCCGTATTCCAACCGGTAGAGAAACGGAGCTCAAACCTCCGACAGTGTGGGTTCGAATCCCACCGGGGACACCACATTGTCGCACGCTTGTTCGAAGATGCCCGTGTGCATCCACCCCACGTACGCGCCGGCGCGCGAACGCTGTACCTGGGCGGCGCGACCGTCGCGGAGGTCGCACGGAGCGTAAGCCTGCCCTATTCGACCGTGCGCTACTGGTGTAAGGATCGACCAGAGCCGAAGCAACTGGGCACCGCCGCCCGCTGCTTCCGCTGCCGCCCGGACGTCGACGATCCGACAGATCCCACGAGCTACACGTACCTGCTGGGCCTCTACCTCGGCGACGGCCACCTGGTGACGTCGGCCCGGGTACCGGTGCTTCGCGTCTCCTGCAGCAACAGTTGGCCGGGCCTCATCGACGCCTGCGACGCGGCGATGCGGGCGGTCCTGGCGAACAAGGTCCAGCGGGTCGCGCACCAAGGCTGCGTCAGCGTCCAGAGCTACGGCAGGCACTGGCCGTGCCTCTTCCCGCAGCACGGGCCGGGCGAGAAGCACCGACGCGCGATCGTCCTCACAGACTGGCAGCGCGAGATCGTGAGAGCCCGTCCGGGCGATTTTCTCCGGGGCCTCCTCCACTCCGACGGCGCGCGGTTTGCCAACCGGGTGAAGGTGCGCGGCAAGGAGTACGTCTATCCGCGCTACATGTTCACGAACGAATCCACCGACATCATGGGGCTCTGCCAGTGGGCCCTCGACCTGCTCGGCATCGCCTGGCGGATGAACCGCCGAAACTCACTCTCAGTCGCCCGCCGGGAGGCGGTTGCCGCCCTCGACGTGCACGTCGGCCCGAAGTACTGACGGGAAGTCAGCCGATCGTGGCGAGCGCCGCTGCCAGGTCCTCGCGCAGGTCCTCCGGGTCCTCCAGGCCGACCGAGAGCCGCAGCAGCCCGTCGACCGGCTTGGCCTCTCCCTGCACCGGCCGGTGGGTGAGCGACGCCGGGTGCTGGATCAGCGTGTCGACGCCACCGAGCGACACCGCGTGGGTGATGAGCCGGCAGGCACCGGCGACGGCGGCCGCGGCGGGCGCGTCACCGCGTACCTCGAAGGCGAGGAGGCTGCCCGGGCCGGCCATCTGGCGGCCGACGAGCCCGGCGGGGTCGTGCAGCGAGGGGTGGTGGACGCGCGTGACGGCGGGGTGGTCGGCGAGCCAGGCGGCGAGTTTCTCGGCGCCGGCCTGCTGGGCGCGGACGCGCAGCGGGAGGGTCTGGAGGCCGCGGTGGGCGAGGTACGCGCCGAGGGGGTGCAGGATCGCCCCGGTGAGCGCCCGGACCTGCCGGAGCCGGGCGGCCCAGTCGGTGTCGCAGGCGACGACGCCGGCGAGGACGTCGCCGTGGCCGCCGATGCTCTTGGTGGCGCTGTGCAAAACGAGGGTGGCGCCGTGCCGGGCGGGCTGTTGGAGCACGGGCGTGGCGACGGTGTTGTCGACGAGCAGCGGCGCGGGCCCGGCGGCGCGGGCGAGGGCGGCGATGTCGACGAGGTCGAGGGTGGGGTTGGCGGGGGTCTCGACGAGGACGAGCGCGGTGTCGGGGCGGACGGCGGCGGCGACCTCGTCGGGGCGGGCCCAGGTGATGTCGGTGCCGAGCAGGCCGGTGGCGAGGACGTGGTCGGTGCCGCCGTAGAGGGGGCGGACGGCGACGAGGTGCCGTTTCCCGTCGCGGGTGGCGGCCAGCAGGGTGGCGGTGAGGGCGGCCATGCCACTGGCGAAGGCGACGGCGTCGGTGGTGGCTTCGAGTTCGGCGAGGGCGGTTTCGAAGCGGGCGACGGTGGGGTTCCACAGCCGCTGGTAGACGGCGGTGCCGCCGGGTGGGAGGGTCCCGCCGGTGGCGAGGGTTTCGTACGCGTCGCCGCCGGTGTCGACGGAGGGCAGCGGGTTGGTGGTGGAGAGGTCGATGGGCGCGGCGTGGACGCCGAGGGCGGCGAGGTCGTCGCGGCCGGCGTGCACGGCTCGGGTGTCCACGGTCGTCATGCCGGGAAGGATCGAACATGTGCGGCATGAAGGGCAATAGGCGCGAACATGATTCGGGAAGGCGGCTAGCCAGGGCCGTGCGATTCGGGAGAGGATGGCGGCATGCCCCTTGCACCGAACGATGTGCGGCCGTACGCGAGCCTGGACGACACCGACCGCGCGATCCTGGCGGAGTTGGCCGCGGACGGCCGACTGCCGAACAACGCCCTCGCCGAGCGGGTGGGGGTGGCGCCGTCGACCTGTCTGGCGCGTACCCGGGCGTTGCGGGAGTGCGGGGCGATCCGGGGGTTCCACGCGGAGGTGGACCCGGCGGCGGTGGGCCTGCCGTTGCAGGCGCTGGTGTCGGTGCGGCTGTCGGCGCACGACCGGGCGGTGGTGGACGCGTTCCGGGCGCGGTCGGTGCGGCTGCCGGGGGTGGTGTCGGTGTTCCACGTGGCGGGCGCGGAGGACTACGTGCTGCACCTGCGGGCGGCGTCGGCGGACGCGTTGCGGGACTTCGTGCTGGACCATCTGGCGGTGGATCCGGCGGTGCAGCACACCCAGACGAGTCTGATCTTCGAGCAGGCGCGCGGCGTGGGTTAGGCCACCGCCCGAAACAAACGGGACGCGGCGCGGGTTGGCGAGGGTTGTGATCGACGTACCGTTGGCTGTTCTTGATCTTGCTCCGGTGGCGCGTGGCGCGAGTGCCGGGGAGGCGCTGCGGCACACCACCGAGCTGGCCCGCCGCACGGAGGAGCTCGGGTACCACCGGTTCTGGGTGGCCGAGCACCACAACATGCCGGCGATCGCGTCGTCGGCGCCGGCGGTGCTGCTGGCGCACCTGGCGGCGCAGACGAGCACGATCCGGCTGGGCTCGGGCGGGGTGATGCTACCCAACCACGCGCCGCTGGTGGTGGCCGAGCAGTTCGGCACCCTGGAGGCGCTGCACCCGGGCCGGATCGACCTGGGTGTCGGGCGCGCGCCGGGCACCGACCAGGTGACGGCGCTGGCGCTGCGCCGGACGATGGAGGGACTGTCGGCGGAGGGGTTCCCCCGGGAACTGGCGGACCTGATGAACTACTTCACCGGTGCGGATCCGGGGCCGATCACGGCCACGCCGGGCCTGGGGCAGCGGCCGGTGGTCTGGCTGCTGGGCTCCAGCGGGTTCAGCGCCCGGTTGGCCGGGCTGCTGGGTCTGCCGTTCTCGTTCGCGCACCACTTCAGCGCGCGGAACACGCTGCCGGCGCTGGCGCTGTACCGGCAGAGCTTCCGGCCGTCGCGGTGGCTGGAACGGCCGTACGCGATGGTGGCGGTGAACGCGGTGTGCGCGGAGACCGACGAGCGGGCGGAGTGGCTGGCCGGGCCGGCCGGGCTGTCGTTCCTGAAGCTGCGTTCGGGCCGTCCGGAGCCCCTCGCCACGCCGGAGGAGGCGGCGGCGTACCCGTACACGGAGCTGGAGCGGGAGTTCGTCGCGCAGCGCCGGGAGGGGCAGGCGACGGGTTCGCCGGAGACGGTCCGCCGCCAGCTCGGTGACCTGCTGGAGCGGACGGGCGCGGACGAGCTGATGCTCACCACGCTGGTCTACGACGTGGCCGACCGGGTGCGGTCGTTCGAGCTGATCGCCGAGCGGGTCGCCGGTGGACTGCGCCGGAACTCCTGAAACACGATCTTCACGCCGACGTCACTCCCGGGACGCGCGGCGCGCATAGCTTGGGTTCCGGTGGTGGTACGGCACTCCCGGTCGGGACGGGTCGGGGGTGCCACGGTGTGGCGCACCGGGTCGGAGTCAGCGGTTCCGCGGCTCCGGCCCGGTGCCTCATTCTTTCCGGTCAGCGCAGGTGGATGTCCGGGATGGGTGGTGGGGTCATGCCGGCCCCGAGGAAGAAGCTCGTCTGCGACTCCGCGCAGCAGGGGTGCCAGAGCAAGCGCCTTCTCGACACGATCGGTCGCCGTCCTTGCCTCCGCCCCGCCATTCTTGATCCACTCGCGGGATGGCTGCGCACATGACCCCCGAGGAGTTCCGCCGCGCCGGGCACGCCGTGGTGGACTGGATCGCCGACTACTGGGCCACGCTGCCCGAACGCCCGATCACCTCGGCGGCCCCGCCCGGCACGGTGGTCGCCGCCCTCCCGGACGGGCCGCCCGAGCGCGGTGAACCGGTCGAGGCGGTCCTCGCGGACCTCGACACGCTGGTCACGCCGCACCTCACGCACTGGCAGCACCCGGGCTTCTTCGGCTACTTCCCGGCCAACACGTCCGGCCCGAGCGTGCTCGGCGACCTGGTCAGCGCGGGGCTGGGCGTGCAGGGGATGCTCTGGGCGACCGGGCCGGCCTGCACCGAACTGGAGACCGCGATGCTGGACTGGCTCGCCGACCTGCTCGACCTGCCGAAGCGGTTCCGGTCCGCCGGCGCCGGCGGCGGCGTCATCCAGGACTCGGCCTCCTCGGCGACCCTGGTGGCGACCCTGGTCGCGGTGCACCGGGCCAGCGGCGGCCGGTGGCGGGAGGGCGGCGTCGACCGCCGCTACCGCGCGTACACGTCCACCCAGGGCCACTCGTCGATCGAGAAGGCCGCGCGGATCGCCGGGCTGGGCACCGACGGCGTCCGGGCGGTCGAGGTGGACCCGGAGACGCTCGCCATGTCACCGGCCGCGCTGCGGGCCGCCGTCGAGGCGGACCGGGCCGACGGGGTGGTGCCGGCCCTCGTGGTCGCCACCGTGGGGACCACCTCCACCACCGCCGTGGACCCGCTGCCGGAGATCGGCGCGATCTGCGCCGAGTACGGCATCTTCCTGCACGTGGACGCCGCGTACGCGGGCGCCGCGGCGGTCTGCCCCGAGCTGCGGTTCGGGCACGCCGGCCTGGAGTACGCCGACTCGTACTGCTTCGACCCCCACAAGTGGCTGCTCACCGGGTTCGACTGCGACGCGTTCTGGGTGGCCGACCGGGGCGAGCTGACCGAGGCGTTGACGGTGCTGCCGGAGTATCTGCGCAACGCGGCCAGCGAATCCGGCGCGGTGATCGACTACCGGGACTGGCAGGTGCCGCTGGGTCGCCGGTTCCGGGCGTTGAAGCTGTGGTTCGTCCTGCGCTGGTACGGGGTGGAGGGCCTGCGCGCGCACATCCGGTCGGGGGTGGCGCTCGCCACCCGGTTCGCCGACCGGGTACGCGCCGACGAACGGTTCGAGCTGGCCGCGCCGCACCCGTACTCGCTGGTCTGCTTCCGGCTGCGGGCCGACGACGCGGTCAACGCCGAACTGCTCGCCCGGGTGAACGCGACCGGCCGGGTGCACCTGACGCACACCAGCGTGGCCGGCCGGTACGCACTCCGACTGGCGGTCGGCTCACCCCAGACCACCACGTCTCACGTCGACGAGGCCTGGACCCTCCTGACGGAAACGGCCACCACCCTCCTCCCCCACTGACGCCCGACCCGGCCCGACCCGGCCCGACCCGGCCCGACCCCGTTGATCATGAAGTTGACGGGTGATTCGAAGATCGAACCACCCGCCAACTTCATGATCGACAAACGAGGGGGGTCAGGGGGTGGGGGCGGTGGTGACCGGTTCGGGGGTGGGGTGGGCGGGGGTGGTGGGGGGCGTGTGGGCGGCGTTCGCCAGCGCCCGGGCGCGGCGGGTGCGCAGCAGGGCCCGGACGGCGAGCCCGAGCGCGGCGACCCAGCCCGCGACCAGCAGCGCGTACACGGCCGGCCGGACCCCGCCACCGAGGTCGGCGGCGCGCATCAGGGTGCGGGCGTTGGTCAGCACGATCACCCCGCCGATCGCCGCGCCGAGCAGCTGGGCGGGCACGATGCGGACCAGCCAGGCGGCCAGCGGCGCGGCGATCAGCCCGCCGACCAGCAGGGCGGCCACCATCGGCAGGAGGAAGCCCTCGGAGCCGAGGCCGATGAGGAACCCGACGCTGGCCGCGCCGGCCACCAGGAACTCGGCGGTGTCCACCGAGCCGATCACCTTGCGGGGCTCCATCCGGCCGCTGACCAGCAGCGCGGGCGTCGCGACCGGCCCCCAACCCCCGCCGCCGGTGGCGTCGACGAACCCGGCGACCAGGCCGAGCGGGCCGAGGAAGCGCCCGCGCAGCCGGCCGGCGCGCCGCTCGGTGCGCAGCGGCCGGGAGAAGCGCACCAGCAGGTACGCGCCGAGCGTGAACAGGATGGCCGCCATCCACGGTGCGGCGGCCTCGGTGGAGATGGCGCTGAGGAAGGTGGCCCCGGCGAACGCCCCGAGCGCGCCGGGCACGGCGATGCGGCCGACCACCCGCCAGTCGACGTTGCCGAACCGCCAGTGCGCCACGCCCGCGGCGAGCGTCGTGCCCACCTCGGCGAGGTGCACCGACGCCGAGGCGGCGGCCGGTGCGACGCCGGCGAGCAGCAGCAGCGTCGTCGAGGTGAGCCCGTACGCCATGCCGAGCGCGCCGTCGACGAGCTGGGCGGCGAGCCCGACGAGCGCGAGGACGAGCAGCTTGCGCACGACACCTCCCGAGCTTCTGGGTATCTCCTATCGACTTGGTCGACAATGCGGGACGGGGGGTGCCAGGGTCAAGCCCCTGTTCGGTCAGTGGGACGACCCACGCCCGGTCGCCGGGTTCGGCGGGTGGACGGCCGGTCAGGTCCAGGCGGCCGGGTCGGCGGCGAGTTCGGTGACCCGCGGCGGGAGCGTGCCACCGGCCACGTCGGCGACGGTCACCAGCTCGAGGATCTGCCGCTCACTGGCCCGCAGGGCGATCCACACGTCCTGCAGGGCGCGCGCCGCCCCGTGGTAGCCGAGGTCCTCCGGTCGCTGCCCCCGCACGTGCGCCAGCGGCCCGTCGATCACCCGGATCACCGCGGCGAGGGAGATCTCGGCGGCCGGCCGGGCCAGCCAGTAGCCGCCCTCCGGGCCCCGCTGGGCGTGCACGATGCCGCCCCGGCGCAGTTGCAGCAGGATGCTCTCCAGGAACTTCGGCGGGATGTCCTGGGCGCGCGCGATCTGCTCGGCCGTCACCGGCCGCCCCCGCCCGGCGGTGGCGCCGCTGGTCACCGAGGCGAGCTCGGCGACCGCGCGGAGGGCGTAGTCGACCCGGGCGGAGAGACGCATGCCAGACAGGTTATCCGGCCGGTCACCCCGCCCGGCCGATCACCCCTCGGCCGATCGGCCGGGCAGCGGCCGATCCGGGCCCAGGTCAGGCGCCGACGCGGCGCAGCAGGCCCTCCTGGACGGCGCTGGCGATCTGCCGCCCGTCCCGGGTGAACATCCGGCCGGCCGCCAGACCCCGCGCGCCGGACGCCGACGGGCTCCAGCAGTCGTAGAGGAACCACTCGTCGGCCCGGAACGGCCGGTGGAACCACAACGCGTGGTCCAGGCTCGCGCCCACCAGGCCGCCGGGACCCCAGACCTCGCCGTGCACCGACAGCACCGAGTCCAGCAGGGTCAGATCGGAGGCGTACGTCAGCGCGCACGCGTGCAGCAGCGGGTCGTCGGGCAGCTTGCCGTCGATCCGCATCCACACCCGCTGGTGCGGCTCCGCCGGACGGTCACCGGGGCGGACCCAGCCCGGCTCGCCGACGTAGCGAACGTCGATCGGGCGCGGGATCTGCGCCCAGATGCCGAGCCGCTCCGGGTAGCGGGCGAGCCGGTCGCTCATGGTCGGCACCTCGTCCGGCCCGGGCACGTCCGGCGGGGCCGGCGCCTGGTGGTCCAGCCCCTCCTCCACCCGCTGGAAGGACGCGGACATGAAGAAGATCGGCTTGTCGTGCTGGAGCGCGACCGAGCGGCGGACCGAGAACGAGCGGCCGTCGCGGATGTTCTCCACCTGGTACTCGATCGGCTCGACCGGGTCGCCGGGGCGCACGAAGTAGCCGTGCAGGGAGTGCACGAACCGCTCCGGGTCGACGGTGCGGCCGGCGGCGACGAGGGCCTGACCGGCGACCTGCCCCCCGTACACCCGTTGCGGGCCGACCGGCGGGCTCATCCCCCGGAAGGCCATCTCGCCGGTCGGCGTGAGGTCCAGGACCTCCAGCAACTGGTCGACGGCGGCCTGGCCGACCGCGACGTCCGCGGCGCTCACCGCAACGCCCGCGCGGACGCGGCGTCGACCAGCGACCCGAGCTGGTGTACGCGCAGCGTGTTGGTCGAGCCGGGGGTGCCGGGCGGGCTGCCCGCGACGATCACCACGTACTCGCCGGGATTGGCCCGGCCCAGGCCGAGCAGCGCCTCGTCGACCTGCCGGAACATGTCGTCGGTGTGCTCGACGAAGGGCATCAGGAAGGTCTCCACGCCCCAGGAGAGGGCGAGCTGGTTGCGCACCTCGAGAACCGGGGTGAACGCGAGCAGCGGCAGGTCGCAGTGCAGCCGGGACAGCCGGCGGACGGTGTCGCCGGTCTGCGAGAACGCCACCATCGCCTTGGCGCCGATGGCCCGGGCGATCGACGAGGCGGCGACGGTGAGCGCGCCGCCGTGCGTACGCGGGTCGTGCTGGAGCCGGGGCACGCCGATCGAGCCGGACTCCGTCGTGGTGACGATCTTGGCCATGGTGCTGACGGTGAGCACCGGGTACTTGCCGACGCTGGTCTCGCCGGAGAGCATCACCGCGTCCGCGCCGTCGAGCACCGCGTTGGCCACGTCGGACGCCTCGGCGCGGGTCGGCCGCGAGTTCTCGATCATCGAGTCGAGCATCTGGGTGGCCACGATGACCGGCTTGGCGTTCTCCCGGCAGAGCTGCACCGCGCGCTTCTGCACCAGGGGAACCTGGTCCAGCGGCAGTTCCACGCCGAGGTCGCCGCGGGCCACCATCACGCCGTCGAAGGCCAGCACGATCGCCTCGAGGTGGTCCACCGCCTCCGGCTTCTCCACCTTGGCGAGGACCGGGCGGTGGACGCCCTCCTCGGCCATGATCGCGTGGACGAGCTTGATGTCGTCGGCGGAGCGGACGAAGGAGAGCGCGATCAGGTCGACACCGAGCCCGAGCGCGAACCGCAGGTCCTCGGAGTCCTTGTCGGACAGGGCGGGGACGCTGACCGCCACGTTCGGCAGCGACACGCCCTTGTTGTTGGAGACCGGGCCACCCTCGGTCACCAGGCAGCGGATGTCGTTGCCGGTGACGTCGGTTACCTCGACGGCGACCCGGCCGTCGTCGATCAGGAGCCGGTCGCCGGGCTTCACCTCCTGCGGCAGCTTCTTGTAGGTGCAGGAGACCCGGTCCTTGGTGCCGAGGACGTCGTCGCTGGTGATCACCACGGAGTCGCCGGTGCGCCACTCGTGCGGGCCCTCGGCGAAGCGGCCGAGCCGGATCTTGGGGCCCTGCAGGTCGGCCAGCACGGCGACGGGGCGGCCGGCTGCGTCGGCCGCCTCCCGTACGAGCCGGTAGACGGCCTCGTGGTCGGCGTGGCTGCCGTGACTGAAGTTGAGCCTCGCCACGTTCATGCCGGCCTCGACGAGCCCGCGGATGCGCTCGGGCGAGGAGGTGGCGGGACCAAGTGTGCAGACGATCTTCGCGCGGCGTGTCACGCCCATCAGGCTAGTCTCTCCTCCGGGCCGGACTGCGGGCCGACCCCTGTCGCACTGCGAACCAGGTTTGTCCGACGATGCGCGGGTGCGCGGCCGGGGGTGGGACACCCGCCGGGGACGTCGTGACGGCGGGCATCGGCGACCGCGCGCCCGGAATCGTACCGTCCGGTGTCAGCCCGGCCGCCGGGCGTGGGTGAACGGCGCCGGGCCGGTCGACGAACGCCCATGGAGCCGGCCCTAGCTCTGGGTCTTGGCCAGCGGGAACTCCAGCGAGCCGGCCGGGCAGTAGAAGCTCATGACGTCGACACGGTAGAGGCCGGCCTGCACGGCGGGGTCGGCCTCCATGACGCTGCGGACGTCGTCCATGGAGCCGGTGCGGGCCAGGCCGAACCCGAGCGGCGGGTCCGGCTCGCGGGCGGGTCCGTCCACGGCCCCGGCGACCAGGACGATGCCGCGCCGTTGCATGGCCTGCAGGTGCGCGTTGTGCTCGGCCTGGAGCCGCTGCACGGTCTCCGCCGGCAGCGCCCGCCCGGACGCGCCGGGATAGAGCACGATGCACTCGTACGTGTCGAGCGCGAAGTCGACCTCCGGCGTCCCCGTCATGGCGTTCTCCTCCCGCCCGTCACGCCGGAGGCGGGTCGACGCCGACCGGCACGGGCACAGCGTCCCACGAGCCGGAGGCCGGTACGGCCAACTTCGCGCAGCGCGGTGCGGTGCGGCGACACCGCCGGCCCGGCCCCGTCGAGGCGCTCGCGGTGCGGCGGCCCGGAAGCCGTCCGCGCACGCGCCGGCGGGGCGGTCGGTGCACCGACCGCCCCGCCGGACACGTACGGCTCGCACCTACAGCGCGAAACAGTTGGGGCGGATCGCCCGGTCGCGCAGCGCCTGCCGGATCACCGTGTACGTGGTGCCGTCCAGCGCGAGCCCGAGGTGCCCGACCAGCCGCAGCGGGCACCACGCCTGGATCAGCGCGTTGGTGGCGCCGTCGGCCAGCGTGGCGTTGCCCACCGGGCGGACCAGTTCGTCCTGCCAGGTACGCACGGTGGTGTAACGGACCGCACCGGGGGTGTCGTCGCCGGCGTTGAGGTCCTCGATGAAGTCGGAGCCGGTCATCATCTGCTGGCAGGAGACGACGCCGGCGCAGCTACCGAGCCCGATGAAGTTGAGGATGTTGGCCACGTACGTCCCCTGTTCCGGGGTGCCGAGGCTGACGTACCGGCCGACGGCGCCGGTGCCGTTCAGCCGCTTCAGGTAGTAGCGGGCCACCAGGCCGCCCTGCGAGTGCGCCACGACATCGACCTTGGCCGCACCGGTGACGGCGCGGACCTGGGCGACGTACCCGGCGAAGGCGCGGGCGGAGGTGGGGATGTCGCCGAAGCCGAGCCCCGGCAGTTCGTAGATGAACGGACGGAAGCCGTCGCCGCGCAGCCGGGCGGCGAGCGGCTCGTAGACGGCGGCGAAGCCGCTGAGGCCACCGACGACGATCACCGGGTTGGCGTTGGCGTCGGCGCGTTCGGCGGCCTCCTCGGCGGCCGGGACGGCGGTGGGTCCGGACGCCGCCGCAGCGGTCGGGGCGGCGGTGGGTCCGGACGCCCTCGCAGCGGTCGGGACGGGCTCCGCGGCGGCGGTCGCGGCCGGGAGTGCGAGCGTCGCGGCGAGTGCTGCCGCGAGCACGGTGGCGGTCTTTCGGAGCAGCATGGCTGCACCTCCGGGTGGTGGTGGGTGCGGTGTCCGATCGACCGGTGCGAACGATGATGGGGCCATTGATTCAGGCTCGTCAATGCTAAGTTACGCTTCGGTAACCCGTTGTTCCATCAGAGGCGCATTCCGGCATTCCGGATGCCATATGTCCACATTGGAGTAGTTGCGGCGCGGAAGCTGTTACGCGGCAACGGTGTCGGCGCGATCCCCCACCCGGTGGCGTCCCGGTGGCATGCTGTGGCCGTGACCCCACCACCCGACGAACGGCTGCGGGTGATGCCGTGGTGGCTGGTGCTGGTCGGGCTGCTGCTCGCCGTCGCCCTCGGCTGGTGGGTGCTGGACTGGCTGCTCGGCGAGGCCGACCGGGCCACCCAGCCGGACACCCGGGCCACCCTGCGCGTCGACGCCATCCGCACCGGGCTGACCGTGGTCGCCGGCACCGGCGGTGGCCTCGCGCTGCTGCTCGCCGCCCGCCGGCAGTGGATCAGCGAACGCGCGCAGCGCCACCAGGAGGCCGTCGCCGCCCAGGACCAGACGCACCGCGAACGCGTCCAGGCGCACGCCGAGGCCGTCGCCGACGCGGCGCAGCGCCACCAGGAGCGGCAGGCCCGGGCGGCCGACCACGACGCCGCCGAGCGCCGGCTGACCGAGCTGTACACCCGCGCCGTCGAGTTGCTCGGCAGTGACAACGCGGCCGTCCGCCTGGGCGGCCTGCACGCCCTGGAGCGGCTCGGTCAGGACAACCCGGGGCAGCGGCCGACCATCGTGGCCGTGCTCTGCGCGTACCTCCGGATGCCGCCGGCGGACGACCCGCGCGAGACGGAGGTACGCCGGACGGCCCAGCGGGTGCTCACCCGGCACCTGCGCGCGGACGGCGACCACTTCTGGCCCGACGTCAGCCTGGACCTGACCGGTGCCCGGCTGGCGGGGTTCGACGCCGCCGGCTGCACCCTGGTCGACGCCGACCTCACCGGGGCGGTCTGCACGGGCGTCACCCGCCTCACCGGCGCGACCGTGCGGGGGCGGCTGTCGTTGGGGGCGACGTTCGAGGAGTTGCGGCTCGACGAGGTCACCGGCGACGCGGAGATCGTGCTCGACGGCGCCCGGAGTCTCCGCACCAGCGTCGACCGGGCCGACCTCGGGGGCACGCTGTCCTGCCGGGGCGCCACCTTCGGCCGGGCGACGTTCCGGGGCACGACGTTCCGCGAGACGGCCACCTTCGACACCGCCCGGTTCACCGACAGCGCCACGTTCCGCGAGGCGGACTTCCGCGCCGGCCTGTCGATGGAGCACGCCGTGTTCGGCGGGTACGCCGGTTTCCGCCAGGCCCGCTTCGCCGACCTGGCCTTGTTCCGGTTCACCGAGTTCGGTGGCGACGCGTTCTTCGAGCAGGCCCGCTTCGAGAACAAGGGCAGCTTCGGCCGCGCCCGCTTCCACGGCCGGGCGCGGTTCGGCGGTGCGACGTTCGCCCGCCGCCCCGGCGTCGACCAGGCCCGCGCCAGCACGGCGCACTCCCACGCCTGGCCGGACGGCTGGCGGGCGAGCTCGGTCGACGACGACTGGCTGCTGCTGACCGAGACCTGAATCGTCACCGCGCCGACGCAGCCGCACAGATCTTGGAACGAAGTGGCCCCTCCAGGGGCCGAAATCGTCCATGATCTGGCCGCGCCCGAGCGGGTTAGGCTACGGGGATGAGCGAGGTGATTGAGGACAGTCCGGTCGGGTGGGTCGCCAGCCACGTCCGGCGGTACGTCGCCAGCGACGGCGCCGACGGTGGCACGTTCCACGGCTATCCCGCCCTGCTGCTCACCACGCGGGGCCGCCGCTCCGGCGCGCGGCGCCGCACCGCCCTGATCTACGGCCGCGACGGCGACCGCTACCTGCTGGTCGCCTCGAACGGCGGGGCGGCCCACCACCCGTACTGGTACCTGAACCTGCGGGACGACCCGGAGGTCCAGGTGCAGGTCGGCGCGGAGCGCTTCGCCGCCCGGGCGCGGACCGCCACCGCCGAGGAGCGACCCCGGCTGTGGGAGCTGATGACGGCGGTGTTCCCGACCTACGCCCGCTACCAGAAGGAGACCGACCGGGAGATCCCGGTGGTCGTCGTCGAGCGCGCCTGACCTGGGTGCTGTTTCACCTCTGCGGCCCGGATCGCGTCAGCCAGCCGCCAGGGATCCCTGTCCGGGTACGAACCATCGCGTCGGCCGGATCCCCGTGCGGTCAGGGCGGAGTAGTCCCGAGGATCGAGAAGAACGCCCCCTGTGGATCGGTGAGCACCGCGAAGCGGCCCCGCGTCAGGTCCGTCGGCTGAACGGCGAGCGTCGCGCCCATCCCTAGGGCCTCGGCGACGACCCGGTCGGTGTCGGTGACCGCGAAGTAGATCATCCAGTGGGACGGGAGGTCGCCCCAGTCTTCGCCGATCATGGGCATCATCCCGCCGACGGGACGACCGTCCAGCTGCCAGGTGGTGTAGGTGATCGGGCCCATCGGTTGGTCGTCCGCCGTCCAGCCGAACACCGACCCGTAGAACTCCTTAGCCCGGTCCGGCTCCCGCGTGGTCAGCTCGGGCCAGGTCAGCGAGCCGGGTACGTCGAACACCTCGGCCCCCGGCATGCCGAGCGACTGCCACACCCCGAACGGCGCCCCGGCCGGGTCGGCGAAGAGCGCCGTCCGCCGAGAGCCGGGGACGTCGAAGGGCTCGGTCAGGATCCGGCCGCCGGCGGCGGTCACCCGCTGGCAGGCACCTTCGGCGTCGTCGGTCGCCAGGTAGGGCATCCAGGCAGGCGGCCGTTGCGGGCCGGCCCCCAGCCCGGCACCGGCCACCGTTTTGCCCTGCTGGTGGAAGACGAGGTGACCGTCAGCCGCGGGTTGCCGGTCCGCCTCGGCGACGGCCCACCCGAACAAGGGCGCGTAGAAGCGCGCCGCGCCGGGGAGGTCGGTGGTGACCAGGTCGACCCAGGCGGGTGCCCCCGCTGGAATATCTGTCATGGCTTCGGCTTCGCTTTCTCTGCTCGGGCAACTCTCAGCGGGATGGCGGCGGGCGGGCCCGACAGCCGACGGCCGTCAGCCGGCACCGGCGCCAAGCCGCCAGCCGGTGTAGGTAATCGTTCCCATCGACTGGTCGTCCGGGTGCCAGCCGAAGACCAGCTCGTAGCAGACCTTCGCGCCCTCCGGGTCGTGGGTGACCAGCTCGTTCCAGGCCATCGCGCCGGGGACGTCGAACCGCCCGCCTCGGGCTCCGGCGTGATCCGCCCGGTCCAGCCGAACAGCTCCGGGTAGAAGCGCCGCGCATCGGCGAGATCCGGGGTGGCCAGGTCGGCCCAGCAGGGCGTGCCCGGCGGGACGGCGCTCACGTCGACCCCTCTCGACTGGGGGCGGCCACCGCCGGCACGCCCTGCCGGCATCGTGGCACCGTTCGCGCGTCGTACGGGGCGGATCGGGCGAATCGTCAGCTTCACCGTCGTCCGGATCTAGCCGCGAAGCGCTCGTCACGGAGGTAACCGGCTCGCGGGCCCCTGCATCCGGACGTAGCCGGGATGAGTGCGTGGGTGCTGTGCAACTTGGACGACGATCAGCAGATGCGTCAACGTTTGCCGTTGCTTGCCGCCCTGTTTCTGGAATCGGTGGTCTAGCATGCCGCGGTCGGCCGTAGCGGTCGTGGCGGTCGGGCGTTGGGTCATCCGAGCCACCGGTCGAACCATGCGCGGGTGCGGCGGAGCACGTCGAGTTGGTGGTTGCGTTCGCGGATCGAGTGGTTCTCCCGGGGATAGACGACGTACTTGTGCTCGGCTCCGAACCTGCGTAGGGCTCGGTGGAAGAACTCCGCCTGTGATACCGGAACGTTGGTGTCGTTCTCGCCGTGCAGGATCAGCACCGGCGTGCGGATGTTGGAGGCGTACGAGATCGGGCTGAGCAGGTCGTGGCGGTGTGGACCTGTTCCTTCCCAGCCGCTGCTGCCGCCGAGGGCGGCCTCGAACGGCCCCTGTTCTCCGGTTGCGGCGAGCATTCCCCAGTCGCTGATTCCGGCGCCCATCACGGCGGCCTTGAACCGGTCGGTCTGCCCGACCGCCCATGCGGCCATGAACCCGCCGTGGCTCCAGCCGCCGATGCCCAGCCGGTCGGGGTCGGCGACGCCGTCGGCGATGAGCAGGTCGATGCCGGCGCAGATGTCGGTCCACTCGTCGAGGCCGACCGCACCGGCGACGCGCACCGCGAAGTCGTGGCCGTGCCCTTGGCCGCCGCGCGGGTTCGGCAGAAACACGGCGTAGCCCGCAGTCGCCAGCCACTGGCCGGACGGGTGCCAGCCGAGCATCAGCCGGTCGGCGTGCCGCTCGTACGGGCCGCCGTGAACCAGTGTCACCAGCGGAAACGGCCCGTCCTTGTGCGACCGGCCGGCGGGCAGGATCAGCAGGCCGTCCAGCGTCAGCCCGTCGGATGCCTCGTACGACAGGCGTTCCTGGACACCCCACCGGATGTCGCGGAGTTCGGGCCTGAGATCGGTCAGTCTCGTCAGCGGCCCGCACGTGGGGCCGGCGTGGACGTTCCCGGGCTCGTAGGACGTGCTCACCACCGCCGCGACGGCGTCACCGTGCCGGCTCGTGGTCAACGACGTCGCGAGGCCGTCGACCCGGGACACCTCGACGAGGGTGGGCCCGACCGGATCGAGCCGGTGGATCGCGGTATCGAGCCCGTCGGCGACCAGCACCAGCGGCAGACCGGCGTCGACCTGAACCAGGTTGCTCGGGCACACGGTCGTGCCGGCGGTCAAGTTACGGTGCTCGCCCGCCGGCTCGTTCACCGGCACGGCGACATCGAGAACCGCATGTCCACCCACCAGAGCGGGCGGAGCCTTCGCGACATATGCCAAGTGCCAGCCGTCGTCGGCGGGCCACCAGACGAGCGACGACGCGTCCGCCGCGGCCGAGCCGAGGTCCCGCGTCACGCCGCTGTCCGGATCGAGCAGGTGAAGACCGGGCTCCACAAGGCCCGGGTCCACGTCGGGGGTCGACCAGGTCAGTACCGCCAGGATTCCATCGTCGGGCCGCTGGACCACCTCGACGACATGACGATCGCCGAACGCATCCAGTGTCCGGATCTCGCGGCTCCGTACGTCGAGCAGCCGCAGCCGGTCCGGGCGTACGCGTTCACCCCACACCCGAGCGTCGTCACGCTCCCTCACCCGGCGTTCGTCCTCGGCGGACGGTTCATCGGCTGCGATCACGACGACCAGATCCGGATCGGCCAGCGGGAGGTGACCGGACACCCCACCGGCCCAGCACGTGACCGCCTCCACAACACCGTCGACCAGCCCCACCCGGTGCAGTTGCGCCGTGCCACGCTCAGCCCGGTCGGAGAGAAAGTAGACCAGCAGCGAATCCCCGGCCCACCGCGGCGCCGAATCGTACGCCTCACCCGAAGTCAATCGTCGCGGAGACCCAGTCCCGTCGACGGCGGCGACCCACACCTCGCTGACCGGGTGATCACCAGCCCGCCCGACCGGGGCGACCACGTAGGCGACCCACTTGCCGTCCGGCGACAGCGCCAATGCCTGCGGAACACGACCGTCGACCACCGACTCGGCAGTGAGCTGCGTACGGGCCACCGAGGCACAGTACCGATCAACTACTACGGCTGCCAACCGCTGCCGCAGCACGCCGCAGCCAAAAGACGCTGCCCAGGGAGTAGTTGTCGGGGCGCTCCCCAAAACTGGGGTTCGCTGTCGCCACCGCCGTCCAGACGCGGCGGTTGACGCCTGCGCACACTGCGACTTGACGCAACCCGCGTTCGTGATGGGCGACCTCATCCGGCCGACTCAGTCGTCGGCGCTCCGCCTGCCACGCAAGCGCCGGCGATCGGACAGGACTGTCGTTCATTGTCCGAGTGCGCGGTAGCGCAGGTGTACGGTGCCGTTTCGGAATCGGCGCTCATCGAGCAGCTCAAGGTCGGTGCGCATGCCGGTCGGCAGCCCTGGCTTACCCCCGCCGACGACCACGGGCCAGACGAACAGCTGGCACTCGTCGACCAGCCCGGCCCTGAAAGCCTGCGTCGCGAGGTTGGCACCTCCTACGGTGAGATCGCTGCTGGCCGTGGCCTTCAATTGGTGTACCGCGGCGGGGTCGAAACGGCGTTCGAGTCGGGTGTCGGCAGTTGATACCGCGGCGAGGGTCGTGGAGTGGACGACTTTGTTCGCCGCCTGCCAGGCGCTGGCGAAGTCTGCCATGAGCTCGGACTGGGCGGCCAGACCGGTATTGGTTTCCCAGACCGCCATCGATTCGTACAGGCGCCGTCCGTAGAGGAACGTGCCGACGGATCGCAGGAGGTCGGTGGTGAACGCGAATACCTCGTCGTCGGGCGGGAACCAGTCGAAGGCGCCGCGATCGTCCTCGATGTAGCCGTCGAGCGACACGTTCGTCACGTAGATCAGCTTTGCCATGCCTCTACCTCGCGGTGCACGAAGGACCCAATGGGATGTCACCTCTTCTACGAACGACTCAGCCCGGATCCGACGCCATCCCGAGAGAAGGTTCCACGGATCCTCGACTGGTTCCGGCGCACGCCAGCGGTGTCCGCTTCTGCCGCCGAGCAGGCGCGCCGGAATGCAGGAACTCCCGTCACTCTCCGTGGATATCCTGCGCAGGCGTCGGCGCACGGCGGTGAGCATCAAGAGATACGACTCGTTGCCGAGACGCGGGCTGTCAAGGTCGGACGTCTCGAACCACGCCACAGCGTCGTGCTCGTCCGGCGCGGCGTTGACGGGTGTTCCGGTCCACCTGTCGATCAACCAGATCTGCATGTCGTACGTCGCGGTCCGGATCTCATGCATCGGCGGGCCGGACGGCTCCGATGCCGTGATTCCCAACGCCGTCGCGAAGAACGGCCGTCACAATCCGGACCGGACCGGAGTCGTCAGCGGAGATCGTCATGGGCACTCGCTGACCCATGCGGACCTGCCGCCGTTCGTGCGTTCGGCCTGTTCGCCAGCCGTCACGGTTGCGTGTTGCGTTGGATCGCCGCCGTAGAGGGCTGCGAAGACGCGGTGCCGCAGGATCTCGTACTGCTGGCGGCATCGCCGAGGTGGGCCCGGCGGGCGTTGCTGGACCTGACCGCCGACAACGACTTCTGGTGGCTGGAACTGGTCAGCTGTCAGGTCAACCTCGCGGCCGTCGGCCAATCGATTCCAGTAGTGGTAGCCGACCTTGGCGTCTCCGGCGAGGACCTCGCCGAGGATCAGCTCTCCGCCGAGCAGGTCCTGAATGATCAAGGCAGTCACCCCGCATTGACCACGGGCTGGGTTGCCGGCGTGCCAATCCTGCACATCGTGCGGGTCACAGGTATCCGGTCCCCAAGCGCCGCGCAGTACCGGCCGCAGCATCTCCAGGTCAATCGCGAGAGGGACTGATCGGCGGTCGCGCTCTTCAGACGTCACCCAGGAAGGGTCAGCCCTCGACCAGGTCGAGAGTCAAGAAAATATCCGCCTCGGGTCCTGGCCGGCCGAACGGCGCCACAACGGGCGCGCTCCTTCTGCCGCGCTCCGCGCGTGCTACGCAGCGTTACGCCGAGCTGGTCTGGATGCCGTGCAGGCGGGTGCCGATGAGTGCGCAGCCCGGCGGCGATCCGGCGACCGTCGCCGCGGCGGCGGGCTACCTCCTCGACTGGTCCGAACTGAACCCAGAGGAGAACGTCGAGGCCTGCCGCCTGCACCTCGCCACCACCGATATCAGCCTGCCTGGTCACGGTCCTCCGCCCTGTTGTTCGACGGCTGACCTGACTGTGCGCTCGCCCTCGATGGCTACCGGCTCTGCTCCCCGACGGAGAGGGCGGTCGACAGCAGGGCCTCCTCGTCAAGATGCCCGGGGTCGATCACGCGCAGCACATGGACCCGCAGGTCCACCCGGTAGCCCTCGGCCACCGGGCGCTCCCACACCCGGGCCGGACGTCCTCCCACTCGCTGGCGAAGTCCGAGACCTCGGCACCGACAGCGGCGGGCACCCGCCCGATGTGGAAGCCGTCCAGCACACCGCCGTCCCGGGTCACCGCTTCCGGCAGCTCCGCCATCCCGCCGCCTCCACCTTGCCGAGAAGGGATCAGCGCTCGGCGACGAAGACGCCGAGGCCGTGGACGCCCTGCACCCATCCCTGCGTCTGAAGGACGAGGATGGCTTGGCGAACCACAGTGGTCGAGACGCCGTGTTGCGCTCTGAGCTGCGCGGTGGACGGCAACTGGTCGCCGGGTGCGAGTTCACCCGACTCGATCTGGCTCCGGATGTGGTCGGCGAGTTGTTCCCACTTGGGCTTGACGGGCATCTGTACTCCCAGGTCTGCACCGCCATTCGATCACGCGCCGACTTCATGTGACAAGTCACGTGTTGTCGCGCTTGCTTTCCGTGACTAGTTGTGTAAAGTTCGATTCGACCGGCTCCCAGGTCTGCAAACCAAGAGTTGGTCCTTCCCCACCGCGCAGAGCGCCCGGCTGGTCGACCCGTGGGGCCGGCCGGGCGTGCCGTGGCCCGCCCCTTGGGGCGGCACCGGAGTCAGCAACACGCAGGCCTCGGACAGGAGCCAACGTGGACAACGACGACACCACTCCCCTGGCGTCCGACGAGGACGTCGCCGACGCGGACGACATTCTCTTCGCCCACCCGCCCCGCGTGGTGACCCGCTGGCTCTGCGGCTGCGGGGAGGACTACCCCTGCCCGGACGTACGTTTCGCCCAACTGGTCAAGACCGCCCGGGTCAGCAGAACCGGCTGAGCGCGCTTTCAGAACAGGGTGCGGAAGAGCAGCAGGTAGCCGCAGTAGGCCAGCGGCAGGGCGAGGAAGCACACCAGGATGCCCAGCACCGGGTAGCGGGCCGCCGTCCCGGCGACCATCGCCGGCCTCCCCCAGCGGCCGAGCACCAGCCAGCCGGCGATCAGCGACACGGCGGGCAGCCCGGCGCACATCCAGGTGTACAGGGTGCCGAGGCCGACCACCCCGACGCCGGACGCGAGCACCAGGACCAGCATGAGCACCACGCCCACGGCAGCGCAGCCCAGGTACACGGCGAGCGCCCGCGCCACCGGCGACCAGGTCGGCAGCAGCGGCGGCTGCTGGGCCAGCAGCTCGGCCTGCTGCCCGTACCGGTCGGCCTCGTCGGCGTAGCGCCGCGCCAGCTCCAGCTCCGCCGCCGGGTCGGCCTCCCCGGCACGGGGCCCGGGCACCGCCGGCACCGCCAGCGCCGTCTCAAGACCCGGGGAGTACGCCCCGACACCCGGCCGCCCCGGCGCGGCGGCTGCGCCGCCGGCCCGCCCCTTCCCCGGTTCGTGGTGCGTTCCGGGGTGCCCGGTCGCGGGCGGGCCGGCGGCGGGCGGGGACGGCTCGGCGGGCGGCGGTGCGGGCGGGCCGGCGGCGGGGGCGGTGACGCCGATGGCGCGGCCGAGGTGGTCGAGGCGCTGCCCCTGCGCGGTGAGGCGGTGCTGGAGGGAGTCGGCGGCGGCGTGCAGGTTGCGCCGGTGTTCCGCCTCCACGGCGGCGCCCTGCTCGCCGGCGCGGCGCTGCTCGGCGAGCAGCCGGGCCAGCGCGGCGTAGTCGGCGAAGGTGGCCACGGCTCAGCCCTCCCCGTCGTCGTCGGCGGGTTGGCCGTCCCGGGCGAACGGCACGATCAGCCGGGTGCGGTGGTCGTGCCGGTCGACCAGCAGCGCCCGGTCGGGACGGGGTTGGTAGCTCAGGTCGGGCACGCCCAGGTGCAGCCCGAGGTCGGCGCCGGGCACGTTCAGGGCGACGAGGCAGGCCACGTCGTCGCGGTTGTGCGTACCGCCGAGGTCGTCGGCGAGCCGGCGCAGGCCGCGCCACCAGCCGAGCAGGTGCACTCCCTGCCCGGGCCCCTGCCGGAGCACCTGCCGCAGGTCGTCGTGGCCGCTGCGGAAGGTCGCCGGGTCGGCCGCCGCGAGGACGGTGCCGGCGGCGTCCATTCCGAACACGACGAGGTAGGTCCGGGCGTGGCCGGCCGCCGGCTGGTCCGCGCCGTCGGTGGCCGGTGGCGGGTCGGCCAGCTCGTGGAGGCGGGCCCGCAGCCCGTCGGCGTCGAGGCGCTCGACCGGGTGGCCGGCGGCGGTGAGCACGTCGGCGGTGTCGTCGACGGCCGGGTCGGCGGCGGTGACGAGGGGGACGAGCAGGAACCGGGCGTCGCCGGGGGTGTGCTGGCGGGCCAGGCTGAGGGTGGCCGCGCGCAGCACCTCGGCGCCGGCGGCGGAGGTGCCCACGACCGCCAGGTGCCGGCCGGGGGTGCTGTCCATCAGGAACAGCGCCGACGTGCCGTCCACGTCGACGGTGCGGCCGACCAGGGCGAGCGGGCGGCGACCGCCGGGCCGCAGCCCGGTGAAGGTGGGGTCGTCCTCCAGCCGCGCGGTGTCGTACCCCTTGAAGACCGACGGTGGGCGCGCGCCGGACGGGCGGGCCGCCCACAGGTCGTGGCGCAGCCGGGCCAGGTCGGCGGCGGCCGCGTGGGCGTCCGGGAAGCGCACGACGGTGTCGGCCCCGGCCGCCCCGGCGGCGGTGTTGAGCACGGCGGACCCGACCGGCAGGGTGGCGGCGGAGTCGTTCAGCGGGTCGAGCACACCGCCGCCGCCGGGCAGCGCCACCCGCAGGGCGAACTGCCCGAAGATCGCCTCGGCCCGGCCGTAGAGGGCCTCGATGCCCGTCGTGCTCTGGCTGGCGAGCACCAGGTGCACGCCGTACGAGCGGCCCTTGCGGGCCAACTCCTCGAGCAGGTCGACCGACTCGCGGGCGAGCGGGTCGTTGCCGGCGAGCAGCACGTGGAACTCGTCGACGACCGCGACGATCCGGGGCAGCGGCGCCTCGCGGGGCAGGTCGGCGAGTTTGGTGACGCCGTGCCGCTTGAACGCGGTGGCGCGGCGCTGCAGTTCGCGGCGCAGCTCGCGGAGGACCGCGACGCCGTACTCCCGGTCGGATTCGATGCCGACCGCCCGCGCGTGCGGCAGCCAGGACGGGTCCCGGCCGGTGGGGACGAACTCGGTGAAGCTCACCCCCTCCTTGAAGTCGAGCAGGTAGAGCTGGAGTTCCGCCGGGGAGTAGCGGGCGGCCAGGCTGTAGAGGACGTCGAGGAGGAAGACGGTCTTGCCGGCGCCGGTGCGGCCGCCGACCAGCCAGTGTGGAGTGGCGTCGTCGAACGCGACGGTGACCGGGTCGCGGCCGGCCCGGCCGACCACCGTGCGCAGCCCGGCGACGGACGACTCCGCCCAGCGCCGCGCGGGAAGCAGCTCCGGGAAGCGCACCGTCGCGCCCTGCCGGACGGCGGCGCCCAGATGCCCGGCGAGGGCGGCCACGGAGGCGGCCGGGGGGTCGCCGTCGAGGCGCACCGGGGCGGCCAGGCCGCTGCCGTCGGCGCTGAACGGGGCCCCGGGCGGGTCGCCCACGTGGGCGTGCTCCCCGGTCAGCCGGACGCTGGTCGTCGCGCCGAGGGCCGGTGCCCCGCTCGCGGCGAGGAGGACGCACACGGAGGCGGCCGGGCCGGCGTGGGTGAGCGCGGCGAGGCGGGCGGCCTCCCGGGGCGGCGGCAGGGCGGCGGCGACCACGAGCAGCAGTTCCTGGTCCGGCCGGTCGGCGGCACGGGCCGTACGGGCGTGCGCTTCGGCGGCGTCGAGCAGCGCACCGGCCTCGGCCTCGGTGGTGGCCGGCGGGTCGAGTACGCCGGCGTCGACGAGCGGCCGCAGCGGCCCGAAGGTGGCGCCGAGCGCGGCGGTGTCGAGGCCGGCGACGCGGACGCCGCCGGGCGGGGCGGTGGCGAGCAGGCGGAGCACGACGGCGCGCAGCAGCGCGGCGACCCGGGGGTCGCGGGCGTCGGCGTCGACGGCGAGGTGGTGGCCGCTGCCGAGCGGGACGACGACCGGGAAGGCGCCGCCCGCGGTGGCGGCGTCGCCGAGGCGGACCGGTGCCGGGCCCGCGGCGAGCGGGGTGGCGCCGGGAGTGGGTGTGGCGAGGGCGTCGCCGAGCTGGGCGAGGCGGGCGAGCAGGTCGGCGGCTCCCGCCGGGGCGGCCGGGGACGGGGCGGCGCCGAGGGCCCGGCGGGCGGTGTCGAGGTGCGCGCGGGCCGCGCGGTGGGCCGCGACCGCCTGCCCGTACGCCGACGCGAGCCTGCCCACCCTCGTTGCCGCTCCCGTCGCCTCGCCCGCTCGGGCCGTGTCCCCGCCTCCCGCGGGAGCCGCGGTGCGTTCGGGGAGCGCACGGCGCGGCGGGGCGGTGGCGTCGGGACCCGGCCTCGGTCCGCCGAGAACCCTAACCGACCCCGGGGACGCCGGGACAGTCCGAAGGCGACGCGACACGCCGGTCAGCGCGGTCGCGAGCGGGTGGCCGCGCAGGGGGCGGGTGTCGCGGTGGGACGGTCGGCGGTGCCGCAGTACCAGACCTCGACCGGCTCGACGGTGACGTCGGGCACCCGCTCGACCCGCAGCAGCGCGAGCCGCTTGTCGACCGGCTCGCCGGAGTCCGGCGGGTACCGGATCAGGCCGGACACGCCCGGGTAGCCGGTGCCGGCGTTCTGCCGCAGCACCTCGGCGTGCACGCCGACCGGGTTGACCGCCGTCGGCTCCCACCGCTGCCCCGCGTCGGCGTGGTGCAGCCGCGCCGCGAGGCTCTCCACCGCGCGGACCATCATCATCGCCGCGTCGTACGCGAGGCTGACCCGCTCCCCCACCGGGTGCGGCCGGTCCGGGCGGCAGCGTGGCGGGTCGAGCAGGTCGTCGGCCTGGATCCAGGTCAGGAAGCTGGCGCGGGCCTCGTCGCGCCGCTCCTGCGCGGCCCGCAGCGCCGTGCAGGTGCCCAGCGACGCCTTCGACACGTACGTGACGGGGATGTTGCCCGGGGCGGCGGCGCGCAGCCCGGGGTTGGCGATGTAGCGGTTGACCGAGTCGTCGCCGACGAGGTGCCGGGGCGGGTTGTCGCCGCACTCGCGCAGGGCGCGCAGGAAGCCGTCGAACTCCGACCAGCGTCCGGCGAAGAAGAGCAGGCCGTCGTAGCCGCACTCGGCGGTGAGCCGCTTGCCGGTGCGCCACTCCTCCAGCCGGGTGAGCCGCGGGCCGAAGCGTTCCTTCAGGCCGTCGACGAGGGTGTTCACGTAGAGGTCCTTCTCGAAGGAGCTGCCCTCCCCGGTCGTCCAGTAGACGTGCGCCTCGTCGACCTTGAGCACCTGCCGGGCGTACGCCTCGACCATCCGCACCTGGTCGGTGTTGGGCGCGCTGACCTGGAGGTAGAGGCGCGAGTTGGCGTCCATCCGGTCGGCCGACAGGGTGGGTGCGAGGACCGGCAGGCCGATCCGGTTGAGCTCGGCGAGGGCCCGCGCGGTGCTGGCGCGGCTCTCCACCATGCCGACCACGCCGAGCACCGTGGGGTCGTCGCGGGCGAGGTCGGCGAGCATCGCGACCGCCCGGTCGGCGTGCCGCATCTGCCGGCCGCCGTTGGCGACGACGACGCGCAGCAGCGCGGCGCCGTCCGCGCCGGCCGACTCCTTGAGCAGCGCGTACTGGGCGGTCGCCATGCCCTCCAGCTCCTCGCGTTCGGAGACGTAGGACTCCTCGTCGGCGCGGGTGCGGTTGCCGGTGAGGGTGCCGAAGTAGACCAGCGTCAGGTAGGGACGGCGGCGGTCGCTGCGCCGCCACACCTCCTCGGCGGCCCGGTTCTGGGCGAAGATGCGCTGCTGGACGGCGCGCAGCCGGTCCTGGCCGGGGTCGTCGTTGAAGAGCTGGGCCGCGCTGTCGCTGTAGCCGACGCACTCGCCGTCGACCAGCTCGACCGCGACCCGCCCGCCGTCCAGCGACGGGTGGCAGCCGGGCCCCCACCGGGTACCGGCCCAGGTGCCACCCGCCGCCACCAGCACCACGGCCAGCGCCGCCGGCAGGAACCGGCGGGACCCCCAGGGCGGCTCGGGCGCGCTGAACGGGCGCAGGCCGCCGCGCGGCGGCGGGCCGGTCTCGACCGGGTCCGGCCGGAGCACCACCAGCCAGGCCGCCGCCCGGCGCAGCCGGCGCATCTCGGGCAGGGCCGCGGACCACTCGTCGTACGCCTCGTCGGCCTCGTCGAGGGGGTGCGGCTCGGCCAGCTCCGGCGGGGGCACGTCGCCGGCCGCGACCACGAGCAGCGGGTCGTTGCGCCCGGTCTCGTTGCGGACGTCGGTCAGCAGGCGGACCAGCACGTGCCCGAGGTTGCCGGGGGCGACGCCGTCCAGCAGCAGCACCGGGTACGCGGTGCGCCGCCAGTCGGCCGGGCGCCACAGCCGCCGCCGGTACGCCTCACGCAGGTCCTCCAGGAACGCGTGCAGCAGCAGCTTGTTGACCTGGTCGGGCTGCTCCCCGTCGCGCCACCCGGCGGTGAGCCGCTCGGCGAAGCCGAGGAAGGTGACCGACTGCCGGGGCGCCAGGTACTGCTGGCGCATGAACCAGCGGTAGTGCCGGCCGATCACGGGCACCCGGCCGGAGACGGCGAGCCGGAACACCGCCCCGGGCACGGCCCGGCGCACCAGCCAGAGCAGCACGTGCGAGGCGATCGAGACGGTGTCCCCGCCGGCCGGCAGCGGCTCGGCGGCGCCACGGGGCCCGCGGCGGTCGCGCAGCCGCCGGACCAGCGCGGAGCGGCCCTCGTCGGCGTCCAGGCCGACGCTGAGGCTCTGCTGCATCAGCCAGTCGGCGAGCGGGTAGTGCCGGAACCGGAGGCGGGCCGCACCGAAGGCCTCCAGCGAGAGTTGCCGGTGCAGGTCGCGCAGGAGCGCGGGGACCTCGGTCCCGGGGGGCTGCGACGTGACGTCGACGGCGGCGTGCGGCACGCGCCGTCGTGGGCCCTGCCCGAGGAACCGGCGGACGAGGGTCAGCACGTCGGGCGTGCCGGGCGGGCGGACGAGCCAGAGGACCGGTAGCCGGCGGTCGCCCCGGCGCGGCCGGGGCAGCAGGCGCGCGAGCAGCGCGAGGAACTCCCACCCGCCGATCGGGAGCCGGTCCCGGGTGGGCGGTTTCTGGCTGGTCGACTCCCGCATGGTCACCTCCGGGCAGTGGCTTACCGTGTCCGTCCTGTTTACTGAGTGTGGCGGATCTCGGCAAGACGACCGGCGGCCGCCGGTCCGGGGTGGACCGCCGGCCGCCGGGTCGGGCGGGTCAGCGGGTGACGGCGTTCAGCGCCGGCAGGTAGCCGTGGCGGTAGCCGTCGGCGTCCGGGTGGTACGCCTCGATCACCCCGGTGACGTCGCGGATCCACGGGTCGGAGGCGCACACGCCGTGGCCGGCGAAGTAGGGGCGGGTGTCGGCGAAGGTGGCCCCGGCCGCGGCGGCCCGGGCGGCGGTGACGGTGGCCAGCACGTCGGCGGCCTCGTTGAGGATCGTCCGCTTGTAGCTGCTCATCGCGAACCATCCGCAGGAGCCGGTCTCGAACAGGCGCGGGTAGCCGAGCACGATCAGGCGGGCGTTCGGCGCCCGGTTGCGGATGGCCGCGTACGTGGCGTCCAGGCGGCCGGGCAGCGTGGTGGTGGCGAACGACTTGGCGGTGTTGACGGCGTTGGTGCAGCTGGAGGTGCTGCCGAACCGGCAGGTGGTCATCACGTCCGCGAAGCCGGCGTCGTTGCCGCCGATCGTGATGGTCACCAGGGTGGTGGTGCTGCTCAGGGAACCCACCTGCGCGTTGATGACGTCGGCGGTGACGGCGCCGCCGCAGGCGGGGAACCGGAAGCTGGTCACGGCGTTGGCCGCGGCCCAGAGCGGGGCGTACGACTTCTGGCTGCGCAGGCAGCCGGAGAGGTCGTACGGGCCGGCGCCGACGCCGGAGGAATAGGAGTCACCGAGCGCGACGTAGTTGACGGTCGCGGCGTGTGCGGTGCCGGGGACGAGCACCGCGCCGGTGACGGCGGTGAGGACGGCGACCAGCGCGGCCAGGGCGCGGGCCAGCGGGCGGTGTGGCATGAGGGACCTCCACAGGACAGGGGTGGTGGGGCCCGGTGACCGCGCGCGTGGCCAGGGGTGCAACGGTTGTTACTAGTCGGTAATGCTATCGAAACATTTAGATCAAGTGAATAGTCGTTAAGCGGCGGAGTCCCCTGCCCGGACCGGGTTTGTGGCGCTGCCGGGGTCCGGTCAACGGCCCGGCAGCGGCGAGCCGGCACCGGTGCGGTTCCGCGGGCGGGTCGTCGCCGGCCGCCGCGACCACGGGCCCGGCCCGACCCGCGGCGCCCGGACCGCAGCGTGCCCGGCCGGTCGGGCGTCCCCCACGGCCAGCCACGCCGGGCGGACCACCCGGGCGGCGGACCCGGCGACCCGGCGACCCGGACGCCGCAGCACGCGGACGGCGAGCACCCGCGCGACCCGGTTGCACAGCCGGCGCTCCCGCAGGCGGTCCAGGGCCACCCCCGCCGCAGCGGCGGCCACCACGGTGACGGCGCCGGCCAGCACCAGGGTCTGCCGGGGACCGGCGTGCTCGGAGAGCCAGCCCAGCAGCGGGGCACCGACGGCGGCCGACACGGAGCCGGTCACCGCCAGGGCGCCGAGCACCCGCCCGCGCATCACGTAGTCGGTGTCGAGCTGGGCCCGGGTGCCGACGGTGGTGTCGATGACCACCGCGGCGGCGGCCACCGGCAGGATGACGGCGGCGAAGCTGAGGGTGCCCGGCGCCAGCCCCGCGACGATCTGCAGCGCGCTGGCCAGCAGCCCGGCGCCGACCAGCACGCCGTAGCCGAGCTCGCGGCGGCGCGCGGCCACCAGCGCCCCGACGACGGTGCCGACGGCGAAGACGGTGGACAGCAGCCCGTACCCGGCTGCGCCCCCGCCGAGCGGCCCGTCGCTCATCGCGGCCATCGTCACCTGGTAGTTGCGGCCCAGACTGCCCAGTACGAAGGAGAGGGCCAGGGCCACCAGCACCACCGGCTGCCCCAGCAGGTAGCGGAAGCCGGCCCGGATGCCACCGGCGTCCGGTGCCGCCTCGACCGGCTCCGGGGCGTACCGGTCCCGCTCGCGGACGGCGCACAGCGCCACCACCACCGCGACGAAGCTCGCGGCGTTGACGGCGAACAGCAGCGCGGGGCCGACGGCGGCGACCACGACGGCGCCCGCGCTCATGCCGAGGATCCGCCCGGCGGAGTTGGTGAGCGACCCGAGGGCCAGCGCGTTGCCGAGGGTGTCCCGGTCCACCAGCGTCGAGGCCCAGCGGCCCATCATCGGGCCCTCGATCGCGGACACCGCCCCGGAGACCAGCGAGATCGCGTAGATGGCCGGGAGCCCGCCGGCGCCGGTCACGGCCACCAGGGCGAGCCCGGCCGCGAGGGCCGCGTGGGCGCCCTGCGCCGCGATCAGCAGCGGCCGGGCGGGCAGCCGGTCGGCCAGGGCCCCGCCCCACGCGCTGAGCAGCAGGGTGGGGATCGCCTGCAGGAGGATGGCCAGCCCCATCGACGTCGCCGAGCCGGTCTCGGCCAGGACGTACCAGTTGACCCCGAGCACCTGCATCCAGGTGCCGACGACGGAGACGAACCCGGCGGCGGCCCAGATGCGGTAGTTGCGGTGGCGCAATGCGGCGAAGGTGGTTCCGAGCGCCACGAGGACCCTCCCGGCCAGACGGCGACAGACGAAAGGCCGGACCCGTCCGGGTCCGGCCGGCGACAAGTCTGGCCCGCGTCAAACCTTCCGGCGACTGTTGGTGAGGGGGTTCACCGGCCGGTCCGGGCAGCCCGCACCAGCCGGGCACGAACCGGACACGGCGGCGCCCCGGTCCCCAGCCCTGCGCGGGCCGGAGCCGGGGCGCCCGGCGAGGTCAGCGGGCTGCGAGGGGCTGCGCGGCCGGCGCCACCGGAGCGGGCAGCGACCCCGCGCCGCCCAGGTACGCGTGGATGGCCGACGCCGCCGCCCGGCCCTCCGCGATCGCCCACACGATCAGCGAGGCGCCACGGTGCATGTCGCCCGCGACGAACACCCCGTCGACGTCGGTCTGCCAGTCCGGGCGGGCGTCCACCGCGCCGCGCGTGTTGCGGGTCACCCCGAGCTGGTCGAGCAGCGGCTGCTCCTCGGTCCCCTCGAAGCCGATCGCCAGCAGCACCAGGTCGGCGGGCAACTCCCGCTCGGAGCCGGGCAGCGCGGTGACGATGCGCCGGCCGGCACGCTTCTCCACGGTCACCTCCGCGATGCGGACCGCCCGCACCGCGCCGGTGCCGTCGTCGACGAACTCCTGCACGGCCACCGCGAAGACGCGCTCGCCGCCCTCCTCGTGGGCCGGGTACTCGCGCAGGATCCACGGCCACGTCGGCCACGGGTCGCGCTCCTCGTCCCGGGAGCGGGGCGGCTCGGGGTAGAGGTCGAGCTGGTGCACGCCGGCCGCGCCCTGCCGGTGTGCGACACCCAGGCAGTCGGCCGCCGTGTCGCCACCGCCGATGATCACCACGTGCCTGGCCGCCGCGTCGATCGGGGTGCCGTCGGGCAGCACCGCGAGCGCCGGGTTGCCCTCCCCGGCGGCGGCGACCACCCGGTTGGCGGCGACCAGGTGGTCCATCGCCTGGTGGACGCCGCGCAGCGCCCGGCCCGGCGTCTCCGGGGTGTCCCGGCCGGCGAGCGCGCCGCAGGCGAGCAGCACCGCGTCGTGCTCGGCGCGCAACTGCTCCGCGGTCACGTCGACGCCGACGTTCACCCCGGTACGGAAGCGCACCCCCTCGGCGGCGAGCTGCGCCAGCCGCCGGTCGATGTGCTGCTTCTCCAGCTTGAAGTCGGGGATGCCGTACCGCAGCAGGCCGCCCAGGGCGTCGTCGCGCTCGTACACGGTGACGGCGTGACCGGCGCGGGCCAGTTGCTGTGCGGCGGCGAGCCCGGCGGGGCCGGAGCCGACCACCGCGACGGACCTCCCAGTCGGCGCCGGCACCGGCCGGGGGCGCAGCCCGCCGCGGGCCACGGCCGCGTCGGCGATCTCCACCTCGACCTGCTTGATGGTGACCGGCTGCTGCCCGCCGAGGCCCAGCACACAGGCCGCCTCGCAGGGCGCCGGGCAGAGCCGGCCGGTGAACTCCGGGAAGTTGTTGGTGGCGTGCAGCGACTCCACCGCGGCATCCCAGTTGCCGGTGCGGACCAGGTCGTTCCAGTCCGGGATGCGGTTGCCCAGCGGACAGCCGTCGTGGCAGAACGGGATGCCGCAGTCCATGCAGCGGGTGGCCTGCTCACGCACCAGCTCCTCGCCGGCCGGCGGGTACACCTCGCGCCAGTCCATGATCCGCACCGGCACCGGCCGGCGCGCGGGCAGCCGCCGGTCGTAGCGCAGGAAACCGTTCGGGTCAGGCACGAGCCACCTCCTGGACGGCCACCCGCGGGGCGGGCGGCATGGACGCAGCGGAAGGCGCCGCCGGCGCCGCTGGGGCGGCTGTCGCCGCCAAGGCGCTCATCACCGCGTCGTCGACGTCGTGGCCGGCGGCTTCGGCGGCCCGCATGATCTCCAGCACCCGGCGGTAGTCCCGGGGCACCACGGCGGTGAACTCCTCCACCGCCTCCGGCCAGCGCTTGAGCACCTCCTCGGCGACCGCCGAGTCGGTCTCGGCGAAGTGCCGCTGCACCAGCTCGTGCAGCGCCGCCCGCTCCTCCTCGCGCAGCGGCGCCAGGTCGACCAGCTCGGTGTTCACCCGCCGCCGGTCCAGCCGCCACACGAAAGCCGTCCCGCCGGACATGCCGGCCGCGAAGTTGCGCCCGGTCGGGCCGAGCACCACCACGGTGCCACCGGTCATGTACTCGCAGCCGTGGTCGCCGACGCCCTCGACGACGGCCACCGCGCCCGAGTTGCGCACCGCGAACCGCTCACCCACCCGGCCACGCAGGAAGACCTCGCCCGCGGTGGCCCCGTACAGGATCGTGTTACCGGCGATGATCTGGTCCTCGGCCCGCGCGCCCCCGGCGGCCTCGGCGGCCACGAACGGCGCGGCCTCGTCCGGCCGGACCACCAGCCGGCCGCCGGAGAGGCCCTTGCCGACGTAGTCGTTGGCGTCGCCGTGCAGCCGCAGGGTCACCCCGCGCGGCAGGAACGCGCCGAACGACTGCCCGGCGGTACCGCGCAGGTCGAACTCGATGGTGTCGGCGGGCAGGCCGGCGCCGCCGTGCCGGCGGACGACCTCACCGCCGAGCATCGCGCCGACGCTGCGGTGCTCGTTGCGGACCGGCACCTCGACCCGGACGCGGGTGACCGGTGCGGCGTCCCGCGCCTCGACGCCGGCCGCCGCCCGGGACCCCCGCAGGGCGGGCTCGGCGAGCGCGATCAGCTCGTTGTCCAGCGCCAGCTCCAGGCCGTGGTCCTGGGCGCGGACGCCCCGCCGGGCGGTGCCCTCGGGCAGGTCCGGCAGGTGCAGCACCGGGGCGAGGTCGAGGCCCGAAGCCTTCCAGTGGTCGACCGCCGGAGTGACGTCGAGCAGCTCGGTCCGCCCGATCGCCTCGTCGATCGACCGCAGGCCCAGCTCGGCCAGGTACCCGCGGACCTCCTCGGCGAGGAAGAGGAAGAAGTTCTCCACGAACTCCGGCTTGCCGGTGAACCGCTCGCGCAGCACCGGGTTCTGCGTCGCGATGCCGACCGGGCAGGTGTCCAGATGGCACACCCGCATCATCACGCAGCCCTCCACGATCAGCGGGGCGGTGGCGAAGCCGAACTCCTCCGCGCCGAGCAGCGCGGCGACCAGCACGTCCCGGCCGGTCTTGAGCTGGCCGTCGACCTGCACGGTGACCCGGTCGCGGAGCTTGTTGAGCAGCAGCGTCTGCTGCGCCTCCGCCAGGCCCAGCTCCCACGGGGTGCCGGCGTGCTTCAGCGAGTTCAGCGGGGACGCGCCGGTGCCGCCGTCGTGGCCGGAGATGAGGATGACGTCGGCCTTGAGCTTGGCCACGCCCGCCGCGACCGTGCCCACGCCGACCTCGCTGACCAGCTTGACGTGCACCCGCGCGGACGGGTTGACGCACTTCAGGTCGTGGACGAGCTGCGCCAGGTCCTCGATGGAGTAGATGTCGTGGTGCGGCGGCGGGGAGATCAGCCCGACACCGGGCGTGGCGTGGCGGGTCCGCGCGATCCACGGCCAGACCTTGTTGCCGGGTAGCTGGCCGCCCTCGCCGGGCTTGGCGCCCTGTGCCATCTTGATCTGGAGGTCGTCGGCGTTGACCAGGTACTCCGTCGTCACACCGAAGCGGCCGCTGGCGATCTGCTTGACCGACGAGCGGCGCTCGGGGTCGTACAGCCGCTCGACGTCCTCACCGCCCTCACCGGTGTTGGACCGGCCGCCGAGGCGGTTCATCGCGATCGCGAGGGTCTCGTGCGCCTCGGCCGAGATCGACCCGTACGACATGGCGCCGGTCGCGAACCGCTTGACGATCTCGCTGGCCGGCTCCACCTCCTCGATCGGCACCGGCGGGCGCACGCCGGCGCGCAGCGTGAACAGGCCGCGCAGCGACCCCGCCTTCGCGGCCAGCTCGTCGACCTTCGCGGTGTACTTCCGGAAGACGTCGTACTGCCGGCTGCGGGTGGCGTGCTGGAGGAGGAAGACGGTCTCCGGGTTGAACAGGTGCAGCTCGCCCTCGCGGCGCCACTGGTACTCGCCGCCGACCTCCAACAGGTCGGTCGCCGCCGCGCCGGGCGCGGGCCAGGCGCGCGAGTGGCGGGCGGCCACCTCGGCGTGGATCTCGCCCAGCCCGATGCCACCGATCTTGCTGGGGGTGCCCCGGAAGTAACGCTCGACCAGGCGGGTGTCCAGCCCGACCGCCTCGAAGACCTGCGCGCCGCAGTACGAGGACACGGTGGAGATGCCCATCTTCGACATGATCTTCAGGACGCCCTTGCCGAGCGCCTTGACGTAGTTGCGGACCGCCGTGGCGGGTTCCACCCCGACCAGCGCGCCCGTCGAGATCATGTCCTCCACGGACTCGAAGGCCAGGTACGGGTTGACCGCCGCCGCGCCGTACCCGATCAGCACCGCCGCGTGGTGCACCTCCCGGCAGTCACCGGACTCGACGATCAGCGCCACCTGCGTACGGGTCTGCTCGCGGACCAGGTGCTGGTGCACCGCCGCGGTGAGCAGCAGCGACGGGATCGGGGCCAGGTCGGCGTTGGAGTCCCGGTCGGACAGCACCAGGATGCGGACGCCGTCCTCGATCGCCTCGGAGACGTGCCGGCAGATCTCGGTCAGGCGGGCCTTGATGCCGGCGCCGCCCTCGCGCACCCGGTACAGCCCGGAGACCCGGACCGCCTTGAAGCCGGGCAGGTCGCCGTCCTCGTCGATGGAGAGGATCTTCGCCAGCTCGTCGTTGTCGACCACCGGGTACGGCAGCACGATCTGCCGGCAGCTCGCCGGGCCCGGGTCGAGCAGGTTGCCCTCCGGACCGATGGTGGACTGCAGGCTGGTCACCAACTCCTCGCGGATCGCGTCCAGCGGCGGGTTGGTGACCTGGGCGAAGAGCTGGTGGAAGTAGTCGTAGAGCAGCCGCGGCCGGGTGGACAGCGGGGAGATCGGCGTGTCCGTGCCCATCGAGCCGATCGGCTCGGCGCCGGCGCGCGCCATCGGCGCGAGGAGGATCTTCAACTCCTCCTCGGTGTAGCCGAAGGTCTGCTGGCGGCGGCGGACCGAGTCGTGGGTGTAGACGATGTGCTCGCGGGCCGGCAGGTCGGTCAGCTCGATGAGGCCGGCGTGCAGCCAGTCGGCGTACGGCTGCGCCGCGGCCAGCTCCGCCTTGATCTCGTCGTCGTGCACGATCCGGCCGGCGACGGTGTCGACGAGGAACATCCTCCCCGGCTGGAGGCGCCCCTTGGCGACGACGGTGGCCGGGTCCAGGTCCAGCACGCCCGCCTCGCTGCCGAGCACGACGAGCCCGTCGGCGGTCTGCCACCAGCGGCCCGGGCGCAGGCCGTTGCGGTCCAGCACCGCCCCGACGACCTCGCCGTCGGTGAACGCCACCGACGCCGGCCCGTCCCACGGCTCCATGAGGCTCGCGTGGAACCGGTAGAACGCCCGCTTGTCGGCGGCCATGTCCGGGTCGTTCTCCCAGGCCTCCGGGATCATCATCAGCACCGCGTGCGGCAGGCTCCGCCCGGCCAGGTGCAGCAGTTCGAGGACCTCGTCGAAGTTGGCCGAGTCGGAGGCGGCGGGCGTGCAGACCGGGAAGATCCGGCGGATGTTGCCCGGCAGGTTCGGGGTGCGCAGCAGCGCCTCCCGGGCCTGCATCCAGTTGCGGTTGCCCCGGATGGTGTTGATCTCGCCGTTGTGGGCGATGAAGCGGTACGGGTGCGCCAGCGGCCAGGACGGGAACGTGTTGGTCGAGAACCGGGAGTGCACCAGCGCGATCGCGCTCTCCACCCGCTCGTCGGTCAGCTCCGGGAAGAACGCGGGCAGCTGGTCCGGGGTGAGCATGCCCTTCCAGACCATCGTCCGGCCGGACAGGGACGGGAAGTACGCCGCCACGTCGCGCTCGGCGGCCTCCCGCTCGGCCTGCTTGCGGACGCAGAACGCCACCCGCTCCAGCTCGACGCCGCCGAGGCGGGACCCGGCCGGCCCGTCCGGCGAGTCGATCAGCCGGTGCGCGGCGAGGAAGAGCTGCCGTACCCGGGGCATCGCCGCGAGGGCCGTCTCACCCAGGCCGGACGGGTCGACCGGCACGTCCCGCCACCCGAGCACGTCGGCGCCCTCGACCAGCGCGTACTTCTCCACCACCCGGCGGGCGCGCGCCTCCGCCTCGTCGTCGTCGGGCAGGAAGACCAGGCCGGTCGCGTACTCGCCGGCGGGTGGCAGCGGGAAGTCCACCACCGCGCGCAGGAACGCGTCCGGCACCTGGATCATGATCCCGGCGCCGTCGCCCGTGTTCGGCTCCGCGCCACGGGCACCCCGGTGGTCCAGCCGGCAGAGCGCGCCGAGCCCGTTCGCCACGACCGCGTGCGACCGCCGGCCGTGCAGGTCCGCCACGAAGGCCACCCCGCAGGCGTCATGCTCGTGCGCGGGATCGTAGAGCCCGGCCGCCGGCGCGCCGGGGCCGAGGTGCGGGACCTGCTGCGGGCTGCTGTGCGGGTACGGAAAGGCCACCGGGCCTCCTGTCGTCACTCAGGTTGGATCTCGGTGGGGACGACGTCGGCCCTCAGGGGTCATTTGAGTCTACGTTAGGGGGGTCGGCGCAAGGCCAGTGCAGATTGATCACACCTTCCAGAGTCTGGGACGTGTAGTCTCGCGCGGTGGATCCCCTGCGCAAGGATACGGTCGACCGGCTGGAGCGTTTCTACGACGCGGTGCCGCGGGACTCCGCCCTCGCCGAGGAGCACGGCACCCTGGTGCTGTTCGTCCGCGACGGTGCCGGCTGGCCGTTCTACGCCCGGCCCCGCCTCGACGTCCCCGGGCCACCCACCCTCGCCGACGTCGCGGCCGTCCGCGAGCGCCAGCGGGAACTCGGGCTGCCGGAGTCCTTCGAGTGGGTCCACGAGGTCACGCCCGACCTGCTGGCCGTCGCCCGCTCGGCGGGCCTGTCCGTGCTCGAGGCGCCGCTGATGGTGCTCGACCCGGCCGCCCTGCCCGACCCGGCGACGCTCACCGACGTACCCGTGCGGCTGCTCGACCCGGCGGACCCGGACTTCGCGGCGGCGGTGGCCGCCCGCCGGGCCGTCGCCGCGGTCGGCTTCGCGGCACCCGGCACCGGCCGGGGTGCGGGTGGCCCCGCCGAGCGCGACGCCGCCCTCCCCGAACTCGACATGGCGGCGCTCGACGAGGAGCGGGCCCGGGTCGCCGACGGCCGGCGGCTGTCCGCCCTGGCCGGCACCGCGCAGGAGGGCACGCTGGCCAGCGGGATGGCGATGCGGGTGGGCGACGTCGCCGAGATCGCCGGCGTGGCCACCCTGCCGGCCGCCCGCCGTCGCGGCCTGGGCGCCGCCGTCACCGCCACCCTGGCCCGGGCGCTGCTCGCCGCCGGCACCGACGTGGTCTTCCTCTCCGCCGGCAGCGAGGAGATCGCCCGCGTCTACCTGCGGGTCGGTTTCCGCCGCATCGGCACCGCCTGCATCGCCGAACCCGCCCCCGTGGTCCCCTGACCGGAGCTACTGCGGCGGGCGCCACTCGGCCGCGCTCGCGGCGGCGCTGGCCAGCAGGCGCGGGCTGAGCGTGCCGAGGGCGGCGTCGCGGGCCCGCAGGGCGAGCCGCCCCCGGGCCTGGAGCACCGCCGACATGCGGCGGGTCTGCCGGATCACCGTCGCCGCCCGGGGCCGGCGCACCCGGTCGTACGCGACCACGGCGTCCGGCAGCCGCGACTCGCGCAGCAGCACGGCGAGCGTGGCGGCGTCCTCGAAGGCGAGGCAGGCGCCCTGGCCGAGGTGCGGCGGCATGGCGTGAGCCGCGTCACCCAGCAGCACCGCTCCCCCCGGGCCGGCCGGGAAACCGTACCCGCGGGGCAGCGGGCGCAGCTCGCGGATCTCCTGCTGGACCAGGTCGGCGGGGTCGGTGGCGTCGAGCAGGTCGGCGATCGGCGCGGGCCAGCCCGCGTACCAGCGGCGCAGCAGGGCGAGCTGGGTCTCCGGCGGCTCCGGCCGGGGCGCGCCGGCGGCGGTGGCCACCCAGTAGATCCCGCCGCGGCTGGACGCCCCGGAGGAGCCGCGCTCACCGAGCGACGCCGACACGAACCGGTAGCCGGCGCCCAGGACCTCGCCGGCGGGCAGGGCGTCGGCGGGCAGCCGGGGCGCCCGGTACCAGGGGATCACCGCCCGCCAGGCCGCGGAGCCGGAACTCACCACGGCCGCCTCGGGTGCGAGCTGCCGGCGGACGACGCTGTCGGTGCCGTCGGCGGCGACGACCAGGTCGGCCTCGATCGTGTGCCGCCCGTCACCGACCGACGGGCGGGCGCCGGACTCGGCGCGGACGGTGCGGACCGTCACGCCGGTCCGCAGCTCGACCCCGTCACCCAGCCCGGCGATGAGCGCGTCGTGCAGGTCCTCCCGGTGCACCACGACCGGCATCCGGTCGGCCGGGGTGGGGCGGGGCTGCACCAGCCACTGGCCGTCCGGGCGGCGTACCCCGCCGTCGGGTAGCGGCGTGGCGATCGCGTCCAGCCCGGCGCCGAGGCCGAGGGCGTGCAGCGCGCGGACCCCGTTGGGCCAGAGCACCACGGCCGTGGGCTCCGGACGGATCCGGTCGGCCCGCTCGACCAGGGTGACGCGCCACCCCGAGCGGGCCAGCGCGCCGGCGACCGCGAGACCGCCGACGCCGGCTCCGACCACGACCGCGCTGCGCATGCGGCGCCCCCCGCTCAGCTGTCGCGGTCGGCGGGGCGCGCACCGGTGTCCGGCGCCCCGGCGTCCCCGGCGTCCGCGTCGCCGGTCGCCGCCTGGCGCGCCGGCTCCGGCGCCCGGTCAACCGCGGTGGCGTCGTCGGCGGCCGGGGCGTCGCCGTCGTCGGTGGCCGCGGGCCCGTCCACCGCCTCGGGCGGCAGCTCGCCGGTCTCCCGCCAGCGGCGGAACTGCTGCTCGTCGACCACCCGGTACCCCTCCGGGGCCACCGGCCGGGCACCCGCCTCGCGGGCCGACAGGTCGACCTGGGACAGGTCCGACTCGGGGGCGGGCGTCGCCGCGGCGACGCCGACCGGGACCAGGTACTCCCGGGGACCGCGCACCCGCAGGAAGTAGACCAGCGCGGCGAGGAAGACCACCGCCGCGGTCCAGACGTTCAGGCGTACGCCGAAGAACGTGTTCGCCTCGTCGGTGCGCATCAGCTCGATCCAGAACCGGCCGGCCGTGTAGCCCATCACGTAGAGCGCGAACGCCCGGCCGCGGCCCAGCTTGAGCCGGCGGTCGAGGACCAGGACCAGGGCGGCGACGCCCAGGTTCCACAGCAGCTCGTAGGCGAAGGTGGGGTGGTAGAGGCCCTCCTCGAGGATGGGCCGGCCGGCGTCGTCGCGCAGCGCCTGACCCGGGTTGTCCGGGTCCATCCGGTGGATCTCCAGGCCCCAGGGCAGGCTGGTGCGGCCCCCGTACAGCTCGTTGTTGAACCAGTTGCCGAGCCGGCCGATCGCCTGCGCCAGCGGCAGCCCCGGTGCGACGGCGTCGGCCACCACCGCGAATGGGATGCCGAGCTGCCGGGCGGCGATCCACGCGCCGACCGCACCGCCGGCGACGGCGCCCCAGATGCCGAGACCGCCCTCCCAGACGGCGAACGCCTTCAGCGGGTCGCCGCCGGTGCCGAAGTACTTCTCCGGTGAGGTGACCACGTGGTAGATCCGGGCACCGATGATGCCGGTCGGCACCGCCCACACCGCGATGTCGAGCACCGCGCCGGGCGCGACCCCGCGCTGGCGCAGCCGCCGCTCGGCGACCCAGCAGGCCACCACGATGCCGACGATGATGCAGAGCGCGTACGCCCGGATCGGCACCGGGCCCACCTGCCACACGGCGGTGGTCGGGCTGGGCAGGGCCGCCAGGGGTGTCTGCGAGGCGAGGGTCACGGATGCACAGGCTACCGCCGATCGGCCCTTCCGTGGCACCCCGGTCCGCCGGCCCGCTCACCGCTCCATGACTTCCGGCGGCCACCGCCGTAGGCTCGGGTGCCATGAGCGCGCTCACCTGGGCCGTCGCCGCCGTCGTCACCGACAGCGCCGGTAGGGTGCTGCTGTGCCGGCAGGGCCGGGGCGAACGCCGGTACGCGCTGCCCGGCGGGCGCCTGCGCCCCGGCGAGAGCCCGGTCCGGGCGGTGCACCGGGACATCCGGGCCGAGACCGGCTGGGACGTCGACGTGGTCGACCTCGTCGGGCTCTACCACCTGGCCGAGCCGGGCACGCCGCCGGCGGGCCGGGGCGGCCCGCTGCCCGACGTGCTCGTGCACGTCTTCCGTGCCCGCGTGGTCGGTTCGGTTCCGGCGGGCGCCCCGACCGGCGGCTGCCGCCTCTCCTGGCACGATCCGGCCGCGCTGCCCGAGGTGCTGACCCCGACCACCCGGGCCGCCCTGACCGACGCCCTGTCGGGCCGCAGCGGCGTCGTCCGCGACTTCCCCCCGCCGCCCGCTGCTCCGGCCCCGCGGAGCGTCCCCCCGACGACCCCCGCGACCCGCCCCTGACGATCCGCGTCCGGGGCCGGAGCGGACGGGTCAGCGGGTGGGTGTGCGGACGCCTTCGGCGAGTTCGTTGCTCAGGGCACGCAGGGCGGTCAGGCCGGACGGCAGGTCCGGGGCGTCCAGGAGGCAGCGGATCAGAGCACTGCCCACGATGACGCCGTCGGCGTACCCGGCGACCGTGCTGGCCTGCGCCCCGGTGCCGACGCCGAGGCCGACACCCACCGGCAGGTCGGTGACCTCCCGGACCCGGGAGACCAGGATCGGCGCGGCCTCGGAGGTCTGCGCCCGCGCTCCGGTGACGCCCATGATCGCCGTGGCGTACACGAACCCGCGGCAGTGCTCGACGGTCATCCGCAGCCGGGCGTCCGTCGAGGACGGGGAGACCAGGAACGTCCGGTCCAGGCCGTACGCGTCGGAGGCGGCGAGCCACTCCTGCGCCTCGTCCGGGATGAGATCCGGTGTGATGAGGCCGGTGCCGCCGGCGGCGGCGAGGTCCCGGGCGAAGGTGTCCACGCCGTACTGCTCGACCGGGTTCCAGTAGGTCATCGTGACCACCGGGGCGCCCGTCGCGGCGACCGCCTCGACGATGCGCAGCGCGTCCGCGACCCGGACGCCGCCGGCCAGGGCGATGTCGCTCGCCTTCTGGATGACCGGCCCGTCCATCACCGGGTCGGAGTACGGGATCTCCATCTCGATGACGTCCACGCCGGCCTCGACCATCGCGGTCATCGCGGCGATGCTGCCCTCGACCGTCGGAAAGCCGGCGGGCATGCAGCCGACCAGCACCGCCCGACCGTCGGCGCGGGCCTTGTCGAAGGCGACCCCGATCCGGCTCACAGTCTCACTCCTTGTCGAGGATGCCGAAGTACTCCCCGGCGGTGTGCACGTCCTTGTCGCCCCGGCCGGAGAGGTTGACCACGACGACCGGCTCGCGCCCGAGCTCGGCGGCGAGCTTCGGGGCGATCGCGACGGTGCCGGCGAGCGCGTGCGAACTCTCGATCGCCGGGATGATCCCCTCGGTGCGGCAGAGCAGCTCGAAGGCGGCCATCGCCTCGGCGTCGGTGACCGGCAGGTACGTCGCCCGGCCGGTGTCGTGCAGCCAGGCGTGCTCCGGGCCGACGCCCGGGTAGTCGAGGCCGGCCGAGATCGAGTGCGACTCGACGGTCTGGCCGTCGGCGTCCTGCAGGACGTACGTGCGGGTGCCGTGCAGCACCCCGGACGAGCCGCCGGTGATGCTGGCCGCGTGCCGCCCGGTCGCCACCCCGTCGCCGCCGGCCTCGAAGCCGTACAGGCGCACGTCCGGGTCGTCGACGAAGGCGTGGAAGATGCCCAGCGCGTTGGAGCCGCCGCCGACGCAGGCGGTGACCGCGTCGGGCAGCGCGCCGGTGAGGTCGAGGCACTGCTGGCGGGCCTCGTCGCCGATGCCGCGGACGAAATCGCGCACCATGGCGGGGAACGGGTGCGGGCCGGCGGCGGTGCCGATCAGGTAGTGGGTGCTGTCGACGTTGGCGACCCAGTCGCGCATCGCCTCGTTCATCGCGTCCTTGAGCGTGCGCGACCCGGTGGTGACCGGCACGACGGTGGCGCCGAGCATCCGCATGCGGGCCACGTTGAGCGCCTGCCGTCGCGTGTCGACCTCGCCCATGTAGACCACGCACTCGAGGTCGAACAGGGCGGCGGCGGTGGCGGTGGCGACGCCGTGCTGCCCGGCCCCGGTCTCGGCGATGACCCGCTTCTTGCCCATCCGCCTGGTCAGCAGCGCCTGGCCGAGGACGTTGCGCACCTTGTGCGCGCCGGTGTGGTTGAGGTCCTCCCGCTTCAGCAGCACGCGGGCGCCGACCTTCGCGGAGAAGCGCCGGGCCTCGTAGAGCAGCGACGGGGTGCCGGCGTAGTCGCGCAGCAGGGCGCCGAACTCGGCCCGGAACGACTCGTCGGTCATCGCGGTGCGCCACGCCCCGTCCAGCTCGTCCAGCGCGGCCACCAGGGCCTCGGGGACGAACCGGCCGCCGAACCGGCCGAAGTGGCCGGTGCCGTCGGGGTACGAACCGGCCGGGGCGGCCAGCGCGTCGGCGCTCATCGCGGTTCCTCTCGCGTCTGGCCCGGCGCTCAGCGCACCGGGCGGGGCGTCGCCGGGTGGTTCCCGGCGTTGACCAGCTCGGCCACCGCCTCGCGGGGACTCTTCTGGGTGACCAGACCCTCGCCCACCAGCACCGCGTCGGCGCCGGCCGAGGCGTACCGGATCAGGTCGTGCGGGCCCCGCACACCGGACTCGGCGATCTTGACGACCCGGCTGGGCAGGCCGGGCGCGATCCGCTCGAACACCGAGCGGTCGACCTCCAGGGTACGCAGGTCACGGGCGTTGACCCCGATGACCTGGGCACCGGCCTCCAGCGCCCGGTCGGCCTCCTCCTCGTCGTGCACCTCGACCAGCGCGGTCATGCCGAGCGACTCGATCCGCTCGAGCAGGCCGACCAGCGCGTTCTGCTCGAGGGCGGCGACGATCAGCAGCACCAGGTCGGCGCCGTGGGCCCGGGCCTCGTGCACCTGGTAGCTGGAGACGACGAAGTCCTTGCGGAGGACCGGGATGTTCACCGCGGCGCGGACGGCGGCGAGGTCGTCCAGCGAGCCGCCGAACCAGCGGCCCTCGGTGAGGACGCTGATCGCCCGGGCCCCACCGGCCGCGTAGTCGCCGGCCAGGTCGGCCGGGTCGGCGATCTCGGCCAGCTTGCCCTTCGACGGCGAGGAGCGCTTGACCTCGGCGATCACCGCGACGCCCGGCTTGCGCAGGGCGGCGTACGCGTCCAGCGGCGGCGGGGCGGCGGCGGCCAGTTCCCGGATGCGCTCCAGCGGAACCTGCTCCTGCCGCCGGGCCACGTCCTCGCGCACACCGGCCAGGATCTCGTCGAGCACGCTTACGGACTTCGCCGCACCGGCGTCGTCCCCCTCCGCGTGCGCATGCTCAGCAGTCACCAACGGACTCCCCTCTCCGGGTGTCATGGGCCGATGCTAGGGGGGCGCTACCCGGCGCGGACCGCCGGGGGTATGGCGCTCCTCACGAAACGGGCTGCGGCATAATGCCCGACTTCGGTGAAGGACGGATCACGCACGGCCACCACGCCGCTCGACGGGGCGCCGCCGGGTGCCGGCCGCCCGCCCCTGACATCGACACGATGCTATCGACCTGGCACCGCTCCCGCCCGGTACGCGGACGCGGCGACGACGCCCGTCGATGCTGTGAGCAAGCTCAAGGCCGTACGGCCCTTTACCAGGTGAGAGCCGTCGATGGAGAGTTGACGCGCCGGTCACGAGCGCGAAACGCGAGCCGGCGAACATGTCCCTCGGGCAGACTCGATGAGGCGTCCGCCCGGGTCACACACGCATCTCCGTACGGGGTTGAATCATGAGCACTACCGCACCGCACCAGCACATCGGCCTCACCACCATCTCCCGTACCGTCGCGTCGCTCGCCGTCGGCGTGGTGCACACCCTCGAACGCGCCGTGGTCGGGGAGGGACGCATGCGCACCGCCCGGGGCAACGCGTGGGAGGCGGTCTGCGCCGACCGGGCCCGCGCCGACCAGCGTGCCGAACTGGATCGCCTGGTGGCCGAACTGGCGGCGGCCCGTTCCGCGGCCCGCGAGCGGCAGCGGGTGGGCTGAGCCCGGCCCGGGCCAGCCCGGCCGCATCGACCCGCCGGCCGGCACCGGCGCTCAGTCCCGCGTCGGGTCCTCGCCCCGGTCCAGCGCGTCCCACGCCTCGGTGGTGCGCCGGCCGGTCACCGGGCCCGGCTCCGGCCGCGCGGCGCTCACCGTCCGGGCCCGCCGCTCGTACCGGGCGCCCATCGCGGGCCACCGCCGTGCCCGCAGCGCCGTCAGCAGGCCGCCCGCCGCGGTGAGGACCCCGCCGACCAGGCAGAGCAGCGGCCACTGCCGGCTGACGTCACCGGCGAACCCGGCGACCAGCCCGTAGCCGCCGCCCGCCGCCACCGCGACCCCCAGCCCGGTCAGCAGGCCGCCGAGGAGCCGCCGCAACCGCCCCCGGGTGGCGAGCACTGCGCCCCCGCCGGCCAGCGCGACCAGGGCCAGCGCCGGCAGCCAGGGCAGCAGGTCGGCGCCGGTGCGCCCGGCGCGCACCGGCGGCAGCGGGGCGGGGCGCGGGGTCAGTTCCACCGCCCAGGTGCGGGTCGCCGCCCACGCCGCGAGTCCCGCGCCGGCCACGCAGAGCAGCACCGCGTACGTCAACTCGCGCCGGCCCGCCGCGCGGGGTGTGCCGGTGTCGGCCGCGCTCACCGGGCCGGCCTTCCGTCCGCGACGGCGCGGCTCCGCCGGGCCGCGCTCCCCGTCCTCACCGGGCGGCCCGCAGGGTCTCGGCGGCGGCGATCGCGGCGAGTACGGCGGCCGCCTTGTTCCGCGTCTCCTGCTCCTCGGCGGCCGGGTCGGAGTCGGCGACCACCCCCGCGCCGGCCTGGACGTACGCGCGCCCGTCGCGGATCAGCGCGGTGCGGATCGCGATCGCCATGTCGAGGTCGCCGCCGAAGCCGAAGTAGCCCACCGTGCCGCCGTACAGCCCACGCCGTACCGGCTCCAGCTCCTCGATGATCTCCATCGCCCGCACCTTGGGCGCGCCGGAGAGCGTGCCGGCCGGGAAGGTCGCGGCGAGGGCGTCGAAGGCGGTGCGGTCGTCGCGGAGGGTGCCGACGACGGTGGAGACGATGTGCATCACGTGGCTGTACCGCTCGATGGTGGCGAACTCGGGCACCTCCACCGTGCCGGGCCGGCAGACCCGGCCCAGGTCGTTGCGGCCCAGGTCGACCAGCATCACGTGCTCGGCCCGCTCCTTCGGGTCGGTGAGCAGTTCGGCGGCGAGGCGGGCGTCGGCCTCGGGGGTGCCGCCGCGCGGCCGGGTGCCGGCGATGGGGTGCAGCAGGGCCCGCCGCTGCCCCTCGGCGTCGGTGGTGACCTTGAGGTGGGCCTCCGGTGACGATCCGACGATGTCGAAGCCGTCGAAGCGCAGCAGGTACATGTACGGGCTGGGGTTGGTGGTGCGCAGCACCCGGTACACGTCGAGCGGGTCGGCGTGGGTCGGCCGTTCGAAGCGCTGGGCGAGGACGATCTGGAAGCACTCGCCGGCCCGGATCGCCTCCTTGGCCGCCTCCACCGCCTTCGGGTAACCCGCCTCGGGCGTACGGCAGAGCACGTCGCCGGCGGGCGCCCGGTCGACGGTCGAGATCATCGGCGGGATCGGCCGCGACAGCGCGGTGGTCATCGCGTCCAGCCGGCCGACGGCGTGGTGGTACGCCGCGGCGACGGCGGCCTCCCGGTCCGGTTCGTCGGGTGGCGGCAGGATCGCGTTGGCCACCAGGATCGCCGAGCCGTCGTAGTGGTCGAGCACCACCAGGTCGGTGGCGAGCAGCATCCCCAGCTCGGGCACGCCGAGGTCGTCCTCGGTGAGGGCGGGCAGCCGCTCGAAGCGCCGGACCAGGTCGTAGCCGAGGTAGCCGACCATGCCGCCGGTCAGCGGCGGGAGCCCGGCGTCGGCGGCCGGACCGGCCAGGGCCGCCACGGTCTCGCGGAGCACCGCGACCGGGTCGCCGGTGGTGGGCAGTCCCGCGGGCGGCCGGCCCGCCCACACCGCGGCGCCGTCGCGCTCGGTCAGCGCGGCGACGCTGCGGACGCCGATGAACGAGTACCGCGACCAGGCCAGCCCCGCCGAGCCGACGCCCTGCTCGGCGGACTCCAGCAGGAAGGTGCCCGGGCCGCCGGCCAGCTTGCGGTAGACGCCGACCGGGGTCTCGGCGTCGGCGAGCAGCCGCCGGGTGACCGGTACGACCCGCCAGCGCGCGGCCAGCTCGGCGAAGGTCGCCGCGTCGGGGCTCACCGTGCCGTCGGTCATGCCCGGACCCGCCCCTCGTCCCCGGGGCCCGCGACGCCGGTGACCGGCAGGTCGGTGTGGAAGCACGTGCGCTGCCCGGTGTGGCACGCCGGGCCGACCTGGTCGACGCCGACCAGCAGGGCGTCGCCGTCGCAGTCGAGGGCGACCGAGCGGACGTACTGGTGGTGGCCGGAGGTGGCACCCTTCACCCAGTACTCGTTGCGGCTGCGGGACCAGTACGTGGCCCGCCCGGTGGTCAGCGTGCGGTGCAACGCCTCGTCGTCCATCCAGGCCACCATCAGCACCTCGCCGGAGTCGTGCTGGCGGACCACCGCGGCCACCAGGCCGTCCGGCGTGCGCCGCAGCCGCGCGGCGACGGCCGGGTCCAGGCGGGAGGGCCGGGCCGGGCCGCCGGCCGGGTCCGGGCTGCGTTCGGCGCCGGTCACCGGCGCGTCAGGTACGGGCACAGTCACCCATTCTCCCGTACGCGCCACGGACACCGTCGGGGGCTCCCGGCGCGGCGGGAGACGCGCGGAGCACGACCGTGGCAGCCCCTTGCCAGCGGGACAGAATCTCACCTAGCGTTGAGTTCAACGGTTGATGAGTTTTTGCGGAGGTGGGCCATGGAGGACGCGATCGCCGTCCGGGACCTGGTCGTGGACCGGGGCGGGCGGCGGGTGCTGCACGGCATCGACGCGACCGTGCCGCGCGGCGCGGTGACCGGTCTGCTCGGCCCGAGCGGCAGTGGCAAGACCACGCTCATGCGGGCCGTCGTCGGGGTGCAGGTCGTCACGTCCGGCTCGGTGACCGTGCTGGGGCGTCCCGCCGGCGTTCCCGAGCTGCGCCGCCGGGTGGGTTACCTCACCCAGGCCCCGAGCGTGTACGTGGACCTGACCGTCCGGGAGAACGCCCGCTACTTCGCGGCGCTGCACGGGCGCGGGGCCGCCGACGCCGACCGGGCGGTGGCCGACGTCGGGCTGAGCGGGGCGGCCACCCAGCTCGTCGGCACCCTCTCCGGCGGCCAGCGCAGCCGGGCCTCGCTGGCCTGCGCGCTGGTGGGCGAGCCCGAGCTGCTCGTGCTCGACGAGCCGACCGTCGGGCAGGACCCGGTCCTGCGGGCCGAGCTGTGGGCCCGGTTCCACGCGATGGCGGCCGCCGGCACCACCCTGCTGGTCTCCAGCCACGTCATGGACGAGGCGGCCCGGTGCGACCGGCTGCTGCTGATCCGCGAAGGGCGGCTCATCGCCGACGACACCCCGGACGCCGTCCGCCGGGCGACCGGCGTCGACGACCTGGAGGAGGCGTTCCTCCGGATGATCCGCGCGAGCGAGGCCGGCACGAGCGCAGCCGGCACGAGCGAGGCCGGCACGGCCGGGCGGGAGGCGTCGTGAACCCCCGGATCCTCGCGGCCACCACCGGCCGCATCCTGCGCCAGCTGCGCCACGACCGACGTACGGTGGCGCTCCTGCTGATCGTGCCGGCGGTGCTGCTCGCGCTGGTCTACTACATGTTCGTCGACCAGCCGACGCCGCCGGGGCAGCCGTCGGCCTTCGACCGGATCGCGCTGGTGATGCTCGGGTTCTTCCCCTTCATCATCATGTTCCTGGTGACCAGCATCGCGATGCTGCGCGAGCGCACCACCGGCACGCTGGAGCGCCTGCTCACCACCCCGCTGGGCAAGCTCGACCTGCTCTTCGGGTACGGCATCGCGTTCGGCCTGGCCGGCGTCGTGCAGGCGACGGTGGCGTCGGCCGTCGCGTACTGGCTGTTCGACCTCGACACCGCCGGCAGCAGCGGCCTCGTCATCCTCGTCGCGGCCGTCAACGCGGTGCTCGCCGTCGCGCTCGGCCTGTTCTGCAGCGCCTTCGCCCGCACCGAGTTCCAGGCCGTACAGTTCATGCCGGTCGTGGTCGCCCCGCAGCTGCTGCTCTGCGGGCTCTTCGTGCCCCGGGACGAGATGGCCGGCTGGCTCCAGGCGGTCAGCGACGCGCTGCCCCTGTCGTACGCGGTCGAGGCGTTGCAGGAGGTCGGCGCGCACGCCGAACCGACCGGCACGATGTGGCGGGACCTGGCGATCGTCGGCGGCGCCGCCGTCCTGGCGCTGGTACTCGCCGCGGCCACCCTGCGGCGGCGCAGCGGCTGAGCCGGCCGTCGCCGCCGGGCCAGCCGACGGCCCGGCGGCGACGGCCGGACACGGCGGCGACGCTGCCCGGCGGCGGCGCTGCCCGGCGGCGACGCTGCCCGGCGGCGACGCTGCCCGGCGGCGACGCTGCCCGGCGGCGACGCTGCCCGGCGGCGACGCTGCCCGGCGGCGGCGCTTCCCGGCGGCGACGGAATGGAACGAGCGAAGGGCGGCGATGAGGCGGCGGACCGGACGGCGACCCGGCAACCCGGACACCCGGGCGGCGATCCTGGAGGCGGCGCGCGCCGCGTTCGCCGACCGGGGGTTCGACGCGACCTCGATCCGGGCCATCGCCGCCGCCGCGCAGGTCGACCCGGCGCTCGTGCACCACTACTTCGGCAGCAAGGACCAGCTCTTCCTGGCCGCGATGGAGGCGCCGGCCGACCCCCGGGAGGTGCTGCCGAGGGTGCTCGCCGGCGACCGCGAGCGCGTCGGCGAGCGACTGGTGCGCACCTTCCTCGGCGTCTGGGACTCGCCGGCCGGCGCGGCCGGGCTCGCGCTGCTGCGCTCGGCGGTCAGCAACGAGTGGACCGCCCGGCTGGTGCGGGAGTTCCTGACCACCCAGGTGCTCCGCCGGGTCCTCGACCACCTCGACATCGACCCGGCGGAGCTGCCGCTGCGCGGCTCACTGGTCGCCAGCCAGCTGGTCGGGCTGGCGATGATGCGGTACGTGGTCCGGCTGGAACCTGTCGCCTCCGCGGCGCCGGAGACGCTGGTCGCCGCCATCGGCCCGACGGTGCAGCGCTACCTCACCGGCGACCTGCCGGCCTGAGTCGGGACCGGGCCCCGGCCACCGGGACCTGCCGCCGGCGGTCCGGGGCGAGGGCTCGGCGTCGGCCGCCGTCCTAGAGCGCGGGCGGACGCGCCGGGAAGGCGGTCCCCTCCAGCTCCGCCTCCTCGGGGGTGCGGCTGCGGCCGAAGGCGTCCATCCTGCCCCAGCGGCCGGGGATGTTCAGCAGCTCGATACGCCCGATGCCGGTGGGCAGCTCCGGGTCGACGATGAGGTGTTCGCCGTGCGGGTCGAGGCCGAGCAGGACGCGCAACAGCAGCAGCGGGGCCCCCGTCGACCAGGCCTGTGGGCTGCAGGCGGTGGGGTACTCGACCGGGTACGTGGTGCGGGTTCGCGGGTAGCCGGCGAACGCCTCGGGCAGCCGGCCGTGGAAGTGCTCGGCGGCGTCGAGGATGCCCTGACAGATGGTGGCGGCCTCGCGGCGGAAGCCGTACCGCCACAGGCCCCAGGCGACGATGGAGTTGTCGAACGGCCAGACCGTGCCGACGTGGTAGCCGAGCGGGTTGTACCGGGCGCTGTCGGTGGCGAGGGTCCGCACCCCCCAGCCGGAGAAGAGCCGCGGGCTGAGCAGGAGTTCGGCCACCCGGCCGGCGCGGGACTCGTCGACGATGCCGCTCCACAACAGGTGCCCGATGTTGGACGACAGCGCGTCGACCTGACCGCCATCGGCGTCGAGGGCGAGGGCGTAGTACTCCCCGTCGGCGATCCAGAACTCCTCGTTGAACCGGGCCTTGAGGTCGGCGGCCTCGCGTTCCAGGCGGTCCGCGTAGGCCGGGTCGTTCCAGAACAGGCGGGCCAGGCGAGCGCCACGCATCTTCGCGTCGTAGGCGTAGCCCTGCAGTTCACAGGTCGCCCGGGGGAAGCCGGGCAGGCGGCCGTCGCGGTAGGACACCGAGTCCGGGGAGTCCTTCCAGCACTGGTTGGGCAGCCCGGTCGCGGGGTTGCGGGTCTGGTACCAGAGATATCCGGTGTCGAGGAGGTCACCGTAGGTGTCGATCCACCGCAGCGCGGCGCGGGCCTCGAACTCGTACGCCCGCACCAGGGTCGCGTCCCCGGTCCAGCGTTCGTACTCGTCGAGCAGGATCACGAACAACGGGGTGCTGTCGGCGGACCCGTAGTACGGGGAGTGCGGCTGCTCCTCGAAGCCCGCCGACTCGCCGTAGCGCAGCTCGTGCAGGATCTTGCCCGGTTCCTCGTCGGAGAAGTCGTTGACCCGGGTGCCCTGCGCGTAGACGAGGGTGCCGAGGGTGGCCGGCACGAGCTGCGGGGTGAACGGCAGGGCCTGCAGGCAGGTGAAGATGCTGTCGCGGCCGAACACGGTCATGAACCACGGCAGGCCGGCGGCGACCAGATGCGCGGCCATGGTGATCGACGTGTACCGCAGCGCCGCCAGGTCCACCAGGCTCCGCCGGTAGGTCGACATGATCGACGGGTTGTCGCTGCAGAGTCGCGGCGCCGCGGACGTCCACCGGCGCAGCTCCTCGTCCAGCTCGTCACGGGAGCGGGCGTGCCGCAACTTCACGGTGTCCCGGAAATCCCGTTCCTGCGCACCGAGCACGAGGGTTCGCACCTGCAGCCGTGTCTGCCACTCCCCCTGCGGCGGGACCCGGACCTGGAAGGTCATCCCGCTGGGATCGATGAGCGCGGCGGCGTCGGTGGAGATCACGGTTTCCCGGTGGAACCGGTCGCGCCGGTAGCGCAGCCGGAGCTGCCCCTCCTCCACGATCGCCGACACCGGCGCCTTCTTGGGCTGCGGGTTCTTGACCTCGAAGATGTCGGCGAAGTCGCTGCCCATGTCCACCCGCACCGTCACGTCCACCTCGCGGTCGCCGTGGTTGAGGACAGCGAGGTCCTCGACGAAGCTGCCGCCGATCATCCGGTTGCGGATCACCGACACCTTCGCGTCGACATAGTGGGTGGGTTCCCCGGGCACGAGGAAGAACCGGGTCTCGAAGTACCGGATGTCGTCGACCGACAGCGCGTGCAGGCGCTCCCCGTTCAGCCTCAGCCGCCAGGTGGACAGGAAGCGGGTGTCGTAGGAGAACAGGCCGGTCGGCACACTGGGCGACGGGTCGACGTCGCCCCGCTCGTCGCAGACGAGGAAGGTGTTGCCGTCCAGGATGCTGATCGATTTCCTCATCCCGGCGTCACCGGGGCCGTCTTCCGCAGCCGCTCCCGCCACACGGGCCCGTGCAGGGCCTGCCGCCGGGCGACCTCCCGTGGGTCGAGCGTGCCGGACGGCGCGGGGAAGAACCGCCGGAACGTCAGGACCAGACGGGGGTCACCGGCGGACGTCGCCTCGTTGCGGAACAGCGCGGCGATCAACGGCGTGTCACCGCGGATCAACCGCTCGAAGAACTCGTGCGTGGTCGTCATGACCGTGTCGGCGGGCTTCGCCTCCTGGGTGACGACGACCGCGTCCTCGGCGGTCATGTCCACGTACCAGTGATCGGTGTGACCGCCGTCGACGAGGTCGACGCGGATGCTTCCCCGGATCCGTGGCGGCAGATCCGCACGACCGCGTTGCCCCAGCCCGAGGAAGAACGCCTCGACGGCCCCACCCATACATCCCCCCACGCAGCTCACCGCAGTCTAGGCAGGCGCCGACGGTCTCGGGGTGGTTTCGCGGACCGTTGCGGACCGTCGCCGGCAGCGTGATCGCGCGGCGGCGGAACCTACCGGCGTCCCTCTCCGGCGCCGACGTGCGGGCAGAGCATCGGGTGCAGCAGCCGGGCCAGTTCGGCGTGGTCGGCCACCGGCCGGGGGAAGGCGAGCCGGGCCCGGCGCGGCGCGCCCGGCCGGCCGTACGCGACGAGCAGCCCGTACCGGTCGAGGCGCACCACCCGCGGCCCCGCGTCGGCACCGCCGTCGACCAGGCCGAGCTGCCGGCGCAGGTACGCCGACAGCTGCTCGGCGTGGTGGTCGGCGAGGTCGGCCAGCAGCGCCGCCTCGACCGGGTGCAGCGGATCCGGCTCGGCCTCGGCGTACGCCTCGGGGTCGACCCGCCGGACGGAGCCGGCGCGTTCCCAGCGGGCCTCGACCACCTCGAAGCGGAACAGCCGGAACCGGGTGCCGACGTCGAGCAGGTCACCGGTGGCGTCGACGGCGGCGAAGTCCACCGCCGCCGCCCGCGCCCCGGCGCCGTGCAGCTCCTCGGCCCAGCCGGAGACCCAGGCGCGGCCGAGCGCCGGCGCGCCGGCCGCCGGGGGCAGGTCGAGCACGTCCAGCACGATGGCCACGTCGGAGCCGCCGGCGGTGGGCCGCAGCGCGGCGGCGAGGTCGCTGACGACCGGCACCAGCAGCAGCACCCGGCCGTCGGGGTCGGTGACGTGCCGGACGTGGTGCGGGCCCGGACGGTGCGCCACGTGGACGAGGCCGGGCAGCCGGCCCGCGACGAGGGTACGGACGATCTCCGCGGGACTGGGCCGCATGGCACGACCTCCTCAGTAGGTTAGGCTCACCTAACTCGGAGCGTAGAGCACCGGCACCGCCGCGTCTACCTGGTCTGTTCGAGCCAGGAGGCGTAGAGCAGCCCGTACACCGACTCGGGGTCGCGGACCAGCTCCTCGTGCGGGCCACGCTGCACGATCCGGCCCCGGTCCACCACGATCACCTCGTCGGCGGCCTGCGCCGTGGAGAGCCGGTGCGCGATGGCGAGCGTCGTCCGGCCCCGGGTCACCGCGTCCAGGGTGCGTTGCAGCCGCACCTCGGTGGCCGGGTCGACCGCGCTGGTCGCCTCGTCGAGCACCAGCAGGTCCGGGTCGGCGACGTACGCCCGGGCCAGCGCGACCAGCTGCCGCTCGCCGACGCTGAGCGCCTCGCCGCGCTCCCCCACCGGCGTGTGCAGGCCGGCCGGCAGCCCGTCCAGCCAGTCCGCCAGCCCCAGCTCGGTGAAGGCGGCGGCCAGCTCGTCGTCGGTCAGGTCGGGACGGGCGAACCGGACGTTCTCCGCGACGGTGGCGTCGAACAGGAACCCGTCCTGCGGCACCATCACCACCCGCGAGCGCAGGGAGGCGAACCGCACCTCCCGCAGCGGGACCCCGGACAGCAGCACGTCCCCCTCGGTCGGATCCATCAGGCGGGTGAGCAGCTTCGCGAACGTGGTCTTGCCGCTGCCGGTCTCGCCGACCACCGCCACCCGGCTCTTCGCCGGAATGTCCACGTCGATGTCGTGCAGCACCGGCGCACCGCCCGGATAGGCGAACCCCACCCCGGCGAACCGGATGTCCAGCGGGCCCGGCGGCAGCTCCCGCCCCTGCTCGCCCGGGTCCGCGACGTCCGGCGCGACGTCCAGCACGTCGAGCACCCGGCGCCAGCCGGCGATCGCGTTCTGCGCCTCGTTGAGCACCTCGGTGGCGATCTGCACCGGCTGGATGAAGAGCGTGACCAGGAACAGGAACGCGGTCACCTCGCCGATGCTGAGCGTGCGGTCGGCGCCGAGCAGCACCCCGAGCAGCACGACACCGGCGAGGGCCACACCGGCCGCGATCTCGCCGACCGAGCTGCCCAGGATGCTGATCCGGATGGCCCGCTGCTGGGCCCGGCGCTGGTTGTCGATCGCCTCGTCCAGCCGCCGCGCGGTCCGCCCGGCGATCCCGTACGCCCGGATCACCGGCGCTCCGACCACGCTCTCGGCGATCGCGCCGAGCAGCGTGCCGGTGCGCTGCCGCACCACCCCGTACGCCCCGGCGAGGCGCTGCTGGACGCGCCGGATCACGAAGACCGCCGGGCCGAACGCGGCGAACACCACCAGGGTCAACTGCCAGGAGTACGCGAGCATGACGGCCGTGGTCACCACCAGCTGGCCGAGGTTGACCAGCAGGATCACGCCGCCCCACTGGAGGAACTGGGTGATCTGGTCGACGTCGCTGGTCACCCGGGACACCAGCGAGCCGCGCCGCTCGGACTGCTGGTGCAGCATCGACAGGTCGTGCACGTGCCGGAAGGCGCGGACCCGCACGTTGGCCAGCGCCGTCTCGCTGACCGTGAACAGCCGCCGCATCATCAGGTAGCCGCAGGTGGTGGTGACGACGAGCACCGCCGCCGTGACGGTCACGACCGTCCACACCACGCCCAGCTCGAGGCCGCCGGCGATGCCGTTGTCGATGCCCTGCTGCACCGCCACCGGCACGGCCGCCCGGCCGACCATGTAGACCAGCGCCAGGCCGAGCGTGCCGGCCAGCCCGACCCGCAGCTCCGGGGAGAGCGCCAGGCCGCGCCGCAGCGTCCGCCAGGTCGTCTCGGTCGCCTCCGGCGCCTCCGGGACCGTCACCGGTCCACCTCCATCTCCAGGCCGGACGCCAACGGTGGCGTGACCTCGTCGTCGTACGTGCGCTGCTCGGCCTGCTCGACCTCGGCCTGCTCGTACGCGGTGACCAGGTCGGCGTAGCCGGGGACGGTGGCGAGCAGCTCGGTGTGCGTGCCCCGGGCGACCACCCGGCCCTGCTCCAGGTAGATCACCTCGTCGGCGAGCGCGATGGTCGCCCGCCGGTACGCGACCACGAGGATCGACGCGGCCGCCGCACCCGGGTGGCCAGCCGGCGAGCGCAGCCCGGCCAGGATCGCGGCCTCCACCCGGGGATCGACCGCGCTGGTGGCGTCGTCGAGCACGAGCAGGCGCGGCCGGCCGGCCAGGGCGCGGGCCAGGGTGAGCCGCTGCCGCTGGCCGCCGGAGAGCGAGGTGCCCCGCTCACCCACCCGGGTGTCCAGCCCGTCGGGGAGGGCGGCGACGAAGCCGTCCGCCTCCGCCAGCCGCAGCGCCGCCCAGACGTCGTCGTCGCCGATGCCCGGCCGGTCGAGGGTGATGTTCGCGCGGACGGTGTCGTCGAAGACGAACGGCACCTGCGCGACGAGCGCGGCGGTGCCGGCGAGGGAGGCGGCGGTGAGGTCCCGCACGTCCACCCCGTCGATCGCGACGGTGCCGGTGCGCGGGTCGACCAGCCGGACGGCGAGTGAGGCGACGGTGGACTTGCCGGCGCCGGTCGGCCCGACGAGGGCGACCGTCTTCCCGGCCGGCACCGTGAAGCCGACCTCGCCGAGCACCTCCGCGCCGGGCAGGTGCGCCTCGACCGGTTCGTACGCGAAGTGGACGTCGGTGAAGGTGAGGGTGGCCGGCCGGGGGTCGGCGGGGTCGAGGACGCGGTCGCCGTACGGCATCTCGCCGCTCGCGTCGAGCACCCGCCGGACCCGGTCCCAGCCGGCGACGCTGCGCGGCAGCTCGGCCAGCACCCAGCCGATGGCGCGCACCGGGAACGCCAGCACGGTGAACAGGAACGCCACGCTGACCAGCTCGGCGACGCTGATCGCGCCCTGCCGCAGCCGGAAGGCGCCGACCACGAGCACCGCGAGCGTGCCGAGGCTCGGCAGGGTCTCCAGCATCGGGTCGAAGACGCCGCGCAACCGCCCGACCGACACCAGCGCGTCCCGCAGCTCGCGGGCGCGGGCGCCGAACCGGTCGGTCTCCTGCGCCTCGCGCCCCATGGTCTTGACCACCAGCGCGCCGTCGAAGCTCTCGTGGGCGATGCCGCTCACCTCGGCCCGCAGCCGCTGCGCCCGGGCCTGGCGGGGGGCCATCCGGCGGGAGTAGACGACGTTGAGCGCGAAGAGCGCCGGGAAGACGGCGAGACCGACCAGGGCGAGGGCCCAGTCGGTCACGAACAGCGACACCACCGCGCCGACCAGCATCACCAGCGTGCCGACGGCGAACGGCAGCGGCGCGATGGGGTACCACGCGGCCTCGACGTCCGAGTTGGCGTTGGAGAGCAGGGTGCCGGTGGCGTTGCGGTGGTGCCAGGACAGCGGCAGGTCGAGGTAGCGCCGGGTGACCCGGCGGCGGTAGGCGGCCTGGAGGCGGAACTGCATGTACCCGGCGCCGAGCCGCCGGCCGAAGATGCCGACCACCCGCAGCACGCTGATGCCGAACAGCGCGGCGGCGGCCAGGGCGAGCGCGCCGACCTCCACCGAGCCGTCCGCGATCGCCGGCACCACCACGTCGCCGACCACCGCGCCGACCACGTACGCGCTGGCGATGATCATCAGCCCGAAGAGCACGCTGCCGGTCACGGCGACCGCGAAGATCCGCGGCTGTTCCCGGATCGCCCGGCCGAGGACGGCCAGTCCCCGCCAGAGCACGTCCCGACTCGTCCCGCTCGCCACGCTCTCCCCCGCCGTAAGCCGCAATTATCTCTCCCATCCTTACGTGTCGGGGCCAGCTCCGCCGACCCGGGCGGGCATGTCCACCGTCACCTCTCCGGCCGGCGCGGACGGCCGGCGCGCACCGGCCACCCGGCACCGCGGGTCCGGGGACCCGCCGTGCGGGGTGACGGGGCCTACCATCGATGCCATGCCGCGGCACGCCCGATCGGAGCGCGAGGCGCTCGCCGATCTCCTGCAGACGCTCGGACCGGACGCACCGACGCTCAACGAGGGCTGGAGCACGCGGGACCTCGCCGCCCACCTGGTGCTGCGGGAGCGGCGCCCGGACGCCGCCGGCGGCATCCTGCTCACGCCGCTGCGGGGGTACGCGGAGCGGGTCCGCCGCCGCATCGCCGCCCGGCCGTGGCCCCAACTGGTCGACCAGGTGCGCCGTCCGCCGGTGTGGAGCCCGGTCAGCAATCCGGTGACCGACGAGCTGGCCAACACTCTCGAGTTCTTCGTCCATCACGAGGACATCCGCCGCGCCCGGCCGGACTGGCTGCCCCGCGACCTGCCGGTCGCGCTGCACCGGGCGCTGTGGAAGCGCGCCGCCCCGCTGGCCCGGGTGGCGCTGCGCCGCTTCCCGGCCGACGTGTTCGTCCAGGCGCCCGGGCACGGGGGGCTGTCGGTCGGCCGGGGCGGGGAACCGGTCCGGGTGGTGGGCGCGCCCGGCGAACTGGTGCTCTTCCTGACCGGTCGGCAGCGCGCGGCGCGGGTGCAGGTCGACGGGCCGACGCCCGTCGCCGACCGGCTGCGGGCCGCCCGGCTGGGAATGTAACGGAGTGTGCTCAAACGGTCACGCGACACTCCGGGACGCCTTCGCCCCACTGATCGCGGCCGATCCCGTCCTCCCGTACGCTGTGCCGCGCCGCCCGCCCCGGGGCGGCGCGACAGGGGGAGCACCATGCGGACCTTCGCGGTCTCGGCGCTTCATGAGCCGCCCTTCCCTGCCGGACCGCACGTCGAGACGGCGCGGCTGGAAGGGCAGAGCATCGCCTGGGCGCAACGCTTCGGACTGATCACTAGCGGGCACCGGCTCCGCCGGGCGGACGCCGCCGGCCTCGCCGGGCGCGCCTGTCCCGGTGGCCCCGTCGAACGGGTCCGCCTGCTGGCCGACCTGATCACCTGGTTGTTCGTCATGGACGACGCCTGCGACGAGGACGGTCTGGGTGCGTCGCCCACCCGCCTGGCCCCGACCGTCGCGGTGCTGCTCGACGTGCTGGACCGGCAGGGTGACCCGGGGGCGGCGCAGCCGACCGGCGCGGGCCCGCTGGGCGACGCGCTGGACGACCTCTGCCGGCGGGTCCGGCAGCTCGGCCCACCCGGCCTGCTGCTGCGGTTCACCAGCCAGGTCCGCGACTACCTGCTCGCACTGCTGTGGGAGGCGGCCAACCGGGAACACGGCCGGGTGCCCCTGCTCGACGAGTACGTGCAGATGCGCCGGCACACCGGCGCGGTGCAGCCGAGCTTCACGCTGACCGACCTCGCCGCCGGCGGGTTGCCGGGGCCGGGGCGGCGCGCCGATCCGGCGCTGGTCGCCCTCGACCTGCTCGCCGCCGACCTGGTCTGCTGGTGCAACGACCTCTTCTCGTACGGCAAGGAGACCCGCGACACCCGGGACGCGCACAATCTGGTGACCGTGCTGGTCGAGGGGTCCGGCGGCGACGAGGCGGTGGCGCTGCGGGCCGCGGCCGACCGGTTCAACGGGGCGCTGGCGGCGTACCTGGCGGCGGACTCGGCGCTCTGGGCGACCGGGGACGACGTGCTGCGGACGGTCCTGCGCAACCGCCGCGCCTGGATCCGCGCCACCTACGACTGGTCGCGGACGGCGGCCCGGTACGCCTGACCGGCAGTGTTCCACCAGGTGGGACGTGGGACGCTCCCGCGGGCAGGGCTAGCCGAGGCCCGGGGGCAGGCAATACTCTTCGGTAACGCACATTGGCGTGACGACCGTCACGCCACCACCCCCGAAGGCGGCTACAGCGATGGCTCTCGATGTACCGTACCGTTCCATCCCTGACATGTTTCTCAAGCGCGTCGCGGCGAGTCCCGACCGCCGCGCTTTCGGTCACCCGGGCCCGGACGACTCCCCGGTCTGGCTGACCTGGGAGCAGGTTGCCCACCGCGCCAAGGCGATCGCCGCCGGGCTGCACGGCCTGGGCGTCGGTCAGGAGGATCCGGTGGCGATCCTGGCGAACACCCGGCTCGAGTGGGTGCTCGCCGATTTCGGCATCATGTGTGCCGGCGGCGCGACCACCACCGTCTACCCCACCACCGAACCGGAGGACGCGACCTACATCATCGCCGACTCCGGCTCCCGGGTGTTGTTCGCCGAGAACCCGGCCCAGGCCGCGAAGATCGCCGGCGCGGAACTGCCGAGGCTCACCCACGTCGTGCTCTTCGACGGCGCGGCGGACCCGGCCGCGGCCGTACCGCAGCTCACCCTGGCCGAGCTCGAGGAGCAGGGCGCCCGCGCCCTCGCCGCCGAGCCCGACCTGATCGACATGCTGGTCGCCGGCATCGGTCCGGACCACCTGGCCACCCTCATCTACACCTCCGGCACCACCGGTCGCCCGAAGGGCGTCGAGCTGCTGCACGGCGGCTGGTGCTGGGAAGGCGTGGCACAGGCCGAGCTGGGTCTGCTGCGCGAGGACGACCTGCAGTACCTGTGGCTGCCGCTGTCCCACTCGTTCGGCAAGACGCTGCTCTGCGGGGCGACCCACGTCGGCCTGCCGACGTACGTCGACGGCCGGGTGGACAAGCTCGTCGAGCTGCTAGCGGTGGTCAAGCCGACGCTGATGTGCGGCGCCCCGCGCATCTTCGAGAAGGTCTACAACAAGGCGGTCACCACGGCCCAGGACGCCGGCGGCGCGAAGGCCAAGATCTTCGCCTGGGGCGTCCGGGTCGGCAAGGAGAAGGTCGCCCTGGAGCAGGCCGGCAAGCCGGTCCCGGGCGGGCTGAAGCTGAAGTACGCGGTGGCCGAGAAGCTGGTGTTCAGCAAGCTCCAGGCCCGCCTGGGCGGCCGGATCCGGGTGCTCGTCTCGGGCGCGGCGCCGCTCAGCCCCGAGATCGCCACCTTCTTCGCCGCCGCCAACCTGCCGATCTCCGAGGGCTACGGCCTCACCGAGACCAGCGCCGGCAACTTCGTCAACCCGCCGGACGGGCTCCAGATCGGCAGCGTCGGCAAGGCGATGGGCGACCTCGAGTGCCGGATCGACACCGACGGCGAGATCCTGATCAAGGGTCGGCCGGTGATGCGCGGCTACCACAACCTGCCCGAGGAGACCGCCGCCGCGTTCACCGAGGACGGGTACTTCCGCACCGGCGACATCGGCACGCTGGACGAGAAGGGCTACCTGCGGATCACCGACCGCAAGAAGGACCTGGTGAAGACGTCCGGCGGCAAGTACATCGCCCCGTCGCACATCGAGGGCATGTTCAAGGCGACCTGCCCGTACACGTCGCAGGCGGTGGTGATCGGGCAGGCCCGCAACTACTGCACCATGCTGGTCACCCTCGACCCGGACGCGATCAAGGGCTGGGCGGCCGGCACGCCGCTGGAGGGCCGCAGCTACGCCGAGATCGTCGCCTCGCCGGAGGCGCAGGCCATGGTCGACGAGTACGTCGCGCAGCTCAACAACAAGCTGAACCGGTGGGAGACGATCAAGAAGGTCACCATCCTGCCCCGCGACCTCACCATCGAGGACGGCGAGATCACCCCGTCGCTGAAGATCAAGCGGCGGGGCGTGGAGAAGAACTTCGCCGCGGAGATCGACCGGATGTACGAGGGCACGCTCGCCGAGCTCTGACCGGTCCGACCGGCGGCCCCGCACCCCGACCGGGGTGCGGGGCCGCCGCCGTACCGGGCCGGCTCACAGGTGGCGGCCCCGCCAGGCGGTCTGGTCGGCCTCCGCCGTCACCTGCTCCCGCAGCGCCACCTCCCGCACGTTTCGCCGCAGCGGCGCGTCGACGACGGTCTGCACGGCGACCAGCACCACGGTGGCCAGGGCGAGCACGGAGAGAGCGAGCATCTCCCCCAATGGGGCGGCCAGCGGCACCAGGACGGCGAGCAGCACCACCGCCGTCACCGACGGCCAGCGCACGGTCCCCAGCACCCGGAGGCCGAGTGCGACCAGGCCGAGCAGGTAGAGCGCGACGCCGCCGTAGAGCGCCAGCAGGTCCAAGCCGGGCAGCGGCAGCCCCCAGGTCGGCGTGGACGAATCGGCGCCCTCCTCCAACAGGCCCTTGAGGCCCAACGCGAGCAGGATGATCCCCGCCACCAGCACCGTGTGCAGGTAGGTGTACGCGTCCCGGGCAAGAGCGGCGCGGACTCTGGGAACCCGCGCCCGGTGCAGCGTCTGCTCGGAGGCCAGCGCCAGCGTGTCGAAGTACGCCCACCACAGGGCGGCCACCACGGCGATGCCGAGCAGCGCCGCGATGATGATCGGCCAGCTCAACGGCAGTCCGGCGGTGAAGCCGGGTCCGATCCCGAGGGCGATGATCGTCTCGCCGAGGGCCACCAGGACGATCAACGCGTGCCGCTCCGCCCAGTGCCCGGCGGACAGCACAGTCCAGCCGGTGCCGGGCAGGACCAGTCCCGACCCGTACTCGACGCCGATGGCGGCGAACCAGAGCGCGAGCCGGACGACGTGCTCGACGCGGTCCTCGGCGAACCGCTGCGGCAGCACCGCGGCGATGAGGAGGAATCCGGTGGCCGCCAGCACCGGCACCACCGGCAGAAACCGACGTAACCGCGAGCGCTCCTGCCGGACCATCCAGCCGAAGACCGCCACCTGGCTTATCCGGATCACGAAGTAGCAGACCGCGAACACCAGTGGCCCGGGCAGGCCGCCGGGCAGGTCCCGGAACGCCTTCGGCATCGCGAGAGCGAACACGAAGGCCGTGGCCGTGGCCGCGAACCCGACGAACGGGACGACGCCCTGATCCGTACGGACGAGGTTGCCCAGCACCGCGAAGCCGGTCCAGGCCCACCACAGCAGGGCCAGCACCAGCAGGCCCTGCACCAGGCCGCGCAGGGTCGGGTTGCCGGCAACGGCCGTGGTGACGTTGAGGAAGGCGAAGACGAACACCAGGTCGTAGAAGAGCTCCAGGCGGGTGGTCCGGGAGCCCGGCGCGCTGGGCTGGACGCCGCGCGGCCATGGCGTCCCCCGAACGCTCTCCACCTGCGTAGTCTGTCAGCCGAGGCGCTGCGGGCAGGCAGGATTGACCGACCGGCGACCGCCGCGAAGCCCCCGGTGCCCACCGGTGTGCGTCGCACCGGGGCGGCCTCACGCGATGACCGTCGGCTCCCGCCACTGCGGACGGCCGGCGCGGTCCAGGTCGTACCGGACGGCGGCGATCCGGCCGACCGCCTCCACCAGGTCCGCGACGGGCAGGGTGAACGGCAGCCGGAGGAAGCGCTCCAGCGTGCCGTCCAGGCCGAACCGGGGGCCGGGCGCCAGGCGTACGCCGACCTCCTCGGCGGCCCGGGCGAGGGCGCTGGAGATCGGCCCGTCGAGTTCGGCCCAGAGGGTGACCCCGCCGTGCGGCACGGTCACCCGCCAGTCCGGCAGGCGCTCGGCGAGGGCGTCGAGCAGCGCGTCGCGCTGCGCGGTGAGCTGCGCCTGGCGGGCCGCCACGATCGCCGGGGCCTGGGCGAGCAGGTGGACGGCGACCAACTGGTCCAGCACCGGGCTCGCCATGTCGACCCCGACCCGGGCGGCGGCGAGGCGCTGCACCTGCGGGGCGGACGCCCGGATCCAGCCGATGCGCAGGCCACCCCAGAACGGCTTGCTCATCCCGCCCACCGTGACGACCCGGGAGTGCCGGTCGAAGCTCGCCGTCGGCGGCGGCACCACCGTGCCGTCCAGCGGCAGGTCCACGAAGGACTCGTCGATGATCAGGTCGGTGCCGACGGCGTGCGCGGTGGCGACCAGCCGCTCCCGCAGCGGCGCCGGCATCAGGTGGCCGGTCGGGTTCTGGAAGTCGGGGATCAGGTAGGCGAGCTTGGGCCGGCCCTGCCGCAGTGTGCCGAGGAGCAGGTCGGCGTCCCAGCCGGGCTCGTCGAGGGCGAGGCCGTGGGTGGTGATCCGCGCCCGCCGGGCGGCGAGGGCGGCGAGCGCGTTCGGGTAGCTGGGCGCCTCGACCAGGACGCTGCCGCCGGGGCTGTGCGCGAGCCGGAGGACCAGGTCCAGGGCGTGCTGGGTGCCGCTGGTGACCATGATCTGGTCGGGCGAGGTGGGCAGGCCCCGCTGGGCGTACGCGTGGGCGATCGCCTCCCGCAGCTCGATGATGCCGGTCGGGTGGTAGCCGGCGCCGCCCAGGTAGCACGGGAGGTCCTCGGTGGCGGCGCGGGCGGCGGGCAGCAACTCGGGCGGGGCGGCGAGCGCGGCGACCCCGAGGTCGATCATGTCGCGGTCGTCGAGGGGGGTCCACAGGCCGGTGCCGGCCATCCGGTGGTTGCCGGGGAGCATGGTCCAGCTGCCGGCGCCGCGCCGGCTGGCCAGGTGGCCGCTCTCCCGCAGTTCCCGGTAGGCGGCGGTCACCGTGGTGCGGCTGATCCGCAGGGCCTCGGCGAGCTCGCGTTCGGCGGGCAGGCGTACGCCCAGCGGCAGCCGGCCGTCGGCGAGCAGCCCACGGACGGCGGCGGCCAGCGCGGCGTAGTCGGGGCTGCGCCGGCGGCCCGGCAACGCGTGCCACTGGCCGAGCAACCGGGCCAATTGGACGCCGCGTACCTGACTGGTCATAGCCACTCCCGCGATATTGGCTCTTCTCTCTCAGCAATTGGCACCTAGGGTGGCATGCGTGGCTGCGATTGGCAATCTCCGGTACCGGCCGGCACGACGGCTGGCCCAGCTCTACGCCGGGCTCGTCCTCTACGGCGTGAGCATGGCCCTGATGATCCGCTCCGGCCTCGGCCTGGATCCGTGGGACGTCTTCCACCAGGGCATCTCGGAGCGGACCGGGCTCTCCTTCGGCACGGTGACCATCGCGATCGGCGCGCTCGTGCTGCTGCTGTGGATTCCGCTGCGGCAGCGGCCGGGCGTCGGCACGGTGAGCAACGTGGTGGTGATCGGCCTGGTCGTCGACGCCACGCTGCCGCTGCTGCCGCCGGACCTGCCATTCACCGCCCGGGTGGTCCTGCTGACCAGCGGGATCGTCGCCAACGGCGCGGCCACCGGGCTCTACATCGGCGCGCGGCTCGGCCCCGGCCCGCGGGACGGCCTGATGACCGGGTTCGTCGCCCGCCGACCCCGCTTCTCGATCCGGCTGGTCCGCACCGCCATCGAGGTGACCGTGCTGGCGCTGGGCTGGCTGCTCGGCGGCACGGTCGGCGTCGGCACGGTGGCGTACGCGCTGACGATCGGGCCGCTGACCCAGTTCTTCCTGCCCCGCGTGACGGTTCCCCTCCCGGCACCCCCGCCGGCGACCGCCACCCCGACCCCGGCCACCCCCTGAAGCTCGCGGTCACGCACTCCCGGCCTCCCGTTGCACCGGTTCGACGCGGCCGAAAACGCAAGATCGCGCAGGGTGATCAGAGGGTGACGGGCGGGTGGCCGGTGGGGGTCGGGTGTTTCCTTTCCCCGGGGCGGCCGGCAGAATCTGGCCATGGTGGAGAACCGCTGGCGGTGGACCGACGCCTGGATCTTCGTCTCGTTGGTGATCGCGAGTGGTGCCGGCCGGCACCGCCGGGCCGCGTCGAGCCGTCGACCCGAAGGGGTCCGCCTCGCCGACGTGCTCTCCACCGCCGACCACCTCAACCAGTCGATCCCGGAACGGCACGACGTCGAGATGGCCGTCCGCCGCCTGGCGGGCGCGGGGCTGGTGAGCGTCACCGACGGCTGGTTCCGCATCACCCCCGACGGCGAGCACCTCTGGCGCACCCGCCCGAACGCCGGGCTGGCCACCACGGTCGACGCGGTCCAGAGCGCGCTCAGCCGCCGCCACACGCCCGGCGACGCGGAGTGGCACCTGGACGAGGCCGACCACGCGGCGGCCGTGCAGGAGTACGTGGTGCGGTCGATCCCGGCGCCTCGCCGCTCTCCCGAGAACCACGCCCGCCGGGAGTGACGGGCGCGCGCGGTCCGCGTACGCGAGACGGCGCGCCGGACCGCGACGGCGCGGTCAGCGGACGGAGTGGCCCGCCCCGCGCAGCGCGTCCTTCACCTGGGCGACGCTCAGCTCGCCGAAGTGGAAGACGCTCGCGGCGAGCACCGCGTCCGCGCCGGCGCCGATCGCCGGCGGGAAGTGGGCGACCTCGCCCGCGCCGCCGCTCGCGACGACCGGAACGTCGACCACCTGCCGTACCGCCCGGATCAGGTCGAGGTCGAAGCCGGCCTTGGTGCCGTCGGCGTCCATCGAGTTGAGCAGGATCTCGCCCGCGCCCAGCTCGGCGCCCCGCCGCGCCCACTCGACGGCGTCGATGCCGGTGCCGCGCCGGCCGCCGTGGGTGGTGACCTCGAACCCGCTGGGCGTGGTGCCGGCCGAAGCGCGGCGCACGTCGAGCGAGAGCACCAGCACCTGCCGGCCGAAGCGGTCGGCGATCTCGGCGATCAGCTCCGGACGGGCGATGGCGGCGGTGTTCACGCCGACCTTGTCCGCACCGGCGCGCAGGAGGGTGTCGACGTCCGCGACCTGCCGCACCCCACCGCCGACGGTCAGCGGGATGAAGACCGACTCGGCCGTGCGGCGGACCACGTCCAGCATCGTGCCGCGGTCGCTGGCGGAGGCGGTGACGTCGAGGAAGGTCAACTCGTCGGCGCCGGCGCGGTCGTACGCCGCGGCCAGCTCGACCGGGTCGCCGGCGTCCCGCAGGTCGAGGAAGTTGACGCCCTTGACGACCCGCCCGGCGTCCACGTCCAGACAGGGGATGACCCGTACCGCCACCGTCATGCCGCGAGCCTATCCAACGCACCTCCGCCGGTGGCCGACCTGTGAGGCCGGCCACCGGCGGGTGCGTCGTGTTAACAAGGGGCCCTTCCTCTACCGCAGGCGTTAAGAGGGGGCCCTTCCTTACACCTTCACGAGCATTTTGCCCAGGTTCTCGCCGCGGAGCAGGCCGAGGAAGGCCGCCGGGGCGTTCTCGATGCCGTCGACGACCGTCTCGTCGTACACGAGCTTCCCGTCGCGCAGCCACCCGGCGACCTCCCGCACGAACTGGTCGCGGAGGTGGCCGTGGTCGCCGACGAGGAAGCCGCGCAGGGTGAGCCGCTTGCCGATGAGCAGCGCGAGGTTGCGGGGCGCGGCCGGCGGCTCGGTGGCGTTGTACTGCGCGATCATGCCGCAGACGGCCGCCCGGCCGTGCGGGCGCATCGCGCCGATGGCGGCCTCCAGGTGCTCGCCGCCGACGTTGTCGAAGTAGACGTCGATGCCGTCCGGCGCGGCGGCCCGCAGCTGCTCCCGCACCGGGCCGTCGTGGTAGTCGAAGGCGGCGTCGAAACCGAGGGCCTTCAGCCGGTCGACCTTCGCCGGGGACCCCGCGCTGCCGACCACCCGGGCGGCGCCCTTGAGCTTGGCGATCTGCCCGACCACGCTGCCCACCGCACCGGCCGCGCCGGAGACGAACACGGTCTCCCCCGGCTTCATCGCGGCCACGTCGAGGAGACCGGCGTACGCGGTGAGCCCGGTCATGCCGAGCACACCCAGGTACGCCGTGACCGGGGCCAGGTCCGGGTCGACGGTGCGGGCGGCCTTGGCGTCGAGCAGCGCGTACTCCCGCCAGCCGAGCCCGTGCAGCACGGTGTCGCCGGGCGCGAACCCGTCGGCCTCGCTGGCCACCACCTCGCCGACCGCGCCGCCGTCCAGCGGCGCGTCCAGGGCGAACGGGGCCACGTACGACTTGACGTCGTTCATCCGCCCGCGCATGTACGGGTCGACGGACAGGTACGTGTTGCGGACCACGATCTGGCCCGGCCCCGGGGTCGGGACGTCGGTGGTGACGAGGCGGAAGGTGTCCTCGGTCGGCCACCCCTGTGGGCGGGCGGCCAGGTGGATCTCACGGTTGGTGGTCACGGGCGTCCTTTCGTCGTACGCGGGCGGGGGCGTCGTGGCGTCACGCCGCCAGCGCCTCGCGGACGCGCAGGGCAACCTCGACGTTCCCGCGGGTCGCGTTCGAGTACGGGCAGACCTGGTGGGCCTGGGCGACCAGCTGCTCGGCGGCCTCCCGGGGCACGGCCGGCAGGTCGACCACGAGGGCCACGGTCAGCCCGAAGCCGCCGCTGCCGTTCGGCCCGATGCCGACCTCCGCCTCGACGAGGGAGCCGGTGACGTCGGCCTTCGCCCGACGGCCGACCAGGCGCAGCGCCGAGTGGAAGCAGGCCGCGTAGCCGGCGGCGAACAGCTGCTCCGGGTTGGCGGCGTCGCCCGACCCGCCCATCTCCTTGGGCACGGCGAGGTCCAGGGCGACGGTGCCGTCGGAGGTGCGGACGTGACCGTCGCGGCCGTCGCCGCTGGCCGTGGCGTGGGCGGTGTAGAGCACCTGCATGGTCGTCACTGCTCCTTCTGTCGGTGGATCGTCTCGGTGACCCGGGTGAGGGTGTCGCGCAGCGCGACGAGGTCGTCGGCGGTCAGCCCGGTCGCCCGGGCCACCCGCTGCGGCACGTCGGCCATGCGCTCGCGCAGGGCCCGCCCCTGCGCGGTCAGCTCGACCACCACCCGCCGCTCGTCGACCGCGGACCGCCGCCGGACCACCAGGCCCGCCCCCTCCAGCCGCTTGAGCAGCGGGGAGAGCGTGCCGGAGTCGAGGTGCAGCCGCTCGCCGAGCGCGGAGACCGTGGGCGCCTCGTCGTGCTCCCACAGGACCAGCAGCACCAGGTACTGCGGGTAGGTCAGGCCGAAGCCGTCGAGGATGGGCCGGTACACGTCGGTGAGGGCGCGCGACGCGGCGTAGAGCGCGAAGCACACCTGCCGCCGCAGCACCAGATCATCGGTCACCACAGAACCGTAGCGCACAATTTAATTGGGCACAACCAATAGTCACGTGGCGCACAGCGGGACGTCGGGTGGGATGGTCTCGGCCCGTTTCACCACCGTGGTCTCGTCACCGAGTCCGCCCGTACGCTGGATCGGCCGGGTCCGGAAAACCTTCAGGAAGAAGTTGACGACGTCGGCGACCACCTGCGGGATCGAGTAGCTGATGCCGTACCGCAACGTCACGGTGATGCCGGCGCCCCGACAGACCGCCAGCGGAGCGCCAGCGCCGGAGCCGAGCGTCGCGCCGACGCCGGCCCGCAGTCCGGCGTACACCCCGGCGGTGAATCCCAACGCCCCGATGCCGACGGTGAACTTGACGTCGTAGCCGAACAGGATCCCGTTCACCCCGATCGACACGCCGGTGATCGAGTTGGTGAGGCTGTCGCGGACGGTGAACCCGGCGGGCATCACCGGCCCCCAGTAGGGACGGTGGTAGCCGTAGCCGAGCGCGCCGGTCAGCGCGTACTCGCCGGCGGCCTCGATCGAGCCGTCCTTGGCGGTGAACACCGTCCGGATGTCCAGCACCTGGTCGACGGTGGCGGAGAACGGGATCCCGAGGATCGTGCCGACCGGCACGCTGAACTGCACCGGCACCGCGACCGACTTGGCGAGGTTGCGGACGTTGCCGACCCGGGTCGCGGCCTTGACCGCCACCCGCAGGCCGGCCCCGCCCGTGACGCTGAACTCCGCCCGGGTCACCGTACCGCCGCTGATCACGAGGTCGAAGCTGGCGGACGGCCGCTGCATGATCAGTGTGACCTCACCGGTCATCCGGATCTCACCGTCGTCGTAGCCGAAACGCAGGCCGACTCCCTCGGCGCAGCAGGTCGGGGTCATCCGGAACCTGCCCGCCGTCACGGCCTCCCCGGCGGTCGCGAGCTTGGCCGGCGGCTGCGGGGGCCGCGGCGGGGACGGGGCGGACGCGAGCCCGGTGCCGGCGGGACCGCCGCCACCACCGCCCGCCGGCAGGTCACCGACCGCCCACGCCGGCTCCCCCGCCGCGTACCGGACGGGCCGGTCGAGCGGCACCGGCCGCTCGGTACGGAAAGCGCCGTCCCGCACCACCTCGGTCAACTCGACCGGCGCGACCGTCACCGCCAGATCGTCACCCTCCGGGCGGACGTCCACCACCCGGCCGACCGCCCGCGACGTCAGGAACATGACCTTTCCCGGGGCGAGGTCGTCCGCCCGGTCGGCCTCCCGATTGATCCGCCACGTGAGGCCGTCGTCGGTCACCGACCGCACGACCGCACCGCCACCGCCGACCAGCACCACGTCCGGCTGGTAGGTGACGTCGGGGTGCGGTCGCGGCGCGAGCCCGTACCGGATCGCGTCCGGGTGGTAGGGATCCGCCGCCTCCCCGCCCCGCGGTTCGCCACCCTGGCAGGCGCTCGCCAGCAGAACGGCCACCAGGGCCAGGACCGCTACCGGACGACTCGTCCTCATCGCCGCACCCGCTCAGATCCGCCCGGCCACGGTCCGGGCGACCCGCTCCAGCGGCGCCCGGTTCTCCGCCGGGTCGTTGAGCCGGACCAGCCGCACCGCCACCCAGCGCCCCGCCCGGTTCACGAAAGCGGCCTCGGCACTCACGTACGCCTCGTCCGCGACGCCGGACAGCGGGCGCAGCTCGTGCCCCAGGCTCCGCTCGACGTCGAGGAACTTCTTCGCCCCGTCACCGACGAACACCTCCACCTGGGCGGTCGGCCCGGTGACCGGCCCGGTGTAGGTGCACGTCTCCCGCACCGGCACCGCGTCCTCCAGCTTCGTGCCGGCGAGTTGCTCGGCCTCCTGCTTGGACACCAGCGCGCAGGCGTCCGGGCCGGCTGCCGCCGAGGTGGCCACCGGCTCCCCCTCCGCGCCGGCCGGCGGCAGTTGCGAGTCGACCGGGGGCGGTGCGGCGGGCGTCGCCGCCGGCTCGTCACCGCCGCAACCGGCGAGCGGTATGACCATCAGCCCCGTCACCACCAGCAGCGGCAGCGACCGTCCACCCCGACCTGTCTGCTTCACCTCGACGTCCCTCCTCGACGAAAGTTCCCGGACCAGGGGCGACCGCCGACGACGCACCGGCCGGCGGTCCCCGGCCCGGCGGTCACCACCCGGTGCCGTCCGCGTCCGGTACGGCGATCCACTCGGCCGGGCCCAGCCGGTCCACCCGCCAGCCGGCGGCCGCCGCCGCCTCCGCGACGGTGTCCGCGTCCGGCCCCTCGACGAGCGCGAGCACGACGTCGTCAGCGGGGATGCGCAACGCACCGCGTAGCCGGGTGACGCCGTTGCTCAACCGGCTGAGCGACTCGTCGGCGCGGTCCTCGGGGACCCGGTCGTAGCGTTCGAGGACGAAGAGGCGGGTGGCCATGCGCCGACGCTAGGTCGCCGCGCCACCCGGGTAATCGGGTGTTTCCCTATGCTTCGACGTCGGCGCCCCGGGCCATGGCCGCGCCCAGCTCGGCGCGGCTGCCGACACCGAGCTTGCGGTAGACCCGGGCCAGGTTGGCCTCGACCGTCTTCGGACTGATGAACAGCGTGTCGGCGATGACCCGGTTGGTCCGGCCGGCGGCGGCGAGCCGGGCCACCTCCCGCTCGGTCGCGGTGAGCTGGCGGGGCGCGGGAGGGCGGCCACCTGTCCGGCCCGCCTCCAGCCGGGCCCGGGCCGCCAGGGCGACCGCGCCGAGGGCGTCGAACTCGACGGCCGCCGCGGCCAACGCGTCCCGCGCCTCGCGCCGGCTGCGGAGCCGCCGGTACGCGACGCCCGCCACCAGCAGGCACCGGGCCCGGTCGAAGGGCAGCACGTCGGCCGGCACGGCGGCCCGGGCGGCGACCAGCTCAGCGAGGGCGTCGGACGGGTCCCGGCCGAGGGCCCCGGCCAGCAGCACGCGACTGCGCGCCAGCCCGAGCGTGGTCCACGGCCGGGGCAGCCGCCGGTGCCGGGCGGCCAGCCGGTCCAGCACCGCCCCCGCGGTGGTCAGGTCACCGGCGCCGACACAGGCCTCCAGCCAGTCCGGCTCGAAGCGTTGGGCGAGCGGCTCGACGAGACCCATCTGGTCGATGGTGGCGGCGAGGTCGCCGTAGTGCCGGGCGGCCGCCGGTAGCCGGCCGTCGATCAGCGCGGCGAAGCCGGCCAGTTGCTCGTGGATCCGCCGGCACCACTCGTCGTCCGTCTCGGCCGCCCGGCGCAGCCCGGACTCGGCGATCCGCGTGGCCTCGGCCAGCTGGCCGCGGTGCACGAGCAGCAGCCCGTCCAGCCACTTCACGCCGACCTGGTCGCTGCCGTTCTGCTCGCCCAACTCGCGGGCGGCGGCGATGTGCGCGGCGGCGGCCGGCCACCGGCCGGCGAGCAGCTCGACCTCCCCGAGGTGGGTCCGGAGTTCGTGCTGGGACGGCTCGTCACCCCGCATGGTGGCCCGGTCCAACAGGGTGTGCAGCCGCTCCCGCGCCCGGTCGTGCTCGTCGATCGCCCGCCACCAGACCGCCGGCACGATCCCCGCCAGCCACGACGGCGCCGGCCCCTCCAGTTCCAGCGCCCGGTCCAGCAGCTCGGTGCGCGCCGGCAGCCCGCCACGGACCTCGTTGAGGAACAGCAGCAGCAACGCGGCGGCCTGCATGTCCCGATCGTTCCGACTGCCCGCGAGCAGCTCGATGGCCGCCTCGCCGTGGTGCCGGGCCGGGTCCGGGGCGTCCCGGAACAGGCTGAGGTGGGCGTGGATCCGTCCGGCCAGCGTCGAGCCGGCAGGCGCGGCCGCGAGTGCCGCCTCGGCCGCCCGCTCGGCCGCCCCCGGCGGCTCGTCGGAGCTCCACGCCACGACCGCACGCAGCAGCAGGGCCTCCGCCCGCGCGGCACCGGTCAACTCCCGCGCCGCCTGGTCGGCCGCCGACTTGGTGGCCGGGAAGTCACCGCCGTCGAACCGGCACTGCACCGCGGCCAGCCGCCATCGGGCGTGCTCCCCGACCGGCGGCGGAACCAGGCGGGCGGCACAGTCGTACAGGCCCGCCGCCGTCTCCGGCGCCCCGCGGGCCCGCTGCCGGTCGGCGGCCGCCGCGATCTCCGCCGCCGCCGCCGGGTCCGGCCCGGTCACGCAACGGGCGAGGTGCCGGGCCCGCTCGTCGGGGTTCTCCGTGGTGTCGGCGAGCAGCCGATGCAGCCGCCGGCGCACCCCCGGCGGGATCTCGGCACGGACCGCCGCCGCGTACACCGGGTGGGCGAACCCGACCACGTCACCGCCGACCGTGACCAGGCCGGCCTCCTCCGCGGCGTCGAAGGCGCTCGGTGGCACGCCGGCTCGGGCCAGCCCGGCCAGGGTGGGGACGCCGGACAGGGCGGCCAGGCGGATCGCGTCCCGGGTCTGCGGGGGAAGGGTGGCGAGCCGGTCGACGACCAGGCCCCGCAGCGACGGCGCGGCCGGCAGGTCGGCCCCGGGTGCCGGCGGGTGCGGCATCCGGAGCACCGCCCGGGCCAGCTCGATCGCGAGCAGCGGGTTGCCGCCGGCCTCACCGGCGATCCGGACGAGCAGCGGTCGGGGCAGCGCGGCGCCGAGCTCGGCACGCAGAACGTGGTGCAGGGACCCGACGCCCAGCGGGTCGAGCGTGAGGCGTTCCGGTCGGGCGGCCCGGTCGAGGCCCAGCGGCGCGGGCTCGGCGCCGGACTGCTCGACGCGGGCGGTCGCCAGGACGGCGACCCGCGGCACCAGCCGGCGCAGGGCGAACCGCAGCGCCCGTTCGCTCGGCGGATCGAGCCACGGAGCGTCGTCGACCGCCACGAGCAGCCGCGGCTCGGCCGGATCGGCCAGGGCGGCGCCGAGCAGTGCCTGCGTGGCGGCCCCGACCGACCGCTCGTCCACCGGCTGGGTGGCCTCGTCGGTGAGCAGCACGTTGGCGAGCGCGGCACGCTGCGGTGCGGGCAGCCGCGGCACCCGGTCGGCCAGCGTGGCCAGCAGGTCGGCCAACGCCGCGAACGGCAACCCCGCCTCGATCTCCGTCGGCGCGCAGTCCAGGACGCGCCAGCCGTCGCGACGCGCCGCGTCCAGGATCGCCCGGTGGACGACGGTCTTGCCGATCCCCGCCGGGCCCTCCAGGAGGACCGGCCGCCCCTCGGCCAGGGCACGCCGCGCACGGTCGATCACCTCGTCCCGGCCGACGACCGCCCCGCTCACCGAGCCAGTCTGGCAGCGCGAACAGCGGTCGGTCGAGCACGAACGGCGGGTCGCCCGACACCCGTACGATCCGGTGCGGCCGGGCTCAGGCGGCGGCCAGTGTCTCCAGCGCCTCGGCCACCGTGAAGGCGCCGGCGTAGAGCGCCTTGCCGGCGATCACGCCCTCGACACCGACCGGCTCCAGTGCGGCCAGCGCCCGAAGGTCGTCCAGGGTGGACACGCCGCCGGAGGCGATCACCGGGGCGTCGGTGCGGGCGCAGACCTCCCGCAGCAGGTCCAGGTTCGGCCCGCGCATCGTGCCGTCCTTGGTGATGTCGGTGACCACGTACCGCGACGCCCCGGCCTTGTCGAGCCGCTCCAGCACCTCCCACAGGTCACCGCCGTCGCGCGTCCAGCCCCGGGCCGACAGGGTACGGCCCCGCACGTCGAGCCCGATCGCGACCCGGTCGCCGAACTCGGCGCAGACCCGGTCGCACCACTCCGGATCCTCCAGGGCGGCGGTGCCGATGTTCACCCGGGCGGCGCCGGTGCCGAGGGCGGCCCGCAGCGACTCGTCGTCCCGGATGCCGCCGGACAGCTCCACCTTGACGTCGAGCTGCCGCACCACCTCGGCGAGCAGGTGCGCGTTGGATCCCCGGCCGAACGCCGCGTCCAGGTCGACCAGGTGGATCCACTCGGCGCCGTCGCGCTGCCAGGCGAGCGCGGCGTCGAGAGGATCGCCGTACGTCGTCTCGCTGCCGGCGGCGCCCTGCACGAGGCGGACGGCCTGGCCGTCGGCGACGTCGACGGCGGGCAACAGGGTGAGGCTCACGGAATCTCTCCTCGGATCAGGTACGACGGTCCAGAGCGATCACCACGATCGCCGGCAGTACGAGCAGCAGCAGCGCGACCAGGGCGAGTCGCAGCGCCAGATCGTCCACGAGGGACCAGATCAGCAGGATCGCCGCCCCGGTCAGCACCACGATCGCGGCGCGCTCCCCGCGACTGTGCCGCGGCAGCCGGCCGGTCCGCCCCCGGCGCACCGTGGGCGTCAGCCGGCGGACCAGTGCCCGCCGGCGGGCCCGGCGGGCCAGCCGCCGCTCCCGGACCACCCGCTCCCGCGCCGCCTCCGCCTCCCGCACGGCCCGGCGCCGGGCCCGTTCCTTGCTCATCGGACCTCCCCGGCGCCGCTTCCCGGCAGTCTCTCAGTCACCGGCGGGCAGCGTCGCGAGCCAGTTGCGCAGCAGCGCGGCACCCGTGTCGGCGGACTTCTCCGGGTGGAACTGGGCGGCGGAGAGCGGGCCGCGCTCCACGGCCGCCACGAACTCGGCCTCGTGGCGGGCGGTGGTGACGGCGGCGCCGGCAGCGGCGAGCCCGGCCACGTCGCCGACGGCGTACGAGTGGACGAAGTAGAACCGGCTGTCGCCGGACAGGCCGGCGAAGAGCACCGAACCGGCCGGCGGACGCACCGTGTTCCACCCCATGTGCGGCAGCCGCCGGGCCGGCAGCTTCGTAACCCCGCCGGGCAGCAGCCCGAGGCCCTTCGTCACGACGCCGTGCTCGTCGCCGTGCTCGAAGAGCACCTGCATGCCGACGCAGATGCCGAGCACCGGCCGGCCGGCGGCGACCCGCCCGGCGATGACCGGGCCGGCGCCGAGCGCCTCGATGCCCGCCATGCAGGCGGCGAACGCACCCACGCCCGGCACCACCAGGCCGTCCGCGTCGGCGGCGGCGGCCAGGTCGTCGGTGACCGTCACGTCCGCACCGGCCGCGGCCAGCGCGCGCTCCGCCGACCGCAGGTTGCCCGAACCGTAGTCGAGTACCACCACACGGCTCATGCCGCCGCCCCCTTCCGGTCGGCGCCGCCGCGGGACGCCGGTGCGCTGTACCGCTCGCTCACGACCCCTCCCCCGGGAGCAGCCACAACCCGCCGGCCACGGCGGCCAGCACGGCCAGCACCGCGGTGACCGCCAGCGCCCCGCGCGGGGCCCCCTGCCGGTGCAACGAGAGCACCCCACCGGCGAGCACCCCGGCCAGGACCAGCAGCAGGATCGGAAGCAGGCTCGCCATCAGAGCCCTCCGCCATCCGCGACCGCGGTACTGCGCCGCACTGCGTTCCTCGCGTTCATCAGAGGGCGCCCTTCGTGCTCGGCACCACGCCCGCCGAGCGCGGGTCGATCGCGGTCGCCTCGCGCAGCGCCCGGGACACCGCCTTGAACTGGGCCTCCACCACGTGGTGGGCGTCCGGGTGACCGCCGGGCCGGGCGGCCCGCAGCACGTCCACGTGCAGCGTGATCCGGGCCGACTGCCCGAAGGACTCCCAGATGTGCCGGGTCATGCTGGTCGGGTAGACCGGGCCGATGTACGGCGCGAGCGCCGGCTCGTCGTGCACGACGTACGGCCGGCCGGACAGGTCCACGGCGGCCCGGACCAGCACCTCGTCCATGGGGACGGTGGCCGAGCCGTACCGCCGGATGCCCGCCTTGTCGCCCAGCGCCTGGTCGAACGCCGCGCCCAGCGCGAGCGCGGTGTCCTCCATCGTGTGGTGCGCGTCGATCTCCAGGTCGCCGACGGTCTGCACGGTCAGGTCGAAGCCGCCGTGCCGGGCGATCTGGTTCAGCATGTGGTCGTAGAAGCCGACACCGGTGCTGATCTCGGCCTGGCCCGTCCCGTCGAGGTCGATCTCGACGAGGACCTTGGTCTCCTTGGTGACCCGCTCGATCCGGGCGGTCCGACTCATGACAGCTTCTCCATCGCAGACAAAAAGGCGTCGGTCTCGGCGGGCGTGCCGGCGGTGACCCGCAGCCAGCCCGGCAGGCCGACGTCGCGGACCAGTACCCCGGCGTCCAGCAGCGTCCGCCAGGCGGCGGCCTGGTCACCACGGGTCTCGAAGAGCACGAAGTTGGCGTCGCTGTCGGCCACCCGGTGGCCGCGGGCACGCAGGGCGGCCACGATCCGGTCCCGCTGCTCCATGATCGCCGCGACGGTGCCGAGCAGGGCGTCGCGGTGCGCCAGGGCCGCGCGGGCGGCGGCCTGGGTGAGCGCCGACAGGTGGTACGGCAGCCGGACCAGCTGCACCGCCGCCACCACCGCCGGGTCGGCGGCGAGGTAGCCGAGCCGCCCGCCGGCGAACCCGAACGCCTTGCTCATCGTGCGCGTCACCACCAGCCGGGGGTGCCCGGGCAGCACCGCGAGGGCGCTGACCGTGCCCGGCCGGGCGAACTCCGCGTACGCCTCGTCCACGACCACCATGCCCGGCGCCGCGTCGAGCACGGCCGCGACCACGGCCGGGTCGAGGGCCGTGCCGGTGGGGTTGTTCGGCGAGCAGAGGAACACCACGTCCGGCTGGTGCTCCCGGACCTGCGCCACCGCGTCGTCGGCGCTCAGGCCGAAGTCGGCGCCGCGCCGGCCGGGCACCCACCGGGTGCCGGTGCCGAGCGCCAGCAGCGGGTGCATCGAGTACGCCGGCGTGAAGCCGAGCGCGCTGCGCCCCGGCCCGCCGAACGCCTGGAGCAGCTGCTGCTGGATCTCGTTGGAGCCGTTGGCCGCCCACACGTGGTCGACGGTGAGCCCGTGCCCCAGGTACGCGGCCAGGTCGGCGCGCAGCGCCACCGCGTCCCGGTCCGGGTAGCGGTTGAGGTCGCGCAGCTCGACGGCGAGCGCCTTGGCGATGGCGTCCGCCACCGCCTCGGGCACCGGGTACGAGTTCTCGTTGGTGTTCAGCCGGACCGGCACGTCGAGCTGCGGCGCCCCGTACGGGGACCGGCCGCGCAGGTCGTCCCGGATCGGCAGGTCGTCCAGGGCACTCATGCCGCCGCCCCGCTCCGCTCGGCGCCGCCCTGACGGCGGCGAGGGCTGAGCCCGATGGTTCGCTCGCTCCGCTCGCTCACGGGGTCTCCCCCGGGAAGCGCGCGCTGACCGCCTGGCCGTGCGCCGGCAGGTCCTCGACGGTGGCCAGGGTGACCACGTGCGGCGCCACCTCGCGCAGCGCGTCCCGCGTGTACTCCACCAGGTGGATGCCCCGCAGGAAGGACTGCACCGACAGGCCGGACGAGTGCCGGGCGCAGCCGCCGGTGGGCAGCACGTGGTTGGAGCCGGCGCAGTAGTCGCCGAGCGACACCGGCGACCAGGCGCCGACGAAGATCGCGCCGGCGTTGCGGACCCGCAGCGCCCAGTCGCGGGCGTTCTCGGTCTGGATCTCCAGGTGCTCGGCCGCGTACGCGTCGACCACCCGCAGCCCCGCCTCGAGGTCGTCGACGAGCACGATGCCGCTCTGCTCGCCGGACAGCGCCGTGGTGACCCGCTCGGCGTGCTTGGTCGCCGGGACCTGGCGGGCCAGCTCCCGCTCGACCGCGTCGGCCAGCGCGGTCGACGGGGTGACCAGCACGCTGGCCGCGAGGGGGTCGTGTTCCGCCTGGCTGACCAGGTCCGCGGCGACGTGCGCCGGGTCGGCGGTGTCGTCGGCGAGGATGGCGATCTCGGTCGGGCCGGCCTCGGCGTCGATGCCGACCACGCCGCGCAGCAGCCGCTTGGCGGCGGTCACCCAGATGTTGCCCGGGCCGGTGATCATGTCGACCGGCGCGCAGAAGACCGTGCCGGCGGGGTCGACCGCGGCGCCGTACGCGAGCATCGCCACGGCCTGCGCGCCGCCGACGGCGTAGACCTCGTCCACCCCGAGCAGGGCGCAGGCGGCGAGCACGCGCGGGTCGGGAAGGCCACCGTTGTCCTTCTGCGGCGGGCTGACCACGACCAGCGAGCGCACCCCGGCCGCCTGGGCGGGCACCACGTTCATCACCACGGTCGACGGGTACATCGCCAGGCCGCCGGGGACGTACAGGCCCACCCGGTCGACCGGCACCCAGCGCTCGGTGACCGTGCCGCCGGGCACCACCTGGGTGGTGTGGTCGGTGCGGCGCTGGTCGGCGTGCACCCGCCGGGCCCGCGTGATCGACTCCAGCAGCGCGGCGCGCACCTGCGGGTCGAGCGTCCCCTCGGCCTCGGCGATCACCTCGGCGGGCACGCGCAGCACGTCCGGGCAGACCCCGTCGAACCGCTCGCTCGCCTCCCGGATCGCCGGGTAGCCATGCTCCCGCACCGCCTCCACGAGGGGGCGGATCCGCTCGACGGCCACGGACACGTCGAGCTGGGCACGAGGCAACAGGCGGCGCGGGTCACGGACACCGCCGCGCAGGTCGATCCGGTTCAGCACCCTTGCGAGTCTAGGCGGACACGTCCGGCACCGACCGGCACCGCCCGCACGACGGGACGGTGAGCCGGGACACGCCGCCGGGACCGGATCCGGATACGCTCGACGCGTGACTGCGCGGCTGCCGGTGTTTCCGCTCGGAACCGTCCTCTTCCCCGGTCTGGTGCTGCCGTTGCACATCTTCGAGGAGCGTTACCGCGCGCTCGTCCGGCACCTGGTCGATCTTCCCGACGGCGCGCCGCGGGAGTTCGGTGTGGTGGCGATCCGGGCCGGCTGGGAGGTCGCCCCGAAGGGGCCGGACGGCCGTCCGCTGCCCGACGGCGGCGAGCTCACGCTGCACGACGTGGGCTGCACCGCCGAGCTGCGGCAGGTGACCGAGCTGCCGGACGGCGGCTTCGACATCGTCACCGTGGGCCGGCGGCGGTTCCGCGTCGGCGAGGTCGACCGCGCCGGCGCGCCCTACCTGACCGCCGAGGTCGAGTGGCTGCCCGAGCCGGCGACCCCGGACGAGGCCGCCGGCCTGCTCGCCGCCCGCGTGCTCGCGGTGTTCCGGCAGTACCTGGGGCTGGTCCGGGCCGACCCGGAGGAGATCTCCGAGCAGCTCCCGGAGGATCCGACGGTCCTGTCGCACCTGGTCGCCGCGACCGCGGCGCTGACCGTCGCCGACCGGCAGCGGCTGCTCGCGATCGACGACACCGCCGCCCGGCTCCGCGCCGAGCTGCGGCTGCTCAACCGCGAGGCGGCTCTGCTGCGCCAGGTGCGGGCGGTGCCGGTGCCGCTGGGGGAACTCGCGTCGCCGCCGACCCCCAACTGACGCCGGGCACCGGCCCGGGGTGCAGCGACGGCCACCGGGACCAGCCGGCCAGCAGGGTGTACGCGACGGCGGCGCCGAACGCGGGCAGCAGCACGTTGCCGTACGGCACCGGGAGCACGCCCAGCACCCACTCGATCCCGCCGGCCCGCAGGTCGGCCGGCTTGCCGAACGCCTCGCCCTCCGGGGCGGTCGTCAGCAGCCGCTCGAAGGTGGCCAGCCCCACCCGGCGGCCGACCTGCCAGGCGACCAGCGCCGCGCCGAGCGAGCCGAGGACCGCGGCGAGCAGCCCGACCGGGCCCCGGCCCCGGCGCAGCACGAACCAGAGCGCGATCGCCGCCAGCACGCCGAAGCCGAGACCGAGCAGGCTGAACCAGCCGTCGGCGGCGATCGGCTGCTCGGGCTGCGGCTCGCCGTAGATGGCGCCCTCCGCGGTCCGCACCACCGGGGTGTCGGGTGCCACCGCGGCCCAGAGCAGCCCGAGCGGCGCGCCGAGCACCACCAGGCCGAGGGCCGCCGCCACGGCCCGCGCGATTCGCGGGCGGGGTGGCTCCTCCGCCACCGGGGGCGGACCGTCGTACCAGGTCGCCGGGTACACCGGGCCGGCCGGCCCGCCGACGGGCGCCACCGGCGGGCCCTTCGCCGCAGCGGGCCCCTCGGCCGCGACCGGCGTCGTCGGGTCGCCGCCGGACGGGCGCTCCCGCGGCACGGCCGGTGCGGGCGGCTCGACTGGTGGCTCGGCGTGCGGCGCCGCGGCCGCGGGCCGTGGCTCGGGGCGGTCGGGGTCGGGGGTGTCCGCGCTCACCCCGTGATCCTCTCAGGCGCGGCGCCGCGACGGGTCGCCGGTGGACGAGACGCCCGGCCGGTCAGCGGGCGAACGGCTCCAGCATCACGGCGGCGGCGTTCAGCCACGCCTCCCGGGTCGCCGGCTGGAGCTGGTGGTACTCGATCGACGAGCCGCTCTCCAGCGCCGGGTCGTACGGCACCACGGTCACCGCCCGGGTACGGGTGGCGAAGTGGCGCTCCAGGTCGGCCTGGAGGTCGGTGCGGCCCGGGGTGGGGCAGGAGATCAGCGTCACCGCGTTGTCGGCCAGCTCGCCCATGCCGACCTCGTGCAGCAGGTCGAGCATCCAGTCCGCGCTGAACGCCGCGTCCTCCCGGGGCACCGTGGTGACCACCAGCTGGTCGGCGGCCTGCATGACGGTGCGCCAGTTGGCGCTCTCCACGTTGTTGCCGGTGTCCACGCAGATCACGTCGTGGGTACGCCGGAGCAGCTCCAGCACCCGGCGCACGGTGAACTGGTCGAGCCGCTGGGCGAAGCGGGGGCTCTCCTCGCCGGCCAGCACGTCGTACGAGCCGTCCGAGGCGTGCCGCAGGTAGTCGTCGAGCTGGTCGAGCAGCTCCGGCCCGTCCTTGATCTCGATGTGGGCGAGGTCGCTGATCAGGTGCCGGATGGTGCGCGCGTGCCGGGCGCTGCCGGCGCGCAGCCCGAGGGTGCCGCGCAGCTCGTTGTCGTCCCAGGCCAGCACGCCACGGCCGCGGATACTGCCCACGGTCGCCGCGGCCAGCACGGTCGCCGTGGTCTTGTGCACGCCGCCCTTCGGGTTGGCGAACGCGAGCACCCGGGGGGTGCCCAGCTCGCGCCGGAGCACCGAGGCGGCCCGCTCCCGCTCGCTCTCCACCGCCTGCGGCCGCCACTCCACCCGGGCGTATCCCCGGTCGGCGGCCGGCGGCGCGTACGCCGGCTCGGGCTGGTGGCTTGTCCCCGGCGGCGCGTACGCCGGCTCGGGCTGGTGGCCGGTCCCCGGCGGCGCGTACCGCGGGTCGACCGGTGCGTGCCGGTAGCCGTTGTCGAGCAGGGCGTACCGCGACTGGGCCGGCGGGGGCGGCTCGGGCTCGGGGTAGCGCGGCTCCGGGCGCGGAGCCGGCGGCGTCCGGTACGCCGGGTCGGCCCGGTAGGTCGGCTCCACCCGGTAGGTCGCCTCGGCACGGTAGCCGGCGTCGTCCCGCGGGCCGCCGGCGTACGGTGGCGGTTCCGCACCGTAGGGCGGGGGCTCGGCGCCGTACGACAGCTCCGCGGGGTGCCCGACGGCCGGGACCCGGGCGGCGTAGCCGTTGCCGGCGGCGCGCCGGGGCAGCGGCTCGGGCGCCGGGGAATCCGCCCGCCGGTCCGACTCGCCCTGCTCAACGGCGCGGCCAGCCAGCCGCGCCCGGTCGAGCAGCGCCCGCCACCGCGGTGCCGGTTCGGCCGACCGTCCCCAGCCGGTCTCGCTGCCCTCCACGGCTCGCCCTCCCGACGCCATCCTGCTCCGCCTGACAGGCTACGAACGAAACCCTATTCGGGCCACACCGGTACGCGCACCGGCGGGCCCGCCCACTGTCAGGAAGTGGGCTCCGGCGAGCGGCTCTCGGAGGAGTCTGTCGAGGTCACCGGCGACTGCGAGGTCGCCGGTGACGGCGGCGTGGTCGACGGAACCGGTGACGAATTAATCACCGGTGGTGCCGGCGACGGGGTCGCGCCCGCGTCGGGCGTCGGCGCGGCGGCCGAACTGGGGACCGGATCGGCGGTCGCCGGGGCCGCGGGCGGGGGCACGGCAGCGTCCCTCGGCGGACTCGCCACCTCGTCCTGCTCCGGCAACGGAGGCGTGAAGACGGTGCGATCGAGCCGGCGCACCTCCGGAGCCGGGTCCACCACCCGCACCCCCGGCCGGGACGCCACGCGGCGCAGGGCGACCGGCTCCGCCCGGACCACCGCGGCGTAGAGGCAGGAGCACCCGGTGCGGTAGGCCGTCGCCTCCGCCGCGGCCACCTCGGCGCCGCTGACGTACCACTGGCGGAGCTCGCGTTCCTCGGGGCCGCCACCGGTCACCGCAGCGGCCCGCGCCAGGTAGTCGGCGGCCTCCCGGTCCTTGCGGGCGGCGACCTCGCCCATGGCGGCGACCGCGTCGTCGGGCAGCCGCTGCGCGGCGATGCGGACGATCTCGGTCTGCCGGTCGGGCAGCGGCACCCGTCCGAAGACGGCGGCGACCGGCACGTCGCCGAGAACGCTGGCCGCCCGCTGCGGTGTCAGGTACGCGGAGAGGGAGACCAGCGCGTACGTGCCGTCGCCGGACGACGGGACGGCCGCCGGCATCGCCGCCAGGTCGGCCGCGGCCGCCTGGACGTAGCCCGGGATGGAGTCCCCGGCGGCCACCCCGACCCGGGTGACCTCGCCCACCGTGCGGTCGCCGACCGGAGCGCCGTCGGTGGCCCAGACGGCGGTGAGCAGCACGGCGGCGCAGGAGAGCAGCGCCACCGTGGGCAGCACCCGGGGCCGGGCCGGGCCCTGGCCCAGCCGGCCGGCGGCGGCCAGGAGGCGGGGCAGCAGCTGCTGGTCCAGCTGGCGCAGCAGGTCACCGGCGCGCACGGGCGGAAGTCCCCCTCGTCGGGTCGTCACGGGCGGGTCTCCTGGATCTCGTCGACACCCGGAACGGGTCCGGCCGGCGAGATCCGTGAGACACGTGCTGGGGCGGTCGCCGCCGCCGTCAGTCCCGCAGGAGTGCCAGCGCGCGGTTCAGATCGTCAGGGTAGTCGCTGACGAAGCGCACCTCGTCCCCCGTTCGGGGGTGGCGGAACCCCAACTCGCGGGCGTGCAGCCACTGCCGGTCGAGGCCGAGCCGGGCGGAGAGCGTCGGGTCGGCACCGTACGTGAGGTCGCCGACGCAGGGGTGGCGCAGCGTCGAGAAGTGGACCCGGATCTGGTGGGTGCGGCCGGTCTCCAGCCGGACGTCGACGAGGCTCGCCGCCGGGAACGCCTCGAGCGTGTCGTAGTGGGTGATGCTCGGCTTGCCGCCGGAGACGACCGCCCAGCGGTAGTCGTGGTGGGGGTGCCGGTCGATCGGGGCGTCGACGGTGCCGCGCAGCGGGTCCAGGTGGCCCTGCACCACCGCGTGGTAGCGCTTGTCCACCTCGCGGTCCTTGAACGCCCGCTTCAACACCGTGTACGCCTGCTCGCTCTTGGCGACCACCATGATGCCGGTGGTGCCGACGTCCAGCCGGTGCACGACGCCCTGCCGCTCGGCGGCGCCACTGGTGGAGATCCGGTGGCCGATCGCGGCCAGCCCGCCGACCACGGTCGGGCCGGTCCAGCCGGGGCTGGGGTGGGCGGCCACGCCGACCGGCTTGTCCACCACGACGATGTCGTCGTCGGCGTACACCACGGTCAGGCCGGCCACGGCCTGCGGCACCACGGCGGGCGGGGCGGCCGGTGGCGGCAGCGTCACCTCCAGCCAGGACCCGGCCCGCACCTTGTGCGAGTTGGCCCGGACCGCGCCGTCCACCAGCGCGGCACCCGCGTCGACCAGGGCCGCGGCGGTCGTCCGGGAGAGCCCGAAGAGTCGGGCGACGGCCTGGTCGAGCCGCAGGCCGTCCAGGCCGTCGGGCACCGGCAGCGAACGCTGGTCACCGCCGGCCGCGAAGGCCGACGTCATGCCCGCCCCCGCGGCTCGCCGTCGCCGGTGGCCGCGTCGGCGGCCTCGACGGGACGGCCGTCGCGCCCGAGTCGGCTGCCGTCGCGCTGGCGGCCGGTCAGCTCGAGCAGCACCGCCAGGATGACGCCGCAGACCAGGGAGCTGTCGGCCAGGTTGAACACCGGCCAGACCCGCCCGTACGGGTCGAGGAGGCTGACCATGTCGACCACGTGGCCGACGAACCAGCCGGGGGCCCGGAAGATCCGGTCCATCAGGTTGCCCAGCGCACCGCCCAGCACCAGGCCGAGCGAGAGCGCCCAGGGCAGCGAGCGCAGCCGCAGCGCCATCCAGAGGATCCACCCGACCACGCCGATGGTGATCAGCGGGAAGATCCACGTGTGGTCGGCGCCGATGCTCCACGCCGCACCGCTGTTGCGGGTGAGGCTGAGGTAGACGAGGCCACCGAACAGCTCGACCGGCGCGCGGTCCTCGAGGGCCTGGAGGGCGAGGTGCTTGGTGAGCAGGTCCAGGGCGAGGGAGGTCAGCCCGACGCCGAGCAGGACCGCGAGGGCCCGTCGCCGCGGCGTACGCCCGCCCCGGGTCGGCGGGTCGGCGGGCCCGTTGTCGCCGGCGGGCCCGGTCTGGCCGGCCGGCTCGGCCTGACGGTCGGAGCCGGGTTGCCCGGCGGTCCGGGCGCGGCCGGGGCCGGGGGTCGGTGCTGCGGTCATCTGCTCCCCATCGACGCTCGCGGCGGCGCCGGGGCGCCGCCTCCTCTCCGCCGCCGGGGAGCGTCGCCTCAGCGCCGCTCCTCCAGCTGCTTGCAGGTCACGCAGAGGGTGGCCGACGGGAAGGCGGCGAGCCGCTCCACCGGGATCGGGTTGCCGCACCGCTCGCACCAGCCGTAACCACCCTCGTCGAGCCGCTCCAGCGCCCGCTCGACCTGCGTGATCCGTTCCAGGATGCTGTTGGCGAGGGAGATCTCCTGCTCCCGCTCGAACGTCTTGGTGCCGGTGTCGGCCTGGTCGTCCCCGGCCGAGTCGGTCAGCCGATCGCGCTGCAGCTCGGTGATCTCGCTCAGCGTCTGATCGTACTCGGCGCGAAGCTCGTCGCGCCGCGCCGCCAGGGCCGCCCGGATCTTCTCGGTCTCCGCCGCGCTGCGGGTGGCCTTGGCCACCGGCTTGCGGCCGGCGGTCCTGGTGTCGGCTGGCTTCGCCATCGTCGCTCCCTCGGCCGCGGAGCCGCGGGGACCGCGGCACCTGGACAGGGGTCGCCGCGTTCGGCGCCCCCAGGTACGAAACGGGCGCGCCACCACAGGGCAGCGCACTCCGGAGGTTGGCAAGGATACGGAACGTACAGGCGTCCGACAACGTGCCGCACCGACGCCCCGTCGTTCAGCCCCTACTCATGCCATATCGGGGCAAAAGGAACGCTAGCAGATCAACCATCCCGGTCCTCGCCGTACTCGCCAAACCACCGGGCCAGGCGGCCCTGCCGGCTGACCGCCCGCAACCGGCGCTCCGCCTGGTCGCGCACCCCGTGGGTCGCCACGATCAGCAGGCTGTCGCCGGTCTTCAACCGGAAGTCCGGGCCGGGTACGAAACCCACCCCGTCGCGCAGCACGAGCGTCACCGAGGCGCCCAGCGGCAGCCGCAACTCGTCCACGTGCACCCCGGCCAGGCGGGAGCCGGGCGGCACCTCCAGCTGGAGCAGGTCGGCCCGCATCCGCTCCAGCGGCGCCGTCTCCACCCGGATCTCCGCCGCCTCCGCGGGCGCGGTCACCCGCAGCCAGCGGGCGGCCGGGGCCAGCGTGCCGGCCTGCACCAGCGTGAAGATCACCACCAGGACGAAGACCGCGTCGAAGAGCCGGTCCGCACCCGGCACCCGCTCCGACAGCGGGATGGTGGCCAGCACGATCGGCACCGCCCCGCGCAGCCCCGCCCAGGACAGGAAGGCCTGTTCCCGAAGGCCGACCCGGAACGACAGGGCGGACGCGGCCACCGAGACCGGCCGCGCGAGCAGCACCAGCGCGAGCCCGGCGACCAGCGCGGGCAGCACCGCCGAGCCCAGCCGGCTCGGCGACACCAGGAGACCGAGCAGCACGAAGAGCCCGATCTGGGCCAGCCAGGCCAGCCCGTCGGCGAAGCCGAGGATGGCCTGGCGGTGCGGCAGCCGGGCGTTGCCGAGCAGCACGCCCGCGACGTAGACGGCGAGGAAGCCGGAGGCGTGCAGCACCGAGCCGGCCGCGTACGCCAGCACGGTCAGCCCGACCGCCGCGATCGGGTAGAGCCCCGCCGAGGGCAACGCCGCCCGGCGCAGCGCCCACCGCCCGCCCACGCCGGCCGCGAAGCCCACCAGGGCGCCCAGGCCCAACTCGTACGTGACCAGGCCGACCTCGTACCACCAGGGGTGCTCGACCGTGGGCCGGGACAGCAGCACCACCAGCAGCACGACCGGGGCGTCGTTCATGCCCGACTCGGCCTCCAGGGTCGCCACCAGCCGGGGCGGCAGCCGCAGCCGGCGCAGGGTCGCGAACACCGCCGCCGCGTCGGTCGAGGAGAGCACCGCGCCGTAGAGCAGCGCCAGCCGCCAGTCCAGCCCGAGCAACAGGTGCACGACGAGCCCGACCACCAGGATGCTCACCACCACGCCGACCGTGGCGAGCGCGGCGGACAGCCCCAGCACCGGCCGCAGGGTGCTCCACCGGGTGCTCAACCCACCCTCGGCGATGATCAGGATGAGCGCGCAGAACCCCAGCGTGCGGGTGAGGTCGACGTCGTCGAAGCGGATGCCGAGCCCCGCCTCGCCGATCGCCACCCCCAGCGCGAGGTAGACGAGCAGGCTCGGTACGCCGAGCCGGGTGGACAGGCGGACCGCGCCCACTGCCACGAGAAGCACCGCCGCGCCGAGCAGGAGCGCGACCTCCAGACCGGGACTCACGGGTGGTCCGCGCGGGCGGGGCCCGGGCGGGCACCGCCCGGCCGCCCCGAACGCGGGCGACGACCGGCAGCGGCGGTGGTGCCGATCGGCACGGCTGTCACACCGGAACCGGCACCGGTCACCGCCCGTCCGGATGGCGCATGCCGTCTCGTCGCGGCTCGCGCCGGGACGGCGACACCGGCCCTCATCCGTCGCGGAGGCGGTGCAGCGCCCCGGGCAGGTCCGGGGTGGCCCCCTCGACGAGGAAGAGCTTGTCGCGGCTGGCGGCGCCGGTGCGCAGCGACACCGCGGCGGGCCGGACGCCGAGCGCGTCGGCGAGGGCCTTGCGGGCCGCCTCGGTGGCCCGCCCGTCCACCGCGGGCGCGGTCACCGCGACGACCAGGGCGGGACCGTGCGGGCCATCGAACCGGCCGCCGACCCGGGTACGGGAGGAGCCCGGCTTCACCCGGACGGCGATGGTGAGCGGACCGCCGCTGCCCGGCGCGTCAGGCACCCGCGCCACCACTGGCGATCCGCCCGTCCTCGGCGAGCAGGGCGGTGACCGGCGCGCAGTGGGCGCACGGCGTGAAGCCGAGGTCGACGGCCTCGGCCACCGGCACCGGTTCGTGCTCCCGGCCGACCAGGTGCGGGCACCCCGCGAGGTGGTACCGGGGGCGGCCGTCGACCACCCGCACCTCGTGGTCGAGGCGGGCCAACCGCGCCGCGTCGCCCACCGGGACGTCCTGCGCGGCGGGCTCGTCGTCGAACGGCTCGACCCCTGCCGACGGGTCGGCCGTCGGCGGCTCGGGTGGTTGCCGCCACCCGGAGCCGTCGTCGACCGGCGGAGGAACGTGCTGGACCGGGACACCCGTGTCCACGGCCGGCCCGTACGCGCCGGCGGGGGCCGGGCCGCCGCGGGGCCGGATCCGCTCGGCCGTCACCCGGGCGGCGGCCACCTGGCGGGCACCCGCGACCAGCGCGACGGCGGCCAGCAGGCTGGCCGCGATGGAGATGACCAGCAGGAGGCTCGAGCCGCCGGCCAGACCGATCACCAGCAGCACGACCGCGAGGACGATGAGCAGGAGACTGGCGACTATCACGGCTCACCCCCGCCGCGTCGTACCGATGTGGCGAAGCCGGCGACCGTCACCGGACGGTCGCCGGCCGGTGGTCAGCGACCGCCTTCCAGGGCGCCGGAGCGACCGCCGCCGTAGGAACCGGCGAGACCGGCCGCGGCCAGGCCGTTGCCGCCCGCGACCCGGCCGCTCTCGGCGCGGTTCATCTCGGCCTCGAGGCCCTGGCCGCGACCGTCGAGGTCGCGCAGCTGGCTCTCCAGGTAGGCCTTCAGGCGGGTCCGGTACTCACGCTCGAACTGCTTGAGCTCCTCGATGTGCTTCTGCAGCGCCGTGCGCTTGGCGTCGAGGCCACCCATGGCCTCCTGGTGGCGCTGCCGGGCGTCCCGCTCGAGGGCGTCGGCCTTGGCGCGCGCCTCCCGGGTGACCTCCTCGGCCTTGGAACGGGCCTCGGAGAGCAGCTGGTCGGCCTCGCGGCGGGCGTCGGAGACGTGGTCGTCGGCGGTCCGCTGGGCCATCATCAGCACCCGCAGCGCCTGCTGCTCGCCGTCGCCGGTCACCGCAGCGCCCCCCGTGGCGCGGACCTGCTCCAGCTCCGCCTGCATCGCGCGGGCGGCCTGCTCGGCCGCGGCCTTGTCCCGCTGCACCCGGTCGAGCTGCGCCTTGACCTCGTTGAGCTCGGCGGCGAGACGGGCGTCGCCACCGGGACCGGCGGGGGCCGGGCCCCGGCCACCGCGCTCCACCTGGGCGCGCAGTTCGTTGTTCTCCTCGATCAGACGGGCAAGCTCGCGCTCGACCTCGTCCAGGAAGGCGTCGACCTCCTCCTCGTCATACCCCCGCTTGCCGATCGGCGGCTTTTTGAAGGCGACGTTGTGGACGTCGGCCGGGGTCAGCGGCATCGAAACTCCTCGGGTCAGTTGCGGCCGCGAAAGCGCGTCGGTCATCAGGCGGTCCTGAAGATCAACGGCCTCAACACGAACTCCATCAGCACGAACAGGATAACCAGGAGCACAAGGGAGGCCAGGTCGATGCTCACGGTACCAATTCGCAGCGGAGGGATCACACGCCTCAACGCGCTGAGAGGGGGATCAGTGACGCTCCACACGGATTCCAGACCCGCCGATGCCGCGCGCCCCGGCTGCCACCGCCGGCCGTACTGCAGAACGGCGCTCAACACGAATCGGGACAGAAGAACCAGAAGGAAGACAAACAGGATCAGGTAGAGAACCTGGAGCACGATCGACAACACGACAGGCGACGTCCCTTGCGCTCGGGCGGGGTCAACTGAGACTGAAAAAGCCGCCCTCAGCGATCTTGGCCTTGTCCTCCGCGGTGACCTGGACGTTGGCCGGTGAGAGCAGGAACACCCGATTGGTCACGCGCTCGATCGTACCGCGCAGCCCGAACGCCAGACCGGCGGCGAAGTCGACCAGGCGCCGGGCGTCCGCCTCGTCCATCTCGGTGAGGTTGATGATCACCGGGACGCCGTCGCGGAAGTGCTCGCCGATGGTGCGGGCCTCGCGGTAGGTGGTGGGGTGCAGCGTCGTGATCTGGTACCGCTGCTCCTCGTCCGCCACGACCGCGCGCTCACGGGCCTGCGACTGCGGCGCCAGGGCCAGGTTGTCGCGGGTGTGGTAGGTCAGCGCCCCGGACGTCTCGGCGGCGGCGGACCGCGTGATGGACCGGACGCTGGACCGCTCGGCCCGCTCCGGCCGCTCCGCCTCGAGCCGATCGCCGTCGGCGGAACGCGCGGCGGCCCGCTCGCTCAGGCGGCCCCGGTCGCCGAGCCGGGGTCGGGGCGCCGGCGGCTCGTCCGCGTCGTCCTCGTCCTCGTCGCCGAAGTCCTCCGGGTACCGGCTCGACCGGTACCGCGAATCGCGGTAGCCACCCTTGTCGTAGCCACCGTCGTCGTAGGCCCGCTCGTCGTCCTCCTCGACCAGACCGAGCCAGACCCCCGCCTTGCGCAGCGCACCCATCCCGCGCCCTTCCCGTCCGCCGTGCGGCACGCGCCCCCGTGCCGTGTCGCCTGTCGCGAGTGGATCATCTCTGCCCACCGGACCGGACCGGCAATCCCCCGGCGCACGATTCGCGTCGCGCGCCACGACCCCGATCCGGGATGCCGCTCCCACCAAAACAACACCGATGTAATTTGCTTCTGGCGGTCAGGCTACCGCAGCGTGGAACGCATTCCGAGCAACGCGCTGCCCACCCGGACATGTGTCGCGCCGTACCGGATCGCCATTTCCAGGTCGCCGCTCATTCCCGCCGAGAGAACCGTCGACTCCGGATGGCGCGCCCGGAAAACGGCCGCCACCTCCGCGAGCCGGGCGAACGCCCGCTCCGGTTCCCAGCCCAGCGGCGCGACCGCCATCAGGCCACCGAGCCGGAGCCCGTCCGCGCCGGCCACCGCCTCCGCGACCTGATCCAGCCCCGCGTCCGGGTCGGCGGAGCCCGGCAGCGCGCCCCCGCGGGCCGCGTCGCCGTCGATGCTCACCTGCACCAGCACGTCCAGCGGCCGGTCCCGGCCGGCCGCCGACGCCGCGTCCAGCGCCCGGGCCAGCCGGACACTGTCGACGGACTGCACGACGTCGGCGTACCGGACCACCGACTTCGCCTTGTTGCGCTGCAACTGGCCGATGAAGTGCCACCGGGGCGTCACCCCGGCCGCCGCCACCTCGGCCGCCTTCCCGGACGCCTCCTGGTCCCGGTTCTCCCCCACGTCGGTGACCCCGAGCCCGACCAGCGCGACCACGTCGCCGGCCGGGTACGTCTTCGTCACCGCGATCATGGTGACCTCGCCGTGGTCCCGGCCGGCGGCCGTGCAGGCGTCGGCGATCCGGGAGCGGACACGGGCGAGGCCGGCCGCGAGTTCGGCGCGACGGTCGGGACGCACCGGAGCGGCGGAGCTGTTCATCGGCAGGGCTCAGGAACCGTTCTTGAGGAAGTCGGGCACGTCGACGTCGTCGAAGAGAACCCGACGGGGGGACTGCTGCGGGGCCGGCATGGTGGCCGGCGGCGGCACCGGCGTCGTGGGCGGCGCCGGCTGGTTCTGGTTGGTCTTGCGGGCCGGCTCGGCCGCCTTGTACGCGGGAGCGCCCCCGTCGAAGCCCGCCGCGATCACGGTGACCCGCACCTCGTCGCCGAGGGCGTCGTCGATGACCGCGCCGAAGATGATGTTCGCGTCCGGGTGCGCCGCGTCGGTGACCAGCTGGGCCGCGTCGTTGATCTCGAACAGGCCCAGATCGGAACCGCCGGCGATGGAGAGCAGCACGCCGCGCGCGCCGTCCATGCTCTGCTCCAGCAGCGGGCTGGAGATCGCCGCCTCGGCCGCCTCCACCGCGCGGTTCTCCCCGCGGGCGCTGCCGATGCCCATGAGGGCGCTGCCCGCGCCGCTCATGACGCTCTTGACGTCGGCGAAGTCCAGGTTGATCAGACCGGGGGTCGTGATCAGGTCGGTGATGCCCTGGACACCGGAGAGGAGCACCTGGTCGGCGGTGCGGAACGCGTCCATCATGGAGATGTTCCGGTCGCCGAGCGCGAGCAGCCGGTCGTTCGGGATCACGATCAGCGTGTCGCACTGGTTGCGCAGCTCGTCGATGCCCGACTCGGCCTGCACCTGGCGGCGCTTGCCCTCGAACGAGAACGGCCGGGTCACCACGCCGATGGTGAGCGCGCCGAGCTTGCGGGCGATGTTCGCCACCACCGGCGCTCCACCGGTGCCGGTGCCGCCGCCCTCGCCGCAGGTCACGAAGACCATGTCGGCGCCCTTGAGCACCTCCTCGATCTCGTCGCGGTGGTCCTCGGCGGCGTTCTTGCCGACGTCCGGGTTGGCACCGGCGCCCAGCCCTCGGGTCAGCTCACGGCCGACGTCCAGCTTGACGTCGGCGTCGCTCATCAGCAGCGCCTGCGCATCGGTGTTGATCGCGATGAACTCGACGCCCTTGAGCCCAACCTCGATCATTCGGTTGACGGCGTTCACGCCGCCGCCCCCGATGCCGACGACCTTGATGACCGCCAGGTAGTTGTGCGGAGGTGTCATCTGAAGGTCCTTTCCCCCTCGAGATTGGCATGGGCCGGCCCCACACGGCTTGGCCAGGTCAGCGGTCGACGGACGCTGTGCACCAGCGGGGTTCGGGCCTAAACCCTCACCCTCTACTAGAGGCTTACAGTTATGTCAACCACTGATCCTCTTCGGGGCAACGTAAGCGCCCCCGCCCGTCGAACCAAGCAACCACGCGGCGTGTCGCCGCCTTCGGACGCGTCACACTCACCGGAAGGTCACCACGTCGGGGGCGCTCACGTCGATCGTCGCCGCCTCGCGGTCCAGCAGCGCGGTGGCGACCCGCGCCTTGTCCTCGCCCCGGGTCGCGTCGCCCCACACCACCCGCCGCTCGCCCCGCAGGTTGAGCGTGATCCGGGCGAGCCCCTCGACGGTCACGTCCACCAGCTCCGCCCGCAGCTGCGGAGTCAGCGCGGCGAGCACGTCCAGGGCGGCGCGGGTGTCCGCGTCCCCCGGGCCGGGCGCGGCCAGCCGGACCAGCGGCAGGCCCCCGGGCCGCTCGGCGAGGGTCCGGAAGACCACGCCGGCCCCGTCGACGACGACGAACTGCTCCCCCCGCGGCACCACGGCCACGCCGGTCCGCTCGGTCACCCGGACCACCAGCGCGTCCGGCCAGTCGCGGATCACGTCGGCCCGCTCGACCGCCGGCAGCGCACCGATCCGCCGGGCGGTGCCCGCCAGGTCGACCCGGGCCAGCGGCGTACCGTCGGCGACGCCGGCGGCGTCGCGCACCTGCACCGGGGTGACCAGCGTCGCGCCCTCCACCCGCACCTCGCGGACGCCGAACAGCCCGGTCCCGAGCACGGTCCAGGCGACCAGCCCGGCGAGCGCGAGCACGCCGGCCGCGACCGCCCACGGCAGCGCCGCCCGCATCCGGCGCTGCCGGGCGCGGGCCATGAACCGGCGGGTCGAGGCGGGGACGGCGTCGCTACCGGCCCGCACGAGCTGCCAGCGGCGGGCCGGGCCCCGCCGGCCGCCGCCGTCCGCGCCGGTGGTGCGCCCGCGCGCGGGCCCGGGACTCATCCGGCCGCGGAGGCGTCCGGGACCGCGCCGCCGGTGACACCCGGGACGGTGCCGCCGATCGTCGTCGCGCCACCGGCCTCGCCGCCGGGCACAGTGCCGGCGGGCTCGCCCTCCCCGCGCACCGACAGCGCGGCGAGCAGCTGGTCGCCCATGAGCGAGATGGGCGGAGCGCCCATGGTCACCACGACGTCGCCCGGCCGGGCCCGCCGGGCCACCTCGGCCGGCACCGCGTCCCACGAGTCGACGAAGACCTTCCGGTCCGCCGGCAGCGGCACCACCTCGACCAGCGCCACCGAGCCCTCCCCCGGCCCGCGCTGCTCGCCCGGGCCGAAGACCTCCAGCAGCACCACCTCGTCGGCGATGGCGAGGGCCCCGGCGATCTCCGTCTGGAGGTCCCGGGTGCGGTAGAGCCGGTAGGGCTGGAACACCACGATCAGCCGGCCGTCGCCGGCCACCTCCCGCAACGTCTGCAACGCCAGCGTCATCGACGTCGGGTGGTAGGCGTACTCGTCGTACACCAGCACGTCGTCGGCCACGCCCTTGCGCTCGAAGCGCCGCCGCACGCCGGGGAAGGCCGCCAGCGCCGCCTCCGCGGCCTCCAGGGGCAGGCCCAGGAGGTACGCGGTGAGCACCGCCGAGGCGCTGTTGAGGCCCATGTGCCGCCCCGGCACCGGCATCCGGAACTCACCCAGCGAGCGCCCGTCGATGCCGGCGAGGTAGCGGATCCCCTTGGCCGAGGACGTCATCTCGGTCAGCCGCAGGTCGGCGTCGTCCGAGGTGCCGTACGTGTACACCCGCCGGCCCTCGCCGCGCAGCGTCTCGGCCAGCCGCCGGCCGCCCGCGTCGTCGGCGCAGGTGACGATGAACCCGTCCGGGTCGGTGAGGCGGGCGAACTCGGCGAACGTCGCCTCCAGGTTGGCCAGGTCGCCGTACGTGTTGAGGTGGTCCGCCTCGATGTTGGTGATGATCGACACGAACGGCCGGTAGATGAGGAAGGAGCGGTCGCTCTCGTCCGCCTCCACCACGAAGTACTCGCCCGTGCCGTGGTGCGCGCCCGAGCCGACCTCGGAGATCTCCCCGCCGATCACGAAGGACGGGTCGGCACCGGCCTGCTGGAGCACCATCGTCACCATCGACGTGGTGGTGGTCTTGCCGTGGGTGCCGGCGACCGCGACCGTCCGGCGGCCGGTCATGGCCGCCGCGAGCGCCTCGGAGCGGTGCAGCACCCGCAGGCCGCGGCGGCGCGCCTCCACCATCTCCAGGTGGTCCTGCGGGATCGCCGACGAGTAGACGACGGTGTCCACCCCGTCGAGGTTGGACACCTCGTGGCTCATGTGGATCGTGCCGCCGAGCGCGCGCAGGCCGGCCAGCGACGGCCACTCGCGCAACTCGCTGCCGGAGACCGGGATGCCCCGGGTGAGGAAGAGCCGGGCCAGGCCGCTCATGCCGACCCCGCCGACCCCGATCAGGTGGATCGTGCCCAGATCCTCGGCGGTGAGTGTGCCGGCCGGGGTGAACTGCGCGGTCATCGGACCAGCCTTTCGTTCGCGACTGCGGGGCTCCGCTGCGCTGCACTCCTCGCGCTCACCGGGCCACCGCCTCGTAGACGAAGTTGAGCAGCGCCTCGTCGCCGTCGCGGCGCCCGTACGCGCCCGCGGCGGCGCCCATCGCGGCGAGCCGCTGCGGGTCACGGATCAGCGGGATCAGGGTCTGCTCGACCCAGGCCGGGGTCATCTCGGCGTCGTCGACGAGCACGCCACCCCCGGCCTCCACCACCGGCAGCGCGTTGCGCCGCTGCTCCTGGTTGCTGTGCGGGTACGGCACGTACACCGTGGGCAGGCCGATCGCGGCCACCTCGGCGCAGGTCATCGCCCCGCCCCGGCCGAGCATCAGGTCGGCGGCGGCGTAGCCGAGCTCCATCTGCGACAGGTACGGCAGGGTCACGTACGGCACCGGCAGGTCGGTCGGCACCGGCACCGGCTCGTTGCGGGCGCCGATCACGTGCAGCACCTGCACGCCGTTGCGGGCCAGTTCCTTGGCCGCGCCCGACACCGCGAGGTTGATGGAGCGGGCGCCCTGCGAGCCGCCCGCCACGAACAGCACCGGCAGGTCGGGGCGGAGGCCGAAGTGGGCGCGCGCGGCGTTGCGCATCGCGTACCGGTCGAGGCCGGCGATCCCGCGGCGCAGCGGCACCCCGACCACGCGGGCGTCGCGCAGCACCTCCGCCTGAGCGGGCTGGTGCGGGAAGCCGACGGCGACGTGCTTGGTGAACTTCATGCCCAGCCGGTTGGCCACCCCCGGCGGCACGTTGACCTCGTGGATGACGATGGGCAGCTCGCGCCGCCACGCGGCCAGGTAGGCCGGCACCGAGACGTACCCGCCGAAGCCCACCACGACGTCGGCCCGCACCTCGTCGATCACCTTGCCCGCGGCGCGGGCCGCGGTCCACATCCGGCCCGGGGTCTTCACCAGGTTCATGTTGACCGAGCGGGGCAGCTGGTACGCGGGGATCTGGCGCAGGTCGTAACCGGCCGGCGGGATCAGCTCGTTCTCCAGGCCCTTCGGCGTGCCCACGCAGGTGATCCGGACGCCGGGGTCGTGCCGGCGCAGGCAGTCGGCGAAGGCGAGCAACGGATAGATGTGCCCCCCGGTGCCGCCTCCCGCAAGCACCACCGAACGCAGCGGACCCATCACCGTCTCCTCTCGTCCGCCGACCCGCGCCTCGTCCGGTCCCCCCGGACCCGCGGTGCGGCCTGGTCGTCTCCGCGCCGCTCCCTGGGCACCCGGGCCCGGGCGGCCGGCGGGGCACCCGCCCGACGCCGGCCGGGAAGCGGCGGCAACGGGGCCCACACTAGTCGGACCCATCGGGCCGGCGGACGGGCATGGAGGGCTCTCGCCGCATCAGGTTCGGCGCGGGCGAACGACGCGAGCATCCCGATCGCGGCGAGCGTGACGACCAGGGCGCTTCCACCGTCGGAGATGAACGGCAGCGGCACGCCGGTGAGCGGCAGCAGCCCGACCACCCCGCCGATGTTGATGAAGGCCTGGCCGACCAGCCAGGCGGTGGCCCCGGCGGCGGCCAGCCGCCGGAACGGGTCGGTCACCCGGCGGGCGATCCGCAGCCCGGTGTACGCGAGGACGGCGAACAGCACGACGACCACGCCGCACCCCACCACGCCCAGTTCCTCGGCGATGACGGCGAAGATGAAGTCGTTCTCCGCGGCGGGCAGCCACTCCCACTTGAGGGTGCTCTTGCCGAGGCCGGTGCCGAACCAGCCGCCGTTCTCGATCGCGTACCGGGCCTGCACCATCTGGTAGCACTCTTCGAGCTTGCACTGCTCCGGCGGCGGCGGGTCGATGAAGGTGGTCAGCCGGGCCAGCCGGTAGTTCTCCGCGCCCCGCTCGCCGGACCCGGCGCCGAGCGAGGCGACCGCCACCAGCAGGCCGATGCCGAGCAGGCCGACCGCGGTGAGGGTGGCGAAGACCCGCAGCCGCACCCCGGCCGCCCACAGCAGCCCGACCACCAGGGCGAGCAGGCAGAGCATCGTGCCCAGGTCGTTGTAGCCGACCAGCACGAACAGCAGCCCGACCACCGGGAAGAGCGGGGTGGCCAGCTCCCGCCACCAGCCGAGCTTCGCGCCCTTGCGGGCGATCACGTCCGCGCCCCACAGCACCAGGGCGAACTTCGCCAGCTCCGACGGTTGCAGCTGGATCGGGCCGAGATGCAGCCAGTTCAGGTCCGCGTCGAAGGGGCCGAGCTGGTCGGCGTCGGCCAGCGACTCCAGCGCCATCAGCGCGTTCAGCAGGAGCAGCAGCACCACCGACACGCCGAGCGCCGGCCAGGCGACCGAGCGGAAGGTGCTCGCCGGTAGCCGCTGGCAGGCCCAGAAGGCGACGATCCCGATCACCGCGAAGATCGCCTGCTTGGCCAGCGTGGCGGTGGCGTCGCCGCCCTCGGCGTAGTCGCGCACGCTGGTCGCCGAGAAGACCATGGTGAGGCCGATCAGCAGCAACAGGCCGGCGCTGGACAGCAGCAGGTAGTACGACGCGAGCGGCCGCTCCAGCAGGCCGCGCAGGGCGGCCAGCCCGCCGGCGGCGTCCAGGCCGCGCAGTCCGGGCGGGGCAGCCGGCCCCTCCGGCGGCCGCGCCGCGGCGCCCTCCGGCGTACGGGTACCGCCCGGCCGCCCGGTCGTGGTCTCCGTCGTCACCTCAGTGCCTCGTACCTCCCCCACCCCGACATCATCGCCGCTGCCCGGCGCCGCCACCCCGGCAACCGCTCCCTCGGCGTGTCGGGGTGCAGGGAAGGGCCCCTTCTTAACGCCTCAGGTAGAGGAAGGGCCCCCTGTTAACGCTCCGGTGAGCGGTCAGCCGACGTGGGCGAGGAAGTCGCTGTAGAAGAGGCCGAGCGCGATCGCCACCCCGATCCCGGCGATGATCCAGAAGCGCACCACGATGTTGACCTCGCTCCACCCGGCCAGCTCGAAGTGGTGCTGCAACGGGGACATCCGGAAGACCCGCTTGCCGGTGGTCCGGAACGAGATGATCTGGATCACCACGGACATCGTGATGATGACGAAGAGCCCGCCGATGATCGGCAGCAGCATGATCGTCCGCGTCGACATCGCCATGCCGGCGATCAGGCCACCGAGGCCGAGCGCCCCGGTGTCCCCCATGAAGATCCGCGCCGGCGACGTGTTCCACCAGAGAAACCCGACGCAGGCGCCGGCCGCCGCCCCGGCGATCAACGCGATCTCGAGGGGGTCGCGGACCGTGTAGCAGTAGTCCTGGGTGTAGCTCGGGTCCGCGCACCAGTGCCGGTACTGCCAGAAGGCGATCAGCGCGTACGCGGCGAGCACCATCACCGAGGCGCCGGTCGCCAGCCCGTCCAGACCGTCGGTGAGGTTCACGCCGTTCGTCGCCGCCATCACCACGAAGATGAAGACGATCACCGCGCCGACCTTGGTGAGCTCCAGGGCGGGGATGTCCCGGATGAAGCTCAGCGTGGTGCTGCCGACGGTCTCGGTGTTGGTCGCCTGGCCCTCCGCGTCGGTCATGCTGCTCGGGAAGTACAGGGCGATCACGCCGAAGAGCGCGCCGACCAGGATCTGGCCGAGCAGCTTGCCGCGCTTGTTGAGGCCGCCGCTGTGCCGCTTGCGGACCTTGAGGAAGTCGTCGATGAAGCCGACCGCGCCGGAGAAGACCATCAGCCCGAGCAGCACCAGCGCGGTGATGGTCGGCTCGACCTGGGCGATCTGGGCGTCCGGAAGCGTGGTCAGGGCCAGGTGGCCCGCGACGTACGCGATGACGGTGGCCAGGATGAAGACCACCCCGCCCATCGTCGGCGTGCCCTTCTTGCCCTGGTGCATCGCCGGGCCCTCGGCCCGGATCGGCTGGCCCGCCTTCAGCCGGGTGAACACCCGGATCGCGATCGGTGTGCAGAACAGCGAGACGAGGAACGCCACCCCGACGGCGACGATGACCGCCCTCATGCCGGGTCACCTTCGGTCGCGACGGCGGGGCTCGCAAGCTCGCTGCTCGCGCTTCCGCCCGACCCGGCCGCCGGCACGGCGTCGGCGCGCAGCGCGTCCGCAACCTCCCAGGTGCGGTACCGGGAACCCTTCACCAGGACGACGTCGCCCGGCCGTAGCTCGTTCCGCAGCACCTCGACGGCGCCCGCCTGATCGGTGAGCAGCACCGATTCTCCTCCCCAGTCACCTACCGAATTCGCGCCCTGGTGGATCGGCGCGGCCGCGTCGCCCACCACGAGCAGGCGGTCGACGCCCAGCTCGGCCGCGAGCCGGCCGACCTCGACGTGCCCGTCGTGCTCGAACGGTCCCAGTTCGGCCATGTAGCCGAGCACCGCCACCGTGCGCCGCCCCTGCCCGACGCCGGCCAGCGCGCGCAGCGCGGCCGCCATCGAGGCCGGGTTGGCGTTGTACGAGTCGTCGATGACGGTGACCCCGTCGGTGCGCTCGAACACGTCCATCCGGCGGGTCGACACCAGACCCAGCTGGCCGAGCGCGATCGCCAGCTCGGTCAGCGGCATGCCCAGTTCCCGCGCCACCGCCGCGGCGGCGAGCGAGTTGGAGACCTGGTGCCGACCGGTCAGCCCGAGCCGGACCGGCGCGTCACCCTCGGGCGTCACCAGCGTGTACGACGGCCGGCCGCGCTCGTCCAGCGTCACGTCGACCGCGCGGATGTCCGCGTCCAGCGCCTCCCCGTACCGGACCACCCGGGCCGCCGTCCGCGTCGCCATGGCCGAGACCAGGTCGTCGTCGGCGTTGAGCACCGCGAGCCCGTCCACGGGCAGCGCCTCGACCAGCTCGCCCTTGGCCAGGGCGATGGTCTCCCGGGAGCCGAACTCGCCGATGTGCGCGACCCCGACGTTGAGCACCACGGAGATGCGCGGCGGCACCACGTCGCACAGGTACCGGACGTGCCCCACGCCGCGGGCGCCCTTCTCCATGACGAGGTATCGGGTTTCCGGCCCGGCCTGCAACGCCGTGTACGGGTGCCCCAGCTCGTTGTTGAACGAGCCGGGTGGCGCGACCGTCGGCCCGAGCCGTGCGGTGAGCTGGGCGATCAGATCCTTGGTGGTGGTCTTGCCGGACGAGCCGGTGAGCCCGATGACGGTCAGGCCGGGCAGCCGGTCCACCACCGCGCGGGCCAGCCGTCCCATCGCCGCGAGGGCGTCGTCGACCAGCACCATCGGCACGCCGGGCACCTCGCGGGTGCCGAGCACGGCCACCGCGCCCGCCTCGACGGACCCGGCGGCGTAGTCGTGCCCGTCCACCTTCTCGCCGGGGAAGGCGACGAAGAGCCCGCCGGGGCCGACCTTGCGGGAGTCGAACTCGACGGTGCCGGTGACCGTGACCTCCGGGTCGGCGGCGACCAGCCGCCCGCCGACGGCCGCCGCCACCTCGGCCAGGCGCAGCGGGATCACCGCCGCCCCTCCGGCTCGCCGAAGCGGGCGTGCAGCGCGGCCGCCAGCTCGGTGCGGTCGTCGAAGGGGTGCACCTCCCCGGCGACCTCCTGCCCCTGCTCGTGGCCCTTGCCGAGCAGCGCCACCACGTCGCCCGGCTCGGCCAGCCGGACCGCCTCGGCGATGGCCGCCCGCCGGCCGGGGACCTCCAGGATCCGGGCGTCCGTGGCCGCCCGGTACGCCCCGGCGAGCACCTCGGCCCGGATCTCGGCGGGGTCCTCGGTGCGCGGGTTGTCGTCGGTCACCAGCACCACGTCCGCTCCCTCCGCCGCTGCGGCGCCCATCAGGGGCCGCTTGCCCCGGTCCCGGTCGCCGCCCGCGCCGATCAGGCAGATGAGCCGGCCGCCGCTGAACTCCCGCAGGGCGGCCAGCGCGGCGACGATCGCGTCGGTCTTGTGCGCGTAGTCGACGACGCCGCGCACCGGGCCGGGCGCCCGGACCAGCTCCAGCCGGCCGGGGACGCCCCCGCAGGCGGCGACGCCCTCGGCGGCGGTCTTCGGGTCCACCCCGGCGGCGACCAGCGCGGCGACGGCGAGCAGCGCGTTGGCGACGTTGTGCCGGCCGGGCAGGGACACCCCGGCGGGCAGGGTGAGGCCGTCCGGGCCGTGCAGGGTGAACCGCTGCGCGTACCCCTCGCCGCCGATCTCGTCCGCCCACCAGGTGGCGGACCGGTTGCCGGCCGCCGAGTACGTGACGGTGGCCGGCTTGTGCAGCGGACGCAGCGCCGGGTCGTCGTGGTTGAGCACCTCCACCGCGCAGCGGCCGTCGAAGAGCTTCGCCTTCGCCGCGAAGTAGTCGGCCGCGTCGGCGTGGAAGTCGAGGTGGTCGGAGCCGAAGTTGGTGTACCCGCCGACGGTGAACCGGACCCCGCCGACCCGCCCCATGGCGAGGGCGTGGCTGGACACCTCCATGACGAGGGCGGTCACGCCGCGCTCCCGGGCCGCGGCGAGCATGGCGTGCAGGTCCGTCGCCTCGGGCGTGGTGCGGACGCTGTCGATCACCAGGTCGCCGAGGCGGGTCTCGACGGTCCCGATCAGGCCGGTGGTGTGCCCGGCGGCCCGCAGGCCGGACTCGACCAGGTACGCCGTGGAGGTCTTGCCGGCGGTGCCGGTCACCCCGATCACGGTCAGCCCCTCGGTGGGGTCGCCGTAGACGGCGCTGGCCAGGTCGCCGAGCACCGCGCGCGGGTCGGGCACCACCAGCGCCGGCAGGCCGGCCTCCTCCGCCGCCGGCGCTCCGGCCGGGTCGGTGAGCACGGCCACCGCGCCGGCCGCCGCGGCGGCGGGGACGAACTCCGCGCCGTGCCGGCGGGCTCCGGGCAGCGCCGCGTACAGGTCGCCGGGCCGGACCTCCTGGCTGGCGTGCGTCACGCCGGTGATCACCGGTTCCGGGGCGGCCGCCCGGGGATCGACGGCACCCGCGCCGGGCTCGGCGGCGAGGCGGGCGGCGAGGTCGCCGAGCCGGACTCCGGTCACGGTGCGGGGGCGAGGATTGCCGGACACGGCGTCAGACCCTACCCGGTCGTCCGGTTCCGGCCGCACAGCCGCCCCGGTGGTTCGTCCGCACTCACCGATGATGTCCCGTTCCCGCCGGTCAGCGCGGAAAGACCTCGAACTTCGGCGCGGCGGCGGACGACGGCGGGACCCGGTCGTGACGCAGGGCGAACTGCATCATGTCCCGGAACGCCGGGGCGGCGATGTCGCCGCCCCCGCCGCCGGGCGTGTGCGCGAAGACCGCGATCACGTACCGGGGCTTCTCGGCCGGTGCCATCCCGATGAACGAGGCCACCTCGCCGGGCTGCTTACGGCCTTCGACCAGCCGCCAGCCGGTGCCGGTCTTGCCGGCCACCCGGTAGCCGGGGACCGCGGCCGCGAGGCCGGTGGCGTGGTCGACGGTGGTCACCGCCTCCAGGATCGTGCGCAGCTCGGCGGCGGTGTCCGGGCTGAGCACCGACCGGGTCGGCGGGGCCTCGGGCTTCGTCCGCTTGCCGTCCGGCCCGATGATCTCCTTGACCAGGCGCGGCGCGACGTACGTGCCGTTGTTGGCGATCGTGGCGTACGCGGCGGCCATCTGCAGCGGCGTGGCGTCGACGCTGTGCCCGATCGGCACCGACCCGCGCGACGAGTCGCTCCACTCCTCCGCCGGCAGGAGCCGCCCGGTCGCCTCGCCGGGCATGCCGACGCCGGTCGCCTCGCCGAGCCCGAACCGCTTCTGGTAGTCAATGAGGCGGTCCCGGCCGAGCTTGTCGGCGATGGCGATGGTGCCGACGTTCGACGAGTACGCCATCATGCCGGCCAGGCTCATCCGCTTCCCACCCGCGGGGTGGGTGTCCTCGAACCAGGTGTCGCCCTTGCGGACGGCGTTCGCGATCGGCAGCGTCGTGTCCGGGGTGATGACGCCCTCCTGCAGGGCCGCGCCGAAGGTGATCGCCTTGTGCACCGAGCCCGGGTCCACCACGAAGCCGGTGGCCACGTCCTCCCGGTCGGCCGGCTCGCTGTTGAGGGGGTTCGCCGCGTTGTAGGTGGGGTACGCCGCCTGCGCCAGCACCTCGCCGGTGCCGACCTCCAGCACGATCGCCGCGCCGGTCGAACCCTTGACCTTCTCCATCCGCTTGGCGAGCAGCCCCTGCACCACGAACTGGAGGTCCCGGTCGAGGGTGAGCGTCAGCGAGCTGCCCGGCTTCGCCTTCGTCGTCTCGCTGAAGCCGCCCGGGATCGGGGCGGCCAGGTCGCCGAGCCCCACCTCGTACCGGCGCTGGCCGTCCTTGCCGGCGAGCAGGTCGTCGTAGCGCGCCTCCAGCCCTTCCAGACCGTTCATGTCGGCGCTGGTGAAGCCGATGAGGTTCGCCGCGAGGTCACCGCCCGGCACCTCGCGGCGCTCGTCGCGGTGGGCGTTGATGCCCGGCAGCTCCAGCGCCATGATCTGCCGTGCCCGGCCGACGTCCACGCCGCGGGCCAGGTACTCGAACCGCGAGGGGATCCCGCCCGGGAGCATGCGCTGCTTCATCTTCTCGGCCAGGTCCGACGCGGGAATGCCGAGCAGCGGGGAGAGGGCGCGCGCGGTCGCCTGCGGGTCCTTCACCAGGGTCGGGTCGGCGTAGACGTACCGCGCCTCGATGCTGTGCGCCAGCGCCGCGCCGTCGCGGTCGTAGATCGCCCCGCGCGGCGCCGGCAGCACCACCGTCCGCAGCCGGTCGGGGAGCCCCGCGTCGGCGTACGCCGGGCTCTCCACGGCCTGGAGGACGACGAGCCGGATGCCGATGACGGCGAACAGGGTCAGGGCCAGCGCGGTGCCGAGCCGCAGCCGGCGGCCGGGGTCGGCCAGCCGGGGCGGCTTCGGTGGCTTGCGCGACGGGCGCCGGGCCGCCGGCCGGGCCGGCGTGCTGCGCGCGGGGCGGCGGCGCGGCGGCGGGTCCTCCCGGGGCGCCCGCTCGGGCACCGTGCGGACCACGGGGGTACGACGGGTCGGCTCCCGCCGGCCGGTCCGCCCGCCGTCGAGCACCTGGAGGGCGGGGCGGAACGGGTCGCCGGAGCGCCCGCCGCGCGGCGTGCGCCGCTGCTCGGCCCGGGCGGCGCGGGCGTCGCCCAGCCGATCCTCGCCGATGGTGCGTCCCCGGGGCGTGTACGCGCGGGCGCCGGAGATCCCGCCGACCCCCGGCTCGCCGGTACGCGGATCGGCGGTTCCGTCGCCACGGGACGGGCCGCGCCGGGAGCCCGTGGCGTCCCGGCGCGGTTCCTCCGATCTCGGGGGCACGGCCTACCCCCCGGCGCCCTGCTGGCTGGTGACCGACGGCTGCCCGCTGGCCGGCTGCGGCACGCCGATGGTCTTGCCGTCCGGCAGCCGGATGTACGCCGGCTCGCCGGCCTCGACGAGGCCGAGCCTGCGCGCGGCGGCGGTCAGGTTGCCCGGCGCCTCGTGCTCGGCGATCTGCCGGTTCAGCTGCTGCTGCTCCAGGTCCAGCTTGGCCTGCTGCTGCTGGAGCTTCTCCAGCCGGAACGCGTTCTCGTTGATCTTCGTGTTGACCAGCAGGATGCCGAGCACCCCGCCGACCACCAGCGTCACGATCAGCGCCGCGAACGGCGCGCGCGGCACCGACACCGGCGCCGGCGGCGCCACCCGCAGCCGGGGCGGGCGCGGCGCGGTCGCGCCGTCCCGCTCGGCCGGGCGCAGCGCCGCGGTGCCCTGGGTCGGGAACTCGCGCGCCCCCCGGGCGCGAGCCTCCCCCAGCCGGCCCGTCCGGTCCGCCTGCGGCGTGCCCGTGCCGACGCGCGTGGCCCGCTCCGCCGCGATCCGGCCCCCCGACCGCGGTGTGCGCTGCCCGCCGCCGGTCACGTCCCGGCGGTCGCGCTTGTCAATCGTCATGTCCCTCCCCCTCTTCGTCCGTCCCTGTCCCGTCCCCCGGAGCCGGCCGTCGCGCGGCCGACCCCGTGCCCGGTTGGTGCATCGCCCGGACCCGCCGGCGGTACCGTTCGCGGTCGGTACGCCGGTGCTGCTCCGCGGTCGGGTCGAGCCGCTCCGCGGCCCGCAACCGCACCGAGGCGGCGCGCGGGTTCGCCGCGACCTCCACCTCGCTCGGCAGTTCCGCGCCCCGGCTGAGCAGCCGGAACGTCGGACCGGTCCCGGGCAGCTCGACCGGCAGGTCGACCGGGCCCTTGCTGCGGACCCGGTCGGCGAGCGCCAGCTTGGTGAGCCGGTCCTCCAGCGAGTGGTAGGACAGGACAACCATGCGGCCGCCCACCGTGAGCCGGTCGAGCGCTGCCGGCAGCGCCGCTTCCAGCGCCACCAGCTCTCGGTTTACCTCTATCCGTAAAGCCTGAAACGTTCTCTTTGCCGGGTGTCCCCCGGTTCGCCGGGCTGGCGCCGGAATGCTGTCCCGGACCAGCTCGGCCAGGCGCGCCGACGAGGTGATCCGGGCGCGCTCCCGCTCCCGGACGATCGCCGACGCGATCCGCGTCGCGAACTTCTCCTCGCCGTAGACCCGCAGCACCCGGGCCAGTTCCGGGTGCGCGTAGGTGTTGACCACCTCCTCGGCGGTCACACCCCGGGTCTGGTCCATCCGCATGTCCAGCGGCGCGTCCTGCGCGTACGCGAACCCGCGGTCGGGCGCGTCGAGCTGCAACGAGGAGACGCCCAGGTCGAACAGGACCCCGTCGACCGCCGGGTACCCGAGCCGGCCCAGCACCTCGGGCAGCTCGTCGTACACGGCGTGCTCCAGGTGGATCCGGTCGGCGAACCGGGCCAGCCGTGCCCGCGCGTGGGCGAGGGCCTCGGTGTCCCGGTCGAGCCCGACCAGCACCGTGCGCGGGTGCGCCTCCAGCACCGCCTCGGCGTGCCCGCCCAACCCCAGCGTGGCGTCGACGTGGACCGTGCGCTCCCCCCGGTCCAGCGCGGGAGCGAGCAGCTCGAGACACCGCTCGAGCAGCACCGGCACGTGCGTGCCGCGTAGCTCCCCCATGTCGACCCCCACTGCTTGAAACCGTCAGTCGTCTCGCGCCCGTCGCCGGACGACGCCGTGCCGTCGTACCGCCAGATCCCCATCCGCTCCCGCCCGCCTTCCGGCCACGGCCCCCCGATCGGATCGTGCGCCTGGCACCGGGGAAGGGATGCCAGGAACTCGAAAGCGGCTGGAGATCTCGCAGTACGTCGGGCGTCGCCACGCCCTACAGGCCGCCGGGCAGCACCCCCTCCTCGATGTCGGCGAAGCCGTCCTCGCTCTCCGAGAGGTACGTCTCCCAGGCCGCCCGGTCCCAGATCTCCACCCGCGTGTGCGCGCCGATCACGACCAGGTCACGGTCGAGTGCGGCGTACTCCCGGAGGTGGGCCGGGATGGTCACCCGCCCCTGCTTGTCGGGGACCTCGTCGTGCGCGCTCGCGAAGAAGACCCGGCTGTAGGCCCGGGCCGCCTTGTGCGTCATCGGCTGCGCGCGTAACTGATCCGCGATCCGCTGGAACTCCGGCGTCGGGAAGACGTAGAGGCAGCGCTCCTGCCCTTTGGTGATCACGACACCCCCCGCCAGCTCGTCCCGGAACTTCGCCGGAAGGATCAACCGGCCCTTGTCGTCCAGGCGCGGGGTGTGGGTGCCGAGGAACATCGGCCCAACCCCCTCGCCCATCTAGCGGCGTTCGCGGCGCCGCTGACCCCCCGGGCCGGTGGGCCCTCCCGGCCTCACCATCGCGCCCCACTCTACTCCACTTCCCTCCACCCGCAACCGGAATCGCCCGCGCGGCGCGCGTGTCGCCCGGCCAAAACCGCACGTCAACGAGGGTGGAGCGGAGTGGAGGGCGGAGCGACCCGCCGGGCGCCGTCCGCTTTCCGACATAGATCGATTCCATCCGGCCGATCCGCGCCCGACGAGGCGCCGGAGTGTCACCGGCCGAACGGTTCGCCCTCGGCGGCGATCTGGGGGGCCCGCCGGTGGAGTAACCTCGCTCGCGTGACGGACGCGAAGATGCCCCTGCGGGCGAAGGTGGCCAGCTCCGTGTCGCGGACAGCCGCGGCGCTGTCGCGGGCCGCGGGCCGCGGCGACGGCTCGGTCATCGGCGGCTGGATCGGCCTCAAGATCGATCCGGACCTGCTCGCCCACCTCGCCGCCGGCCGCGCCATCGCGCTGATCTCCGGCACCAACGGCAAGACCACCACCACGCGCCTCACCACGGCCGCCGTCGGCGTGCTCGGCAAGGTCGCCACCAACTCCTTCGGCGCGAACATGCCCACCGGGCACACCTCGGCGCTGGCCAAGGCCGGCAGCACGCCGTACGCGGTGCTCGAGGTCGACGAGCACTACCTCGCCCAGGTGCTGGAGTCCACCGAGCCGCACGTGGTGGCACTGCTCAACCTCTCCCGCGACCAGCTCGACCGCGCCAAGGAGGTCGCCATGATGGCGCAGCTCTGGCGCGCGGCCCTGGTCAAGCACTCCGACGTCCGCGTCATCGCCAACGCCGACGACCCGATGGTCGTGTGGGCGGCCACCCCGCCGCCCAACCACGACCACCGGATCAGCCCGCCGCAGGTCACCTGGTTCAGCGCCGGCCAGCGCTGGCACGACGACTCGTGGGTCTGCCCGGAATGCGGCTCCACCATCGCCCGCGAGGGCGACCAGTGGTGGTGCACCGGCTGCCCGCTGCGCCGTCCCGAGCCGCACTGGACGGTGGAGGACGACGGCGTCGTCGACCCCACCGGCGCCTGGCACAAGGTCAAGCTCCAGCTCCCCGGCAAGGTCAACCTCGGCAACGCCGCCACCGCCCTCGCGGTCGCCGCCGAGTTCGGCGTACGCCCCGTCGACGCGGTGCTCAAGCTCAGCACGGTCACCTCGGTCGCCGGCCGGTACGCGCAGGTCGAGCGGGACGGCCGGCTGATCCGGCTGCTGCTGGCGAAGAACCCGGCCAGCTGGCTGGAGGCGTTCGACATGGCCGACGAGGCACCCACGCTGCTCTCCATCAACGCCCGCGACCCCGACGGGCTGGACACCTCCTGGCTCTTCGACGTCGACTTCAGCCCGCTGCGCGGCCGGCAGGTGCTCATCACCGGCGACCGGGCGTACGACCTGGCGGTCCGGCTCGACGTCAACGGCGTGCCGTTCCAGCACGTACGCACCTTCGCCGAGGCGGTCCGGACGGCCCCGCCGGGCCGGCTGGAGGTCATCGCGAACTACACCGCCTTCCAGGACATCCGAGCGGAGTTGGACCGTGTCCTCTGACAGCCTGCGAATCGTCTGGGTCTACCCCGACCTGCTCTCCACCTACGGGGACCGCGGCAACGCGCTGATCCTGGCCAGCCGTGCCCAGCGGCGCGGCTACCCGGTGGAGGTGTTGGAGGTCCGCTCCGACGAGCGACTGCCCGCGACCGCCGACATCTACCTGATCGGCGGCGGCGAGGACGGCCCGCAGGCGCTCGGCGCGCAGCGGCTGATCGCCGACGGCGGCCTGCACCGGGCCGTCGCGCAGGGGTCGGTGGTGTTCGGCGTCTGCGCCGGCTACCAGCTGCTCGGCTCCTCCTTCTTCGCCAAGGGCACCAAGTGCGCGGGGCTGGAGCTGCTCGACCTGTCCTCCGACCGGGGGCCCACCCGGGCCGTGGGCGAGCTGGCCGGCGACATCGACCCCCGGCTGGGGCTGCCGCCGCTCACCGGCTTCGAGAACCACGGCGGCCGTACCCACCTCGGCCCGGAGGCGGCACCCCTCGCCCGGGTCACCGCCGGCGTCGGCAACGACGGCGCCACCGAGGGCGCCTGGCGCGGCAAGCTGCTCGGCACGTACTCGCACGGGCCGGCCCTGGCCCGCAACCCCGCCCTGGCCGACCTGCTGCTGCGCTGGGCCATCGGCGTCAACCAGCTGCCCCCGCTGGACGACACCTGGTCCGACCGCCTCCGCGCCGAGCGCCGCGCCGCGGTGGCCGCCGCCGCCCGACCGTGACCGGCGAAGGCCGCCGCCCGACGACGATGACCCGCGGCGGCCGCCGCTCCGCCATGACCCGTGCCATTCGGCGGCTGATCGGAGATCCGGCAGCCGCCCGGTTCGCGGTGCTGCTGCTCGTGCTGGGAATCCTCGCGCCGGTCGCGCTGCTGGCACCCCGGCCGGACCTGGCGGACCTGCCGGGGCACGCCGACCGACTCGGCGCGTACGCCCCGGTGGCGGCCGTCGTCGGCGGCGCGCTGCTGCTCGTGGCGCTGGTCCCCCGCACCTTCATCACGCTGGCGTCCGGAGCGCTGTTCGGCGCCCTTGAAGGGGCCGCGTACGCGCTCGGCGCGGCGCTGCTGGCGGCGGCCATCGGGTTCACCGTGGGCCGGGTGCTCGGGCGGGAGTTCGTCGCCGAGCGGGTCCGTGGCCGACTGGCCCGCCTGGACGGCTGGTTCGCCCGGCAGAGCGTGCTCGGCGTGATCACCGTCCGGCTGCTGCCGATCGCCGGCTTCGGCCTGGTCAGCTACGGCTACGGCACCACCGGTGCCCGGGTCCTGCCGTTCCTGGCCGGCAGCCTGCTCGCGTCAGCGCCGACCGCCTTCGGGTACGCCGCCGTCGGCGCGGCGGTCACCTCGCCCGGCGAGGTCAACTGGTTCGCCGCCGCCCCCGCCGGCCTCGGCGTGATCGCCAGCGCGGTTCTCATCCACCGCTGGTGGCGCGCCGAACGCCTCCGCCGCCTCGGGCCCACCTGACATCACCCCCGGGCCGCCAAGATCCGCACAACTTCGGGCAAATAGCGGCCTCCGCTCGCCTTGGAGGCCGCTATTTCCCCGAAGTTGTCACCTCGTCCCGGCGGGGCGGGTGGCCCGGGGGGTCAGGACGAGGGGGTGACCAGGCCGGCGTCGTAGGCGGCGATCACCAGGTGCACGCGGTCCCTCGCACCGAGCTTCGTGAACAGCCGCGCCACGTGCGACTTCGCGGTGGCCGCGCTGATCACCAGCTCGGCGGCGATCTCGGCGTTGGACAGCCCTCGGCCCACGAGCGTGAGGACCTCGCGTTCCCGATCAGTGACGCCGTCCAGGCCACGGCGGGCGGCGGCCGGGGCGGGCCGGCGGGCGAACTCGGCGATCAGCCGGCGGGTCACGGCGGGCGCGATCAGCGCGTCACCGGCGGCGACCACGCGGACCGCGGCGAGGATCTCGTCCACCGCCACGTCCTTGACCAGGAATCCGCTCGCCCCGGCGCGCAGCGCGGCGTGCACGTGCTCGTCGTCGTCGAAGGTGGTGAGCACCAGCACCCGTGCGGGCCCGCCCTGTGCGGTGATCGCGCGGGTGGCGGCGATGCCGTCCGTGCCGGGCATCCGCAGGTCCATCAGCACCACCTCCGGGGCCGCGTCGCGGGCCAGCCGGACGGCGTCGGTGCCGTTGCCGGCCTCGCCGACCACGACCAGGTCGGGTGTGTCGGCGATCAGCACCCGCAGGCCGGCGCGGACCAGTGGCTGGTCGTCGACCAGCAGCACTCGTATGCTCACCGCTCCCCCGTCCCGGGCCGCGATCCCACCGGCTCGCCGGCCGTCGGTGGCACCGGCAGCCACGCGGCCACCCGGAAGCCGCCCTCCGGTCGCGGGCCGGCGCGGAACCGCCCGCCGGCCATGGCGACCCGCTCCCGCATGCCGACAAGCCCGTGCCCCGCACCGCCGACCGCGCCGCCCCGGCCGTCGTCGACGACCTCCACCGCAAGCTCGTCCGGGCCGTGGGTGACGGTGACCCGGCACCGATCGGTGCCCGCGTGTCGTACCACGTTGGTGAGCGCCTCCTGGACGATCCGGAACGCGGCGAGGTCGAGGTCGGCCGGGACGGGCCGCCGCTCGCCGCGCTGCCGTGCCTCGACCCGGACCCCGGCGTCGGCGGCGGCCGTCACCAGGCGGTCGAGATCGGCCAGCCCGGGCGTCGGGTCCAGCGGGGCCGACTCCGCCTCCGGGCGGCGCAGCGCCCGGAGCGTACGCCGGAGGCCGGCCAGCGTCTCCCGGCTGGTCTCCTCGATGGTGGTGAGGGCGGCCCGCGCCTGCGCCGGCTGGCTGTCGATCACCCGCGCCCCCATGCCGGCCTGGATAGCGATCACCCCGATGCTGTGCGCGACCTGGTCGTGCAGTTCGCGCGCGATGCGCAGCCGCTCGGCGGTGACCGCCTCGGCGGCCTCGTGTTCGCGTAGCACCTCGGTGTGCCGGCGGCGGGTCCGGATCGAGTCGCCGACCGTCCACACGGTCACCACCGCCAGCGCGGAGAGGGTGGCCCGGCTCAACGGGTCCACGGGCGGGTTCACGAAGCCGGCCGCGACCTGCACTGCGAGCACGACGACCGCGGCCGGCGCCGAGACGCGCCGGGAGCGGTGCGCCGCGACCAGCCCGACCACCAGGTCGATGCCCAGGAACTGGGCGTACCAGATGTCGCGCAGGTAGCCGTTCTCCGGGACGTTGACGGTCACGGTGACCAGGCACGCCGCGACCAGCATCAGCCCCAGGGCGAGCAGCGGGCGGCGGCGCAGCAGGCCGGCGGGCAGGGCCAGGACCAGCAGCGGCAGCAGGTAGCGCTCGGGGATCCACCAGTCGCCGAGCCCGAAGCCGGCCCGGCTGGACGCCGCGGCCGGGGCGAGCAGCACGGCGCCGGGGAGCAACGCGACGCCGACCCAGGGCAGCACCGTGCGCGCCCGCGAGGAGGTCCGGCGGGGCGGCGGCAGGGTGGCGTCCATGCGGACACGGTAGCCAGCCGGCCCGGGACCGGGCATCGGCCAACGGACGTACGCCCCGGGGCGGGTACGGGGCCGCCGGATGTGGCCGCCGGCGCGACGCCGGCGCGGCCTCGGCCCGGCAGCGTGGGTCAAATGATCGAACTCCACGCCCTGACCAAACGGTACGGCCCGGCCACGGCCGTCGACGACCTGACCCTCACGGTGCGGCCCGGCCACGTCACCGGGTTCCTCGGCCCGAACGGGGCCGGCAAGTCCACCACGCTGCGGATGATCCTCGGTCTCACCCGGCCGACCAGCGGCACCGCCACTGTGGCCGGCGTCCGGTTCGCCGACCGGCCGCGCGGGCTGCGGCACGCCGGCGCCCTGCTGGACGCGGGTGACGTGCACGGCGGGCGGTCCGCCGTCGCCCACCTGACCGCGCTGGCCCGCGGCAACGGCATCGGTCGCGCCCGAGTCGACGAGGGGCTGCGGGAGGTCGGGCTGGTCGACGTCGCGCGACGCCGGATCGCCGGGTTCTCCCTGGGTATGCGGCAACGGCTCGGCATCGCCGCCGCACTGCTCGGCGACCCGCCGGTGCTGCTCTTCGACGAGCCGTTCAACGGCCTCGACCCGGAGGGGGTCCGCTGGGTGCGTGACCTGTTCCGGCGGCTGGCCCGCGAGGGGCGCACGGTGTTCGTCTCCAGCCATCTGATGAGCGAGATGGAGAACTGCGCGGACCGGCTGGTGGTGATCGGCCGGGGCCGGTTGATCGCCGAGCAGAGCCTCGCCGAGTTCGCCGCCCGCGGCACCCCGATCAGCGTGGCCGTCCGTACGCCCGAGGCGGCGGCGCTGGCCGCGGTGCTGGCGGACGAGGGCGGCGCCGTGCGCCCGGACGACGCCGGGACGCTGGTAGTGACCGGTCTGACCGCCGAGCGGATCGGCGACCTGGCGCTCGCCCACCGCATCCCGCTGCACGAGCTGACCACCCGGACCGCCTCCCTTGAGGAGGCGTTCATGGAACTCACCGCCGCCAGCGTCGAGTACACCGGAGGGACGACCCGATGACCACCCTGACGCCGCTGCCCACCCGTGCACCGGTGACCGACGCGCCGGCCCGGTTCCGCGACCTGCTCGCCGCCGAGTGGATCAAGCTGTGGTCGCTCCGCTCGACCCGGTGGACGCTGCCGCTGGTGTTCCTCTTCGTCGTCGGGGTGAGCGTGCACGCCAGCCTCGCCGACTACCGGAACTGGCCGAGGTACCCGGACGGGACGCGGGAGATGTTCCACCTGTACGGGCCGGCGCGGGACGCCTTCCCCGAGGCCGGTTACCTGCTGCTGATGCTCGCCGCCGCCAGCGTCGGCGCACTGACCGTCGTCGGCGAGTACCAGAGCGGGCTGATCCGGGCCACGTTCGCCGCCGTTCCCGCCCGCCGGTCGGTGGTGGCCGCGAAGGCGGCCGTGCTGACCGCGGTGATGCTCGTGCTGGGCCTGGTCACCGCGGCGACCTCGTTCTGGGTGTCCCAGGCGATCTTGTCCGGGCGGGACGCCGGCTGGTCGATCGGCGATCCGGGGGTGGCACGGGCGGTCCTGGGAAGTGCCCTGCTGGTACCGGTCTGCGCGCTGATCGGGATGGGGCTGGGCGCAGTGATCCGGCACGCCGCCGGGGCCGTCGTGGCGGCCACCGCGGTGCTCGTGCTGCTGCCACTGGTGGTGGACAGCGACAAGCACCGGTGGATCGCCGAACTCCGGCACGTGCTGCCCGTCCCGGCCTGGCAACGGCTGCTCGAGGTGCACCCGGACGTCCTGAACCCGGACCGGTTCCCGGCCACCGTCACCGGCTCCTGGCTCGCGTTCGCCGGCTGGTCACTGGCCGCGACGCTGGTCGCCGCGGCCGTCGTCCACCGTCGGGACCCGTAGCCGCCACCGGCAGGGCCGTCGCTGGCCGGGCAGGCGCTGCCCGGCCGGCGACGGCGCCGGGCAGGGCCTCGTGCGGAAGACGCAGCGGCCCTGCCCGGCGGCGGGTCACGCCACGACCGAGACCATCCGCCCGGGGACCACGATGACCTTGCGCGGCTCCCTGCCGCCCAGGGACGCGGCGACCGCCGCCAGGGCCGCGGCCCGCACCGACTCCTCGTCGGCGTCGGCGGGGACCTCGACCCGGCCGCGCACCTTCCCGTTGACCTGCACCGGGTACGTCACCGTCTCGGCCACCAGCAGGGCCGGGTCGGCGACCGGGAAGTCCGCGTACGTCAGCGACGTGTCGTGGCCCAGCCGGCGCCACAGCTCCTCGGCGACGTGCGGGGCGAACGGCGCCAGCATCAGCACCAGCGGCTCGGCCACCTCGCGCGGGGTCTCCGACAGCCGGGTCAGCCCGTTGGTCAGCTCGATCAGCTTGGCGATCGCGGTGTTGAACCGGATGCCCTCCATGTCGCCGCGGACCCCGTCGATCACCTTGTGCAGCAGCCGGCGGGTGGCCTCGTCGGCCGGGGCGTCGGTGACCCGCAGCGCGCCGGTCTGCTCGTCGACGACCGCCCGCCACACCCGCTGCAGGAACCGGAACGAGCCGACCACCGCCCGGGTCTCCCACGGGCGGGACACCTCCAGCGGGCCCATCGACATCTCGTACACCCGGAAGGTGTCCGCGCCGTACGCCGCGCACATCTCGTCCGGCGTCACCACGTTCTTCAGGGACTTGCCCATCTTGCCGTACTCGCGGTCGACCTGGACGTCGCCCAGGTAGAAGCCGCCGTCACGCTCGACGACCTCCTCCGCCGGCACGTACGCGCCCCGGGCGTCGGTGTACGCGTACGCCTGGATGTAGCCCTGGTTGAACAGCTTGCGGAACGGCTCGAAGCTCGACACGTGGCCCAGGTCGTACAGCACCTTGTGCCAGAAGCGGGCGTACAGCAGGTGCAGCACGGCGTGCTCGGCGCCGCCGACGTACAGGTCGGTACCGCCGCAGTCGCCCTCGCCGCGCGGACCCATCCAGTAGCGCTCGTTGTCCGGGTCGACGAACCGGTCGGGGTTGGTCGGGTCCAGGTAGCGCAGCTCGTACCAGCAGGAGCCGGCCCACTGCGGCATCACGTTGGTCTCGCGGGTGTAGCGCTTCGGCCCGTCACCCAGGTCCAGCTCGACCTCGACCCAGTCGCGCCGCCGCGACAGCGGCGTCTCCGGATTCGACTGGGCGTCCTCCGGGTCGAAGGTACGCGGCGAGAAGTCCTCCACCTCGGGCAGCTCGACCGGCAGCATCTCCTCCGGCAGCGCGATGGCGGCGCCGGTCTCGTCGTACACGATCGGGAACGGCTCACCCCAGTAGCGCTGGCGGCTGAACAGCCAGTCCCGCAGCCGGTAGGTCACCGCGCCCTGGCCGTGGCCGTTCGCCTCCAGCCACGCGATGATCCGCGCCTTGGCGTCGACGACCCCCAGGCCGTTCAGGTCCAGGCCGCGGTCGGGCGCGGCGCTGTTGATCGCCGGCCCGTCCCCGGTGTACGCCTTGCCGTCGAAGCCCTCCGCGGGCTGCACGGTGCGGACGATCGGCAGGTCGAACACCTCGGCGAAGGCCCAGTCCCGCTCGTCCTGCGCGGGCACCGCCATGATGGCGCCGGTGCCGTAGCCGGCCAGCACGTAGTCGGCGATGAAGATCGGGATCCGCGCGTCGTTGACCGGGTTCGTGGCGTACGCGCCGATGAAGACGCCGGTCTTCTCCTTGGTCTCGGCCTGCCGCTCGACGTCGGTCTTGGCCGCGGCCGCCTTGCGGTAGGCCTCCACCGCCGCCCGAGGGCTGGCGTGCCCGCCGGTCCAGGCGTCCTTCGTCCCCTCCGGCCACGCCGCCGGTACCAGCGCGTCGACCAGGTCGTGCTCCGGCGCCAGCACCATGTACGTCGCGCCGAAGACGGTGTCCGGTCGGGTGGTGAAGACGCGGATCGGCTCGGCGGTGGTCGGGAAGTCGATGTGCGCGCCGGTGGAGCGGCCGATCCAGTTGCGCTGCATCATCTTGATCGGCTCGGGCCAGTCCAGCGTGTCCAGGTCGTCCAGCAGCCGGTCGCCGTACGCGGTGATCCGCATCATCCACTGCTTCAGGTTGCGCTTGAAGACCGGGAAGTTGCCCCGCTCGGAGCGGCCGTCGGCGGTGACCTCCTCGTTGGCCAGCACGGTGCCCAGCCCGGGGCACCAGTTGACCGGGGCCTCCGAGACGTACGCCAGCCGGTGGTCGTCGACGATCCCGCGGCGCTCGGCCCCGGTCAGCTCGGCCCACGGGCGGCCGTCCGGCGTGCGCCGGGTCCCGCCGGAGAACTCCGCGATCAGCTCGGCGATCGGGCGGGCCCGCTCCGCCTCGGCGTCGTACCAGGAGTTGTAGATCTGCAGGAAGATCCACTGGGTCCAGCGGTAGAAGTCGGTGTCGATGGTGGCCACCGAGCGGCGCTCGTCGTGGGCCAGGCCCAGCCGGCGCAGCTGGGCCTTGTACCGGGCGATGTTCGCCTCGGTGGTGGTGCGCGGGTGGGTGCCGGTCTGCACCGCGTACTGCTCGGCGGGCAGACCGAACGCGTCGAAGCCCATGGCGTGCAGCACGTTGCGGCCGGCCATCCGCTGGTAGCGCGCGAAGCAGTCGGTGCCGATGTAGCCCAGCGGGTGGCCGACGTGCAGGCCGGCGCCCGACGGGTACGGGAACATGTCCAGGACGTACAGCTTCTCCGCCCCCGCCCGCGGATGGCCCGGGTCGGCCAGCGGGCCGGTCGGGTTGGGGGCGTGGAAGGTGCCCTCCCGCTCCCAGATGTCCTGCCAGCGGTGCTCGATCTCGTCGGCCAGGGCCGCGGTGTACCGGAACGGGGGGATGTCGCTGGCCGGTGCGGCTGCCTCAGTCATGGCTCTCCTCGCTTCGTTCGGCGCGGGTCGTCTCGTGCGGTCTCGGTCGGTGCTCGCCGCCCGCCTGACGGAACCGGGCCGACGACGGGCACGAAAAAGCCCCTCGCGCAGGAGGGGCCGCCGTGCTGTCGCGCGTTCAGCGCATCAGCACGGCCCGGTAAGAAGCAGGAAGACTCCGGCCATGTTCCGCAGTGTACCCCCGACGGTGACCCGGAGCGTGCCCGAGGCCACCGGGCGGGCCGGGACGGCGTCAACCGCCGCCCTCCGGCCGTTCCCCACCGGGTACCCGCCCCGCGAGTTCGTCGTACCGGGTGCTGTCGGCCAGCGGGCTGCGCGCCCGGTACGCGGCGCGGGCCAGTGCGTACCCGCCGACCGGCGCGGAGACGAGCTGCAACCCGACGGCGACCAGCACCACCACGGCCGTCCGGACGCCCGGCATCAGCAGCAGCACCGCCAGCAGGACGCAGATCAGACCCAGGCTGCCGGCCTTGGCGACGGCGTTCATCCGGTTGTAGACGTCCGGCAGCCGGATCAGCCCGAGGGCGCTGACCGCGATCAGCCCGGTGCCCACGACGAGCAGCGCCGACGCGACCACGGTGCGGATCACGGCCGCCGCCGGTGCACCAGCCGCGCCAGCGCGACCGTGGCCAGGAAGCTGACCAGGGTGCCGGTGAGGACCACATCCAGCAGGTCCGGCGACTCCAGCCGGACGGCCAGCACGGCCACCGCCGCCAGGAACACGAAGAACCCGTAGTCGAGCGCCGCCGCCCGGTCGGCGTCGGTCGGGCCGACGACCACCCGCCCGACGACCACGATCATCGACAGGGCGAGCACGACGAGCACCGCGTCGAGCAGGAACATCCGTCACCTCCGTCCTTCGGTACCGGCCCGACCCACCGGGGTGGCCCCGGCGACCGGGCGGGCGGCCGCCAGCAGCCGCTCCTCCAGCTCCGCCAGCGTGCGGCGGAACGCCTCCGCGTCCGCCGCGTACATGCCGTGCACCCACATCACCCGCGGGTCGCGGCGCACCGCCAGGGTGAGGGTGCCCGGGGTCAGCGTCACGCAGAGGGCGACCAGGGCCACCTCGGTGTCCGTCCGGGACCGCAGCGGTACGCGGACCACGGCCGGCTGAAGCCCCGAGCCCGGCGTGAGGATCTCCCGGGCCACCACCAGGTTCGCCACCACCAGCCGGGCCACGAACCAGGCCAGGAACCGGGCGATCCGCGCCGCCCGCACCACCACCCGCCGTGGCGCCGCCCCGGTCACCGTCCGCTCACCGCCCGCACGTACCCGGCGGGCTCGAGCAGCCCCGCCGCGGCGGCGTCCGCCACCTGCAGGAGCGGCCCGCCGAGCGGCCCGAGGAGCAGGGCGCACGCGCCAAGCGCCAGGGGCGGCCCGACCAGCGCCGGCCCGGCGCGGGTGGGGCGCTGCGGGGCCGCCCGCGCGGGAGCCTCGCCCCAGAAGACGGCCCCCCAGATCTTCAGCATCGACAGCAGCGTCACCAGGCTGACCAGCACCGCCACGGTCATCGAGAGCCAGTCGCCGACGTCGCCGGCGGCCCGCAGCACCAGGAACTTGGCGAGGAAGCCCCCGAACGGCGGCAGGCCGGCCAGGGACAGGGCCGCTGCGCCGAAGGCCAGGGCGAGCACCGGGCGGGCCCGGGCCAGCCCGCCCAGCTGGCTCAACCGATCCGTGCCGCGGACGGTCCGGACGGCCGCCGCGCACAGGAACAGCGCCGCCTTCACCAGCACGTACTGGGCCAGGTAGAAGACGGCGGCGGCGAGACTGGCGGCGGTGAACAGGGCGAGTCCGAGCAGCACGTACCCGACCTGACTCACCATGTGGAACGACAGCACCCGGCGCATCGAGCCGGCGCCCACCGCACCGAGCACGCCGACCACCATGGATGCCAGCGCCACGGCCACCAGCAGCGGGTGGTACGCGGGGTCGCCCCCGTACAGCACGGCGTAGACCCGGATGACCGCGTACAACCCGACCTTGGTGAGCAGGCCGGAGAAGAGCGCGACGACGACCGGCGACGCGACCGGATAGGCGCGGGGCAGCCAGTCGTGCAGGGGCACGAGCGCGCTCTTGAGCGCGAACGCCAGCAGGACCAGGCCGCCGGCGACCGCCACCGCCGGGACGTCCCGGGCCGCCCCGGCGAGGTCGGCGAGCCCGACCGTCCCGGTGATCCCGTAGATCAGCCCGACGCCGGTCAGCAGGAGCGTGGACCCCAGCAGGTTCGTGGCGACGTACACCCGCCCGGCGCCGGCGCGGCCCGGGCCGCCGGACAGGGCCAGCAGGACGTACGACGGGACGAGCATGACCTCGACCAGCACGAACAGGTTGAACAGGTCGGTGGTGAGCAACGCACCGTACGCGCCGGCCGACAGCACCAGCGCCAGCGGCAGGAACGCCCGCCGGCGGTCCTCACCCGTTGCCGCGGCCGCCACCAGACAGGCCAGCACCACGGTCGCCGTCACCGTGACCAGCAGCGCGCTCAGCGGGTCGGCCGCCAGGGTGATCGCGACGACGGCCGGCCAGTCCCCGACCCGGACCACCGGCACCTCCCCGCCCCGGCCCGCCGCCAGCAGGGCACCGCCCACCGCGAGGACCGCCGCCGTGGCGACGAGCGCCACGGCCCGCCGCAGCACCGGCCGGCCCGGCAGGGCGAGCAGCGCCCCGGCGGCGAGCAGCGGCCCCACCAGGGGAACCACCAGCAGGGCGCTCACCGGGCGGCCCCGTTCCGGTCGTCCGGCGGCCGGCTTCCCCGTCGAGGTGCACGGCGCAGCAGGCGCAGCAGGTGGATGGTGATGCCGAAGGTGATCACGATCGCGGTCAGCATGAAGGCCTGGGGCAGCGGATCGGCGCTCGCCGGCCCGGCGCCGTCGACGGCGTCCTCCCGCCGGCGCAGGCCGCCGGCCGCCAGCAGGAGCACGTTCACGGCGTGGCCCAGCAGGACGAACCCGAGCACCAGCCGCAGCTGCCCGGGCCGCAGCAGCAGAAACACGCCGGCCGCCACCAGCACGCCGACGATCAACGGCCCGCTCACGGGACGCGCTCCCGGACCGGGCCGGGCGCGGGACCGGCCGGCGCGGTGTCCAACCGGCGGACCGCCGCCACGATCAGGGCCAGCACCACCAGGTACACGCCCAGGTCGAACACGAGCGACGAGGTGACCGTGGTGAGGCCGGGCACGGTGACCTTGACCGGGGTGAGGAGGGCCCGGCCGGCGGCCACCGGCGCCACGCCCGCGGCGAGCGCCAGCAGCAGACCGGCGGTCAGCAGCGGCACCGTCCGGAGACGGCCGAGCAGCGGCGCTCCGACGGGATGGGCCAGGTGGCCGAGACCGACGGCCGTGCCGGCGATCAGCGCACCGATGAAGCCACCGCCGGTCTCCTCGTGACCGCGCAGGAACAGCAGCACGGACACGGCGAGCATGACCGGGGCCAGCACGCGGTACGCCAGACCCAGCACCGGGTCGACCGCGTACCGCACGGCCCGGCCCGGGCGCCGTCCGGTCCGGTCCCGCCGGGCGCGGGTCGGCCCGCCGGGACCGGCTGCCGTAGGAGCACCGGGCCCGGCCGCGGTGGGGCGGGGTGGGGTGCCGCGACCGGCGCCCCGGGCCAGCGCGACCAGGCCGAGGGCGACCACCGCCAGCACGACCGCCTCGCCGAGCGTGTCGAGGGCCCGGAAGTCGACGAGGATGGTGTTCACGACGTTGTCCCCGCCGGTGGCCGGCTCCGCCTCCCGCAGGTACCACTCGCCCGCCGGGGACAACTCGCGGCGGCCGGTCAGCGCCGCCGTCGCCGCCGTCGCCGCCGCCCCGGTGAGCACCGCCAGCGCGGCCCCGCCGGCGATCCCCGGCCGCCGGCCCGGCGCGACCATCCGGCTGGGCCGGTCCCGAAGGGCGAGCATGACCACCACCGCGGTGAGTACCTCGACCAGCATCAGGGTGAGTGCGACGTCCGGCGCGCCGGTGGTGAGGAACCAGGCCGACAGGATCAGGCCGACCACCCCGGTCAGCGCGACCGCGGCGAGCGCGGAGCGGGTCGTGAGCAGGCCGGCGAGAGTGACCACCAGCAGCCCGAGCACGAGCCAGTCCCCGCCGCGGGTGGAGTCGTCCCGCGGGGCGGGCAGCGGGCCGAGCAGCACCACGGCGACCGCCGCGAGCACCACCACGGCGAGCAGCGGCCGGGCCAGGTACGGCGCCGGATCGGCGGCCCGGGCGGGCCGGCCCACGACCGCCCCGAGGTGCAGCAGCGCGTCGCGCCCCCGCTCCAGGTGACCGGCGAACGGCGGCCCCGTCGGGAGGGCGTCGACCGCCCGGCCGGTCCGGCGCCGGTACACGAACAGCAGCGTCCCGAGCACGACGGTGAGCGCGGAGAGGCCGAGCGCGGGCGTGAAGCCGTGCCAGAAGGCCAGGTTGGGCGGCTGCCCCTGGGGCCGGGCGTCGGTGGCCGCCCGCTCCACCAACGGGCTGAGCTCGGCGACGGCCGGGCCGAGGGCGGTGGCGATGACGGCGGCGACGGCCGCCGGGGCGAGGAAGGACCACGCCGGCTCGTACAGCTTGCGCTGCCGGCTCGGGCCGGCGGCGATCCCGTGGACCAGCCGCGCCGTGTACGCGAAGGTGAGCACCGAGGCGAACACCGCCAGACCGGCCGCGGACCACCCGAGCCAGGGCACGCCGTGCACCTCGCCCAGCGCCTCGAAGATCGCCTCCTTGCCGACGAAGCCGATCGTCGGCGGCAGTCCGGCGATCGACAACGCGGCCAGCCCGGTGAACGCCACCGTCATCGGCATCTCCCGCCACAGCCCGGACAGTTCCCGGAGGTTCCGGCTGCCGGCCTCGTGGTCGATGATGCCCACCAGCATGAACAGCGTGGCCTTGAACAGGGCGTGAGCGATCGTGTAGAGGATCGCCGCCGCGTCCGACGCGGGAGTCCCGACGCCGATCACCCCGACCAGCAGGCCGAGCTGGCTCACCGTCGAGTACGCCAGCAACGCCTTGAGATCCTGCTGGCGCAGCGCCAGCAACGCGCCGACGACGGCGGTGAGCAGCCCGACGCCGATCAACGCGAGGTCCCACGCCCACCGGCCACCGAACAGCGCCGAGAAACGCATCAACAGGTAGATGCCGGCCTTCACCATCGTGGCCGCGTGCAGGTAGGCGCTGACCGGGGTGATCGCCACCATCGCGCCGGGCAGCCAGAAGTGGAACGGCACCTGCGCCGACTTCGTGAACGCGGCGACGACGACCAGGGCGCCCGCCGCCCAGGCGGGTCCGGCCGCCAGGACGCCCGGGTCGCTCAGGATCCGCCCGAGGTCGGTGGTGCCGAGACTCCCGGCGAGCACCACCACCGCCGCCAGCAGCGCCAGGCCACCGGCCGAGGTGACCAGGAGAGCCCGGACCGCGGGCCCGCGAGCCGTCGACCGGCCGTCCTGCCCGATGAGAACGAACGACAGGACGCTGGTCAGCTCCCAGAACACGAACAGCACGAGCAGGTCGTCGGCGAGGACCAGGCCCAGCATCGCCCCGGCGAACAGGGTCATCGTGACGTACACCCGGGTGTGCCGGCCGTGCGCGCTGAGGTAGCGCGGGCAGTAGGCCATGATGAACGCGCCCACGCCCAGCACCAGCAGGGCGAAGACGAGGCTGAGCGCGTCCATGCGCAGGGCGGCGGACACCCCCAGCGACGGCAGCCACGGCCAGGAGACGGCGACCGCCCGGTCGTCGAGGACGACCGGGAGCCGGGTGAGCAGCAGACCGGCCCCGGCCAGGTAGCCGGCCGCCAGCACGAAGCCGGCGTCCCGCCCCAGGCGCCGGGTCAGCGCCGGCGCGGCGGCGGCGAGGAGGACCTGCCACCCGAGGACCGCCACGAGGATCATGGCGCCCCGGCGGCACCGGGGCGTCCGTTCGACGCCCCCGAGGTCAGGGCTGCCGCACCGGCACCGGACCCCATCAGATGGCGAGCAGCACGTGGCCGAGAGCGACCGGCACCGCCGTCCCGTCCATGATCCTCCCTCGCGCCGGAGGCAGCGCGACTACCCAGGGTCAGCACCTTCACACCTCACGACCGGGCGAATATTCGGGGCGTAAGCGACGGACTACCTGCGGCGGTCGGCGAAGCCGACAAACATGGCTAGCCTGAGAGGCCAATGAGTTTTTTGCGGCAGACGAGGCTCGCTCGCGCGAACCGATCAGCGGGTCCAGGTGCTCTATACAGAGCTGCCGTCCAGGCGACGAGGAGGAGGCCCGTGACACAACAGACCTGGGACGAGGTGGGCGGTCTGCTGCCGCACGACGAGTTCCGCGCCGCCAGTGACGCCATCGTGGCGAACATCGAACAGGTCATCGAGGGCAAGACGGCCACCGTCCGGCTCGCGCTCGCGGTCCTGCTCGCCGAGGGCCACCTCCTCATCGAGGACGTGCCCGGCGTCGGCAAGACCAAGCTGGCCAAGGCCCTCGCGCGGTCCATCGACTGCACGGTCCGCCGCATCCAGTTCACCCCCGACCTGCTGCCCAGCGACGTGACCGGCGTCAGCGTCTACAACCAGGACACGCACGACTTCGAGTTCCGCCCCGGGGCCGTCTTCGCCAACCTGGTCGTCGGCGACGAGATCAACCGGGCCTCGCCGAAGACGCAGTCCGCGCTGCTGGAGTGCATGGAGGAGCGGCAGGTCACCGTCGACGGGGTGACCTACCAGCTCCAGACGCCGTTCATGGTCATCGCCACCCAGAACCCGATCGAGATGGAGGGCACGTACCCGCTGCCCGAGGCCCAGCGCGACCGGTTCACCGCCCGCATCGCGATGGGGTACCCGGACGCCGGCGCCGAACTGGCGATGCTCGACGGGCACGGCGCGACCGACCCGTTGCAGGCCCTGCGGCCGGTCTCCGACGCCAACACCGTACGGCGGCTCATCGCGCACGTCCGGCAGGTGCACGTCGCCGACGCCGTCAAGCAGTACGCGGTCGACCTGGTCACCGCCACCCGGGAGGCGCCCGACCTACGCCTCGGCGCGTCGCCCCGGGCCACCCTCCAGCTGCTGCGCACCGCCCGCGCCGTCGCCGCGCTCGAGGGCCGCGACTACGTCCTCCCCGACGACCTGCAGGTGCTGGCCGTGCCCGTCCTGGCGCACCGGATCATCCCGACCGCCGACGCGCAGCTAGCCCGGCGTACCACCGACGCGGTCGTCTCCGACCTGGTGCACCGACTGCCGCTGCCGCACGAGCGCCGCCGCTCGCCGTACGACACCCGGCCCGCCACCGGCAACGGTCGCGCCCCGTACGAGCCGCGGAGGCCGTGACGTGCGTGACGGGCTGCGCGGGCTGACCACCCGCGGCCGTTCCTTCCTCGCCGCGGCCATCGCCGCGGCGATCTCGGCCGCGATCCTCGGCGAGAAGGACCTGCTGCGGGTGGCCGTGCTGCTCGGCGTCCTGCCGCTGCTCGCCGCGCTCTACGTCGGTCGCAGCCGCTACAAGCTGGCCTGCCACCGCTCGCTGGACCCGCACCGGGTGCCGGTCGGGGCCAGCTCCCGGGTGGTGCTGCGCCTGCAGAACCTGTCCCGCCTGCCCACCGGCACGCTGCTGTTGGAGGACCGGCTGCCGTACGCGCTGGGCAGCCGTCCCCGGGTGGTGCTCGACCGGCTCGGCCCGCACCAGGCCAGCTCGGTGGCGTACACCGTGCGGGCCGACGTGCGCGGGCGCTACGACGTCGGCCCGCTGGTGGTCCGGATGACCGACCCGTTCGGCCTGTGCGAGCTGACCCGGGCCTTCCCCAGCACCGACCGGCTGACGGTCATCCCGCAGGTCCACCCGCTGCCGACGGTCCGGCTCCCCGGCGAGTACGCGGGCAGCGGTGACAGCCGCGCCCGGTCGGTGGCGGTGCACGGCGAGGACGACGCGGCGACCCGGGAGTACCGGGTGGGCGACGACCTGCGGCGCGTGCACTGGAAGTCGACCGCGCGCACCGGCGAGCTGATGGTGCGCCGCGAGGAGCAGCCCTGGGAGAGCCGCGCCACCGTCCTGCTGGACACTCGGGCGTACGGGCACCGCGGCGACGGGCCCACCGCCAGCTTCGAGTGGGCGGTCTCCGCCGCCGCGAGCATCGCCGTGCACCTGCGGCACGGCGGCTACAAGCTGCGGCTGGTCACCGGCTCCGGCGTCGACGTCGACGCGACGGAGCTGGCCGGTGACGGCGTTCTCCTCGACCACCTCGCGGAGGTCCGCCTCGACCAGCGGGTGGAGATCACCACGCTGGTGCAGCGGGTCCGGCAACGCTCCGACGGCGGCCTGATCATCGGCCTGTTCGGGACGCTGAGCACCGCCGAGGCCGAGCTGCTGGCCGGGCTGCGCGGCAACGGCGCCACCTGCGTCGCGTTCCTGCTGGACAGCTCCACCTGGCTCAACCTGCCGGCCAAGGCGCGGGCCGAGGCCGACCAGGCGCACGGCACCGCCGCCCTCGCGCTGCTGCAGAGCGGGTGGCGGGTGATCGGCGTCGACCACGGCACCCGGCTGCCGGTGCTGTGGCCGCAGGCCGCGCGGGGCTCACAGGGCTTCGCCGTCCGGGCGGCGCTGGCCGAGACGGTCGCCGGCGGCATGCGATGAACGGAAGGCTCCCCTCATGATCGCCCACCGGAACCTGGGCCTGGTCGCGGCCGCCGCGACGCTGCTCGCCGCGGCGCCGCTGTCGGCCATCTTCGACCGCTGGACGTGGCTGATCCAGTCCACCATCGCGGTCGCCGTGGTGGCCGCGGCCGCGGCGCTGACCCGGCTGGGCCGGGTGCCGCTGTGGGGGCAGGTGCTCGGCATGGTGGCGGGTCTGACGCTCGGCCTGACCTGGCTCTTCCCGTCCGGCTCGGAACTGCTCGGCATCGTGCCCACCCCGGCCACCTTCGGTCACTTCGGCTCCCTGGCCCAGGCGTCGATGGAGGACATGCGCTCGTACGGCGTGAAGGTGCCGGACACCGACCCGCTGCTGTTCGTCACGGTGCTCGGCATCGGCGGGGTGGCCGTGCTGGTCGACCTGGTGGCGGTCGGGATGCGGCGGCCGGCGCTGGCCGGCCTGCCGATGTTGGCGGTCTACTCGGTGCCGGTGGCGGTCTACGTGGACAGCGTCCCCCCGGTGCCGTTCGTCATCGGCGCGGCCGGGTTCCTGTGGCTGCTGGTCACCGACAACGTCGACAAGGTCCGCCGGTTCGGCCGCCGGTTCACCGGCGACGGCCGGGGCGTGGACGTGTGGGAGGCCTCTCCGCTGGCGTCCGCGGGTCGCCGGCTCGCGGCGGTGGGGGTGGCGGTCGCCGTCGCGCTGCCGCTGGCCGTGCCGGGGATGACCGGTGGCCTGCTGGACACGATCGGCTCCGGCACGGGTGACGGCACCGGCCGGCCCGGCCTGGGCGGCGCGCCCGGCCGGGTCGACCTCTTCGCGGCGCTGAGCGGTCGGCTCAACGACCGTGAGGTCGCCGACATGGTAAAGGTCACCACGAACGAGCCGGCGCCCTTCTACCTGCGCTTCGGCGCCGCCGACGAGCTGCGCTCGGACGGTTTCCGGGTCCGCAACCCCAGCGGCCGTCCGGTGACCCGCGAGCTGCCCGGTCCGCAGGAGCCGGACCGGGCCGGGATGGTGCGCAACCGCTACCGCGCCACGGTGGAGGTGACCAGGAACCTCGAGATGCCGTACCTCCCGGTGTACGGCGAGCCGCTGCGCACCGAGGAGCTCAACGGCAACTGGTCCTACGACACGAACCTCCAGGTGGTCTTCTCCAACCGGGAGACGTCGCGGGAGAAGCGCTACGCGTTCGAGTACGTCCGGACGACCTTCACCCCGGCGGCGCTTCGGCGGGCGCCGGCTCTCCCGGCCGACCACACCCTGCGCCGGCAGATGCTCACCCCGCGGGTGCCCGAGGTGGAGACCCTGGTCGGCACCCTCATCAAGGGCAGGACCACCGAGTACGACAAGGTCCGCGCGATCTACGACCACTTCTCCGCGGACAACGGGTTCAGCTACGCCCTGAGCACCGAGGGCGGCACCAGCGGCCAGGACATCGTCAACTTCCTCACCAACAAGGTCGGCTTCTGCCAGCAGTACGCCGCCGCGATGGCGTGGCTGGTCCGCGCCGCCGGCGTGCCGGCGCGGGTGGCGTTCGGCTTCACCAACGGCGCCAACTCCGGCGACGGCACGTACACCCTGACCAACCGGAACCTGCACGCGTGGACCGAGGTCTACTTCGTCGGGTTCGGCTGGGTACCGTTCGACGCCACCCCCGCGTACGGCGTGCAGGGTGCCGCCCGGTCGGCCTGGGCGCCGGACACCGACGCCCCGGAGCAGACCACCCCGGAGCCGGGCACGTCGGCCGGGCCGGCGGGGCCGGAGGCCACGCCCGGCGTGGAGCGCCGCACCGACGGGCAGGAGGACCCGTCCTCGGGGCTGCCGGCCGACTCGGGCACGCCGACCAGCAGTGTGCCGGTGTGGCTGTGGTGGGTCGCCGGGGTGCTGGCCCTGCTCGTGCTGCTCGCCGTCCCGGCGTTGCGGCGGCTCGCCCTGCGCCGGCGACGCAGCGGCGGCCGGGCACCCGCACCGGTCCCGGAGGCCGCCGAGCCGGACACCGCCGAAGTGCCGGCCGGCGGGCGGCGGATGGTGGTCCTGGCCGACGCCGACCGGGCGCGGGCCGACGCGCACGCCGCCTGGGACGAACTGCTCGACACGCTGGTGGACTTCCGCGTCCGGGTCGACCGGGCGGAGACCCCCCGGGCCACCGCCGACCGGATCGCCCGGGAGACCCTCGCCGAGGACACCGACGCGACGACGGCGGTACGCCTGCTCGGCCGCGCCGAGGAGCGGGCCCGGTACGCCCGGGACCCGCTCACCGGGGAGCCGCTGCTGCCGGCGCTGCGCCGGGTCCGTGGCGCGCTCGCCGCGCGGGCCGACCGTCGCACCCGCCTGGTGGCGGCGGTCCTCCCCCCGTCGGTGCTGCTGCGCTGGCGTGCCGCCACGGCGGACGGGTCGGCCCGGCTGGTGGCGTCGTACGGACGGCTCCGGTACGCGGCCCTGCGCTGGAGTCCCCGACGACTGCTCGCCAACCGCCTCGCCCGCTGACCGTCGTGGCGGCGCCGCCACGACGGCCGGTCGGGGTGTCCGCCCGCCTTCGTGAAGATCGTGCTCGAACAGGGAAGTAGTGGCCTCATTGACGCCGCGAGGCCACTACTTCCTGGTTCGAGCACGATCTTGGGGGGTGTCGCGGGGCGTGACGAGGCGAGGGCTCGGTGCGGTCGTCGGGGCGCACGGAAGCGCGAAGCGTCGCCGGAGCCGCGACGACGCGCTTGCCCCGGCGGCGGGCCGGTCGGTCAGCTGAGGGTCAGCGGTGCCCCTCCGGGCGCTGCCGCCACCGGTCCTCCATCCGGTCCAGGATCGACGGACGCCGACCTGTCCGCCCGCGGGGCCGGCGACGAGTGGTCGTCCCGCCCACGACGTGCAGGTCCGGTGACTGCGCCCGCCGATGCGACTGCACCGCGAACGCGGCCGAGGCCAGCATGACGACGAAACCCGCCACCGACACCAGCGCGGTGGTGATCACCACGCCGTAGACCAACAGGGCCAGGCCGACGATGATCGCGACGGCAGCGACGAGCAGGCGACGCCGCGCGTGGAAACGCGGGTCGCTGGCGCGCACGGCCGAGGCGAATTTGGGGTCCTCGGCAAGCGACCGCTCGATCTGCTCGAACAGCCGCTGCTCGTGCTCCGAGAGCGGCACGGCACTCCTCCCCGGTCACGTGGGTCGGCCCGGTCGGGCCGACAGACCGTGGCAGCCAACCGGCTGCTTACCCGCAAGTCTACGAGGGGCCCCGCGCGTCGGAAAGCGGGACGACCTATGGCCGGCGCGGATTTTCGTCGGGGCGTGGATCTCGGACCCGGAGCAGACTGGCCGGACCTATGACGGACCGCCCGAAACGGGCAGCGGCGGCGTCGGCGGCAGCTTCCGCCTCCCGCCAGCCGCGCTCAGGAGCGCCGAGCGCGAGCTGGCGCGGCGTCTCCCGGGCCCCCGAGAGCCCCTCGGCCCGGACGCCGACCAGGCGGATCGGCTCACCCGGGTCGAGGGCCGTGAACAGCGCCCACGCCGTGTCGAACATCTCCCTACCGACATCGGTCGGCACATCGAGGGTGCGGGAGCGGCTGACGGTGCGGAAGTCGGCCAGGCGCACCTTCAGCGCCACCGTCCGCCCGACCTGGCCGGAGCGGCGCAGGCGGGCGCCCACCTTCTCGGCCAGGCCGAGCAGGGCACGGCGGATCTCCTCCGGGTCGGCCACGTCGACGTCGAACGTCACCTCCGCGCCGATCGACTTCTCCGCGTGCTCCGGGGTGACCCGGCGGGGGTCGCGCCCCCACGCCAGGTCGTGCAGGTGGCGGGCGGCGGCGTCGCCGAGCGCCTGGCGGAGCATGCCGTACGGCGCCTGCGCCAGCTCGCCGACCGTGGTCAGGCCGAGCCGGCGCAGCGTCTCGGCGGAGCGCTCCCCGACGCCCCACAGCGCCGACACCGGCAGCGGGTGCAGGAAGTCGAGCACCCGGGTGGCCGGGACGACCAGGAGGCCGTCGGGCTTGGCCCGGGTCGACCCCAGCTTGGCGACGAACTTGCTGGACGCCACCCCCACCGAGCAGGTGAGCTCCTGCTCGCGCGCCACCCGCTCGCGGATCAACCGGGCGATCTCGGCCGGCGGGCCGAACAGCCGCCGGGCGCCGGCCACGTCGAGGAACGCCTCGTCCAGGGAGAGCGGCTCGACCAGCGGGGTGACATCCCGGAAGATCCGCATGACCGCCCGGGAGGCCGTCGAGTAGGCGCTGAAGTCGGGCGGCAGGAACACCGCCCGCGGGCAGAGCGCGCGGGCCCGCATGGTGGGCATGGCGCTGCGGACGCCGTACCGCCGGGCCTCGTAGCTGGCGGAGCTGACCACGCCGCGGGGGCCGACCCCGCCGACCACGACCGGCCGGCCGCGCAGCTCCGGCCGGCGGCGCACCTCGACGGAGGCGAAGAACGCGTCCATGTCGACGTGCAGCACCGGACAGCCGGAATCGTCGGCGTCCGGCCCGAAGCGCGGATCGCCGCCCCGGGGCAACGACTGGCTGCGGCCCATGCCGGAAGGCTAGCGGCCGGGCCCGACGAAACGCCGGGTCAGCCCCGCACCACCAGCAGCGGGATGGTCATCTCGGCCGCCGTGTCCGCCCCGTGGTACGCCACCAGCCGGCTCGCCATCGGCGGCTCGGAGCGGGTGGCGAGGACGGCGTACGTGTCGTTGCACACGACCACCACGTCCCCGATCCGGCTCAGGTGCTCCTCGGGCACCGGGCCGAACCAGCCGGCGGCGACCGCCTCCTCCCGGGTGCGCACCCGGGCCGCGGGCCCCAGCACCGCCGACCAGCTCGCCACCACGTCGTCCCGGGCGCCGGGCCCGACGTGCAGGTAGCGGACGCGGGGTTCGCCCGCGACCACGGCCACGCCGGCGCGCAGGCGCGGATCGGTGTCCAGGTCGAACCGGTGACCGGCCGGGACGTCGAGCTGCCCGTGGTCGGCGGTGACCAGCAGCGCGGCGTCCGGCGGCAGCCCGTCCACGAGGCGGGCCAGCAGCCGGTCCACGTCGGCGGCCGCGATCCGCCACGGCACCGAGTCGACCCCGCTGAGGTGGCCGTGCCGGTCCAGGTCGGGGTGGTAGCCGGAGACCAGGGTCGGCCCCGGCCCGGCGCTCAGCGCGGCGAGCATCTCCCGGCCCAGCGCGTCGACACCCGCCGCGCCCCGGTAGTCGCCGCCGCGGTTGGCCGCCACCGTCAGCCCGCTGCCACCGAACTCCGGCCGGCTCACCACCGTCACCTGCACACCGGCGGCCCGCGCCCGCTCCAGCTGGGTCGGGACCGGCTGCCAGCGCAGCGGCTCCGGGTCGCCGGCCCACTCGACGTGGTTGAGCACCCGGTCGGTGCCGGGAACCCGCAGGGTGAAGCCGAGCACGCCGTGCGCGCCGGGAGCGGCCCCGGTGCCCAGGGTCACCAGGCTGGTCGGGGTGGTGGACGGGAAGGCGGAGGTGAGCGGCCGGCCGACGGTGGCGGCGAGACCGGCCAGCGTCGGCGCGTACGGCGCGGCGGTCGGGATCTGGTACCACCCGAGGCCGTCGACGAGCAGCACGGCGATCCGGCGGACGCCGGCCAGCGTCGTGGTCAGGTCGAGCGCGTCGGTGGCGCCGGGCACCCCGAGCACCGCGAGCGCGGCGGGGAGGACGTCGGCGAGGCTCGCCGCGCCGTACCGGGGGGCGACGGTCTCCAGCGGACCGGGCGACCCGTCCGGCCCACGCCCGTCCGACGAGGTCGGACCGGTCATGCCGGGCGGCGGGCGAACAGGTGCAGCTGCGCGGCGAGGTCCCGCCAGGGCGTCCGGGCGGCGAGCGCCCGCTCCAGCTCCAGCAGGGCGGTCGGCTGGCCGTCGGCGACCACGGCGGGGAGCAGGTCGGCGAGGACGCGTACGCCGTGGACCTCCTCCACCGTCAGCCCGGCGGCGGCCAGCAGCGCGGCGGCGCTCTCGGCGTCGTAGCGGCGGCGCAGGGTGTCGCGTGGCCCGGCGCTGCCGATGGGGTCGGCGGCCAGCGCGGCGGCGACGTCCAGGTGCCCGTTCATCGCCCGGCCGAGCACGGCGGCGGCCCGCCCGGCGACCAGCACGCTCGCGGCGCCGCCCGGGCGGAGGGCGGCGGCCAGCGCGGCGACCACCGGCTCCGGGTCGTCGACCACCTCGAGGACGGCGTGGCAGAGCACCAGGTCCACACTGGCCGGCTCGACGAGCCCGGCGAGCGCGTCCCCGTCCCCCTGCACCGCGCGGACCCGCGCGGCGACCCCGGCCTCGGCGGCGCGGCGGGTCAACGCGGCGAGCGCGTCGGGACTGGCATCGACGACGGTCACCCGGTGGCCGGCCTGGGCCAGCGGCACGGCGAACCCGCCGGTGCCGCCCCCCACGTCGAGGACGGTCAGGTCGGTGTCACCGCGGCGGTCCAGCTCGGCGCGCAGCACCGACCAGATCACGGCGGTACGGGGGGTCAGCGGCGGCCCGGCGAGCCGGCCTCGGGTGTGCTCCACCCCGACGAGCCTAGTCACCCGCTCCAGCTCGGCCGGGGACGCAGCGGTCAGGCCTCGCCTCCGCCGGCGGCGGTGTCCTCCTCGTGGCGGGAGCGCACGGAGTTGGCGACGGGCCCGTCGGTGACCTCGTACTCGCGGATCTCCATGTGGTGCGCGGGCACCCAGCCGGCGCCCAGCCGGGTCCGTCGGGCGTTGGCAACTCCACCGCTGTTGGCGCGATACCCCGTCATCGGTACGTTCCCCTCGTGACGCGCGGGCCACTCTGCCCGCGCGGGCAGGAGTCTCCCGCCGTCGCGGGCGGAAAACCGTAACCTGAATCACTTATTGATCAACGGAAATCGCGTGCGGCGGGGCTGACCGGAGGATCAATCGGGTCCAACCGGTCGGCGGTGAGATTGATCACTCCCTCGTGGCGCTGCAGCCGCCCCCGGACCACCAGCGCGGCGCTGGTCCTCGCCACCCGCCGGTACCGCTGCCAGAGCCCCGGGGAGCAGGTGACGTTGAGCATCCCGGTCTCGTCCTCCAGGTTGAGGAAGGTGACCCCGCCCGCGGTCGCCGGGCGCTGCCGGTGGGTGACGATCCCGCCGACCCGGATCCGCCGGCCCGGCTCCACCCGGCCGAGCCGGGCGATCGGCACCGCGCCCAGGGCGTCGAGCTGGCCGCGGATGAACCGGGCCGGGTGGCTATCCGGCGACAGCCCGGTCGCCCACACGTCCGCGACGAGGCGGTCGACCGCCTCCATCCCGGGCAGGGTCGGCGCGGCCGTGCCGGTCACCGTGCCGGGCAGGCGACCCGGCCGGTCCTGGGCCGCCGCACCGGCGGCCCACAGCGCCTCCCGGCGGGTCAGGCCGAAGCACGCGAAGGCGTCCGCGGTGGCCAGCGCCTCCAGCTGCGCGGCGGTGAGACCCACGCGCCGGGCCAGGTCCGGCATGTCACGGTACGGCCCGTGCGCCACCCGTTCGGCCTCGATCCGCTCGGCCACGTCCTCGCCGAGGGTACGCACGCTCGACAGCCCCAGGCGGACGGCCGGCCCGCCCAGCCCCCAGGCGTGCGGCGGCTCCCCCGGCCGGCTCCCCCAGCGGGTGTCCGGGGTGGACTCGAGGACGGCCTTCGCCCCGCTCGCGTTGACGTCCGGCCGGCGGACCTCCACCCCGTGCCGGCGCGCGTCGTCGACCAGGGTCTGCGGCGAGTAGAAGCCCATCGGCTGGGCGTTGAGCAACGCGGCCAGGAACGGAGCCGGGTGGTAGCGCTTGAGCCAGGAGCTGGCGTAGACCAGGTACGCGAAGCTCATCGCGTGGCTCTCCGGGAAGCCGTAGCTGGCGAACGCGGTGAGCTTGCGGTAGACGTCGTCGGCCAGCTCGCCGGTGATGCCCCGCTCGGCCATGCCGGCGTAGAGCCGGTCGGCGATCTGCGCCATCCGCTCCACCGACCGTTTGGCCCCCATGGCCCGGCGCAGCTGGTCGGCCTCGGCGGCGTCGAACCCGGCCAGGTCGATGGCGAGCTGCATGAGCTGCTCCTGGAACAGCGGCACGCCGAGGGTCTTCTCCAGCGCGTTGCGCATCAGCGGGTGCGGGAAGGTGACCGGCTCCTGGCCGTTCTTGCGCCGGATGTACGGGTGCACCGAGCCGCCCTGGATCGGGCCGGGCCGGATCAGCGCCACCTCCACCACCAGGTCGTAGAAGCAGTGGGGCTTGAGCCGGGGCAGGGTGGCCATCTGGGCGCGGCTCTCCACCTGGAACACCCCGACCGAGTCGGCCCGGCAGAGCATGTCGTACACCTCGGGGTCGTCCAGGGTCATGTCCCCCAGGTCGAGGCTCATCCCGATCATGTCGTAGCCGTAGTGCAGGGCGGAGAGCATGCCGAGGCCGAGCAGGTCGAACTTGACCAGCCCGACGGCGGCGCAGTCGTCCTTGTCCCACTGGAGCACGCTGCGGCCGGGCATCCGCCCCCACTCCACCGGGCAGACCTCGATCACCGGCCGGTCGCAGATCACCATGCCGCCGGAGTGGATACCCAGGTGCCTCGGGAACGTCTGCAGCTCGTTGGCGTACCCGACCACCTGCTCGGGGATGTCCGCCACGTCGACCGCGGCGACCGAACCCCAGCGGTCGATCTGCTTGCTCCAGGCATCCTGCTGTCCGGGGGAGAACCCGAACGCCTTCGCCACGTCCCGCACCGCCGACCGCGGCCGGTACGAGATGACGTTGGCGACCTGGGCGGTGTGCTCCCGGCCGTACCGGGCGTAGACGTGCTGGATGACCTCCTCGCGGCGGTCGGACTCGATGTCCACGTCGATGTCCGGCGGGCCGTCCCGCTCGGGGGCGAGGAAACGCTCGAAGAGCAGCCGGTGCCGTACCGCGTCCACGTTGGTGATCCGCAGCGCGTAGCAGACCGCCGAGTTGGCCGCCGACCCCCGGCCCTGGCAGTAGATGTCCTGCTCGCGGCAGAACGTGACGATGTCGTAGACCACCAGGAAGTAGCCGGGGAAGCCCAGCTCCTCGATCATGTTCAGCTCGTGTTCGAGCTGCGCGTACGCCTCGGGGTGCGCCTCCGGCGGGCCGTACCGCTCCCGCGCGCCCTGCGCGGTGAGGTGCCGCAGCCAGCTCATCTCGGTGTGCCCCGGCGGCACCGGGTACGCCGGCAGCGTCGGTGCGACGAGCTGGAGGTCGAAGGCGAGTTCCCGGCCGAACTCGGCGGCCCGGGCCACCGCCCCCGGGTACGCGGCGAACCGGGCCGCCATCTCCGCGCCGCTGCGCAGGTGCGCGGTGCCGGCGGCGGGCAGCCAGCCGTCGAGCTCGTCCAGGCTGCGCCGGGCCCGGACCGCGGCGACCGTGGTGGCCAGCCGGCGCCGCCCCGGGGTGGCGTAGTGCACGTTGTTCGTCGCCACCGTCGGCAGCCCGGCGGCGGCGGCCAGCTCGGCGAGGGCGTCGTTGCGGTCGGCGTCGACGGGGTGCCCGTGGTCGGTCAGCTCCACCGCCACCGTCTCGGCGCCGAAGAGCGCGGTCAGCCGGTCCAGCTCCCGGGCCGCCGCGTCGACGCCCTCGGTGAGCAGGGCGGCCGGCACGTGCCCCTTGCGGCAGCCGGTGAGCACCAGCACGTGGTCGCGCAGTTCGGCGGCGACCTCCGCCAGCTCCCCGTAGACCGGGCGGCCCTTCTCCCCGCCGCGCAGCTGGGCGCGGGAGATGGTGGCGGCCAGCCGGGCGTACCCCTCGTGGCCGTGGGCGAGCAGCAGCAGGTGCCGGCCGAGCGGGTCCGGTTCGCCGTTCTGCGGGCCGGGCAGGTCGAGGGAGAGTTCCGCGCCGAAGACCGTCGGCAGGTGCAGGGCGCGGGCCGCCTCGGCGAACCGCACCACGCCGTAGAACCCGTCGTGGTCGGTCACCGCGAGGGCGGTCAGCCCCAGCCGGGCGGCCTCCTCGGCCAGCTCCTCCGGATGGCTGGCGCCGTCGAGGAAGCTGAAGTTGGTGTGCGAGTGCAGCTCCGCGTACGGCACCACGCCGTCCGGGCGGTCCAGCGGCGGCGGCTCGTACTGCTGCCGCTTGCGGGTCCAGGCCGGCGAGTCCCCACCGTCGGCGTCCACCGCCAGGGGGTCCACCACGTGCAGGTGCCGCTCGCCGTGCGGCGTACGGCGTTGCCCCCGGGCGGGCTTGCCGGTGAGCACCCGCTCCAGGTCCGACCACGGCAGATCCGGATTGTGGAAACTCACGCCCCCACCCCCGGATGCGCCGGGCGCGCCGGGCTCGCTGGGCGAGCTGGGCGAGCTGGGCGAGCTGGGCAGACCTTGGAGGATTTCGGCCCCTGGAGGGGCCGTTTCCTTCCAAGATCCGTCGGGAGCGGGGCTGGGAGCGGGGCTGGGAGCGCCGCGGTCGCACGGAGGGGGCAGCTCGACAGGGGACGGTCAGTCATAGACCGCCTCCACCAGCCACCGGCCGCCCTCGACCGCGAGCAGCAGGGCGGTGCCGTCGGCGAGGCCCACCTGGAACCGGGCCCGCCGTCGCGCCTCGGCCGGCGCCCACCAGCGTTCGTCCACCGGCCACGGCCCGGTCCAGCCCACGATCTCCACCGGGCGGGCGGTCCCGACGGCCAGCCGGGCCGGTGCGGCGCTCACCGCCAGGCGGGCGGTGACCACGACCGGCTCGCCGGCCGCGTCGTGCACGGTGGCGGCGAGCGGCTCGGGGAGCACCACCGCCGGCGCCGGCGGCGGAAGCCGCCCCGGCCACGGCGGCTCCGCCACCCGGCCCGCCGATCGCCCCGCCACCCGGCCCGCCGATCGCCCCGCCGATCGCCCCGCCGACCGGGCCGGGAGCGGGTCGGTGTGGGTCGGGAGCGGGTCGAGGCGGGACGGCAGCGAGGACGGCAGCGGGGGCGGGCCGGGGCGGGCGGGGAGGCGTTCGTCGCCCCACGGCACCAGGCGTACCTGGTCGGCCGGGGACCGCCCGCCGCCGAGCACCGCCGTGACCACCGCCTCGGGGCCGAGGATGCCCTGGACCCGGCTGAGCGCCCGGTGGGCCCGTTCCCGCTCCTCCCCGGCCTCCCCCCACAGGCCCGGTTGCAGGGCGCCCTGCGCGATCACCCCGTCGGGGACCAGCCGCAGCCGGATGATGCCGGCCGTCGGCCGGGCGGGGCGGGCACCGGCCCGGCCGGGCCGGCCGCCGGAGAGCCAGCCGTCGAGCTGCCACCGCACCCGGTCGGCGATGGCGGCGGCGGTGAGCAGACCGTCGTGCCGCCAGACCCGGTGCAGCTCCTGGCCGTGCGCGGTGACCGCCTCGATGCCGAGCCGGGTGCAGGCCAGCCCGTGCGCGGCGAGACGGTCGTGCAGCCGCTCGGCCAGCGCCCGGGCGACGAAGGCCGCCGCGTCAACCCGGTCGAGGGGGTCGTCCTGGTCGGCGGTGACCGCCAGGTCGGCCGGGGGTTGCCGGACCGCGAGCGGACGGTGGTCCCGCCCCGCCGCCAGCCGGTGGGCCAGCGCACCGTCGAAACCGAACCGGGCCAGCACGTCCCCGGCGGGCAGCGCCGCGAAGTCGCCGAGGGTACGCACACCGAGCCGACGCAGCAGGTCGGCCAGGGCCGGACGGCCGAGCGCCTCGACCGGCAGGTCGGCGAGGAACCGCGGTGTCCCGTCGGGCGGGACGACCCGGCCCGAGCGGGCGGCCAGCCCCGCGGCGAAGACCCCGTCGGCGATGCCGATCTGGCTCTCCACCGCGCAGGCCTGGGCGACGTGCTCGACGATCCGCTCCGCCGCCGCCTCCTCGCCCCCGAGGTAGCGGCTCGGCCCCCTGGCCGCCACCGCGCACGCGCCGGGGCGGACCACCTCGACGCCGGCCACCAGCTCCTCGACCGCGGCCACCACCGGCTCGAACGCCCGGGCGTCCCGGGCCGGGTCGTGGTCGACGACGATGAGCCGGGGGCACCGGCCCTGCGCCTCCCGCCTGCGCAGCCCCCGGCGCACCCCTTCCGCCCGGGCCTGCTCGGAGCAGGCGACCACCCGGTTGGCGTGCAGCACCGCGACCGGCTCGGTGGCCGGCACCCCGTCGACGATCTCGGCGGCGATCACCGGCCAGTCCGGACACCAGAGCACCAGCGTGCGTACCGGCGCGGCGGACCCGCCGGCCGCCGCGGGACGGGACCCGCCGGGCGCCGCGGGACGGGACCCGCCGGTCACGCCGGGCCGACCAGGGTGAGCGCCGGCGGGGACGGCCCGGCGGCGGAGGCCGCCGGCACGGCGCGGAGCCGACCGGCGGCCGAGCGGCCGGTGACCGAGGCGACCGGGGCACCGGGGACCGGACGGGGAATGATCCGGGTCAGCGCGTCACCGGGCAGCCAGACCGTCACCTCCCGGGGGCGGGCGGCGGCGCCCCGGCCCCGCGCCGAGACGGTGACCTCCCGGCGCCGCAGCCGGCCCCGGCCGGCACCGAGCCCCTCCCAGGCCCCCCGGACCACCTGGAGGGTCACGTCGGCGCCGTCCCACCGCCCGTACGGGACGAGGACACAGCCCCGCTGTCGGGCCCGGGCGGCCAGCCGGTCGGCGACCGAGGCGGAGACCGTGGCCGGCACGGCGGTGACCACGACGTCCACCCCGTCGATCAGCGCGGCGACGACGGTGGCCCACTCCGGCCCCGGGTGCGGCACCAGGGCGAGCCGGTCCAGGGCGATGCCGAGCTCGGCGGCGGCACCCGCCCCGAAGGTCGGCACCCCCACCACGGCGCACCACGAGCCGGCCCGGGACGCCTCGGCGAGCAGCGCCAGGACCAGGGAGGTGGCGCCGCTGGGCCGGGGCTGGCCGACGGCGACCGCGATCGTGCTGCCACGGCGCAGCCCCCGGTTGGGCAGCAGGCCGGTCAGTTCCGGGGTCACCGGCAGCACCCGGTGACCGCCCGCCGGGTCCGGGGCGCTCGCCGGGCGCACCAGACCCGCCAGTGCGGCGGTACCGACCACCATCCGGCCCGCCATCGGACCTACCCCCTGTCGTGCTGCTGTGCGGTGTGCTGCTGATAGCTCAAAACGGATCGGCCGCGCGGACGGCCCTCGTCCCCGCCCTGCCGGCGCAGGGCAGGCCGCCCCGGGGACCGGCGCGGGCCCGGGGACGGATGCCGGGGATCAGGCCGCGAGGCCGTCGAGTGCCGGTTGGTGGGCCACGCCGAGCGCGGTCTCGACCACCGTCACGAACTCTTCCGCCGCGCGCAGCAGGTCGTCGGCCTCCCGGGCGGTGACGACCCGGGGGATGCCGGCCTCGGCGGCGGCGCGCTTGCTGGCGCCGACGGCGAAGAACCGGGCCCACTCGTCCAGCTCGGGGGCGACGCCGGAGAGCAGGACCCAGACGCTGGTGACCCGGTTCCGCCGGGTCGGCGCGGGACGGGCGCGCGCGGCGAGCACGGCCGCGGCGGCGCGGAGAGCGGCCAGGTGGGCCGCCGCGTAGCGGAGGCCGTCCGGACCGGTCCGGGCGGCCTCGGCCAGCCCCTGGCGGGCGACCGCGAGAAGCTGTGCGGGGGTGCGGTGCGGCAGCACGTGCGCCGGCACCGTCGGTGCCTGAGCCGGGTTGGTCGGCATGGGTCTGTCTCCTCCACGTGGCCGAGGCGCGCACCCCGCGACGGAAGCCGGTCCGCCGGCGGGACCGCCGGGTCGAGTGGTGCGGAGGAAGACGCACCGGTGTGGAAGCCGGCCGGGTGTGGACGCTTCCCCACACCACACCCGGCCGGCATGACCGGCGGGTTCGTCGCCCGCCGCCCGGGGGTCGAGGGCGGCGGGCGACGCTCCTGCCTTGACGGGCCCGGGCTCGCGACTGCCCGGAACCTGGTGCGGCCCGCGGAGCCGCACCCGCCCGGAACCGGTGCCGCGAAACACCGCTCCGGGCTGTTGGAACGAGCGTACGAGGCAATCGAACACTCGTTCTAACTACTGCTGACAGTACACCCTCCCTCCGACGAAAATGCAACGTGTGACTCGCCGGAGATGCCTCAGCGTGGCCGGCTGAACCCGTTCCGGGCGCACCGGGAAGAATGGCGGCATGCAGCCACACCCGAACGTACGGGCGGTGCAGGAGGCGCTCGACGGCGCGGACGCCCGCGACGGCTCCGGCACGCCAAGCGCGGTCCGCATGCTGCCCGACGCGGTCCACACCGCCGCGGCCGCCGCCGAGGCACTCGGCGTCGAGGTCGGACAGATCGCCAACTCACTCGTCTTCGACGCCGACGGCGCACCGCTGCTCGTGCTGACCTCCGGGGCCCACCGGGTGGACACCGCCGGTCTCGCCGCGTCGATCGGGGTCACCCGGCTGCGGCGGGCCACCCCGGAGTTCGTCCGCGAACACACCGGGCAGGTGATCGGGGGTGTCGCCCCGGTCGGCCACCCGCGGCCGCTGCGCACCGTGGTGGACACGGCCCTCGATACGTACGCCGAGATCTGGGCCGCCGGAGGCGTCCCCCGGGCGGTCTTCCCCACCACGTACCCCGAGCTCCTCCGGGTGACCGGCGGCACGCCGGCCGAGGTGGCGTGAGCGAGCGGACGTCGCCCGGAGTGACCGCGTGAGCCCGGCCGGCCGCGGTGAGCCCGTTCCCGACCTGGTCACCCTGCACGTGTGGCGCACCGCCCGGGGCGGGTTGCCCCGGGCGCTGGTCCGGATGGCCCGCGATCCGCGCCGGCTGCGCGCACTGCCCGGCGTACGCTTCGCCAAGCTGCTCGGCACCGGGACCGGCACCGGCTTCGGGCCGGGTGACGCGGACCTGACCCGGTGGGCCGCCCTGACGGTGTGGGACTCCCCCGCCGCGGCGGCCGGCTTCGACGGCTCCCCGGTGGGGCGGGCCTGGGCGCGGCTCGCGCGCGCCGCCGTCCGGGTCGACCTGCGCCCCCTCACCAGCCGGGGCGAGTGGTCCGGCCGCCGGCCGTTCGGCGACCCGCCCGGCGGGCCGGCCGACGGCCCGGTGCTCGCGCTGACCCGGGCCCGGCTGCGCCCCGCCCGCGCGGTCACCTTCTGGCGGGCGGTCCCACCGGTGGCCGCCGCGCTGCGCGCCGCGCCCGGCCTGCTCGCCCGGTTCGGCGTCGGGGAGGCGCCGCTGGGCTGGCAGGGCACGGTCAGCGTGTGGCGCGATCCGGCGGACCTGGTCGCGTTCGCGTACCGTCACCCGGAGCACCGGGACGCGATCATCCGGACGCCCACCGAGGGGTGGTACGCGGAGGAACTCTTCGCGCGGTTCGCGGTGCGCGACGTGGTCGGCGACCGGACGGTGCTGGGGTGGGGCGCCGACGGCGACCCGGGTACGGCGGAGGGGCCGCGTGAGCGAGCGTAACGAGCGAACCATCAGGCACAGCAGCGCGAGGAGTGAGCCGGGGTGGCGAGCCCCGCGGTCGGGAACGGGAGAAGGTACGGCATGAGGCTGGTGCGGTGGACACCGGAGGATCTCGTCCGGCGGCTGGACGACGTGGTGGCCGTCTACGGCGAGGCGATGGGGTACCGCACCGACCTGCTGGACGCCCGCCGCGGCTACATCGCCACCCACGTCCGGCGGCCCGGATTCCGCGCCGTCGCCAGCCTCACCACCGAAGGCCACCTGGCCGGCTTCGGCTACGGCTACCTGGGCGCGGCCGGCCAGTGGTGGCACGACCAGGTGTGGCGCGCGCTGGACCCGGCCGCCCGGCAGCGCTGGCTGGGCAACTGCTTCGAGGTGGTGGAGCTGCACGTCCGGCCGCCCGCGCAGGGGCACGGCCTCGGCGCGGGGCAGCTGCGCGCGCTGCTCACCATGGCCGAGGGGACGACCACCCTGCTGTCCACGCCGGAGGCCGACGAGCAGCGGTCCCGCGCCTGGCGGCTGTACCGGCGCTTCGGCTTCGTCGACATCCTGCGCGACTTCCACTTCCCCGGCGACGAACGCCCGTTCGGGGTGCTCGGCCGGGACCTGCCGCTGGCCGCACCCACCTCCCCGGCGCCGGCCGCGGCATGACCGGTCCCGTGCCGGCCACCCGCGCCGCCCGCCCGGCCTGGGCGGTGCTGGCGGTGCTGGTGCTGGCACAGATCTGCTACCCGCTGGCCGCCGGGCAGACCCGAGCCGGGCTCACCGTCGCCACGGTGGTGCTGGGCTACCTGCTCTCGGTCGGCCACGCGCTGCTCAGCCGCGGCCCACGGGCGGCGGCGGCGCTGGTCGCGGTGGCCACCGGAGGCGGCTTCGCCATCGAGGCGCTCGGTGTGGCGACCGGGTTCCCGTTCGGCAGCTACGACTACTCCGGCCAGCTCGGCCCGAAGCTGGCCGGTGTGCCGCTGGTCATCCCCCTCGCCTGGACCTGGATGGCCTGGCCGGCCTGGCTCGCGGCGGTACGGCTCACCGGCGGCGGGCCGGGCGGATCCGGCGGCGCCGGGATCGGGCGGACCACCCGGCGGATCGCGCTGGCGGCGCTCGGCCTGGCCACCTGGGACCTCTTCCTCGACCCGCAGATGGTCGCCGAGGGGTACTGGTCCTGGCGGGACGCCACCCCCGCGCTGCCCGGCCTGCCCGGCATCCCGGTCAGCAACTACCTGGGTTGGCTGCTCTTCGCGGTTCTGCTGATGGGCGCCCTGCGTCCGCTGGCCGGGCCCGCCGTCGCCGCCACCGACGGCCGCGACGACCCGATGCTCGCCCTCTACCTGTGGACGTACGCCTCCAGCGTGCTGGCCCACGCCGTCTTCCTCGGCCTGCCCGCCTCGGCGCTGTGGGGCGCCGCCGGCATGGCGGTGACGGCCGTCCCGCTGGCGGTGACACTGCTCCGCGCGGGCCGCCGCCCCGGTCCGGCCGACCGGAACCCCCGACCCCGCGTCGACGCGCCGGCATGAGCGGGCGGAGCGCCGGCCGGAGCGGGCATGGCGGGGCGGCGGCGTGAGCGTCGTGCTGGCGCTGCTGGCGGGAGTGGCCGCGTTGACCGCGCACACCGCCGTCAACGCCGGCCGGTGGCTGCGCCGCCCCGCCCCGGCGCCGGCGGAGGTGACCGAGACGGTGGCGGTGCTGCTGCCGCTGCGCGACGAGGCGGCCCGGGTCACCCCGTGCCTGCGCGCGCTGCTGGCCCAGCGCGGTGTGCCGCGGCTGCGGATCGTGGTGCTCGACGACCGGTCGACCGACGGCACCGCCGACGTGGTCCGCGCGGTCGCCGGGACCGACCCGCGGGTCACCCTGCTCGACGGCGCCGCCCCGCCGCCGGGCTGGCTGGGCAAGCCGCACGCCTGCTGGCAACTCGCCACCCGCGCCGACCCGGCCGCCACCGTGCTGGCGTTCGTCGACGCCGACGTCGTCCTCGCCCCTGAGGCGGTGGCCGCGGCCGTCGGTGAACTGCGCGCCGCGCGGGTGACGCTGCTGTCGCCGTACCCCCGGATCGTGGTGGCGACGGCGGCCGACCGGCTGGTCCAGCCGCTGCTGCAGTGGCTGTGGCTGACCTTCCTGCCGCTGCGCGCGATGGAACGCTCGGCGCGGCCGTCCCTGGCGGCGGCCGGCGGGCAGTTCCTGCTGGTGGACCGGGCCGGCTACACCGCCGCGGGCGGGCACGCGGCGGTGGCCGACCGGATCCTGGAGGACGTCGAGCTCGCCCGCGCGGTCAAACGGGCCGGCGGGCGGATCGCCCTGGCCGACGGCTCACGGCTGGCCACCTGTCGGATGTACGACGACTGGCCGCAGCTGCGCGACGGCTACACCAAGTCGCTGTGGGCCACGTTCGGGCACCCGCTGGCCGCCGGCGTGGTGGTCGCGCTGCTGCTCCTGCTCTACACCGCTCCCCCGCTGGTCACCGTGGCCGCGCTGGCCGCCGGCGCGCCGGGGGTGGCCGCCGGCGCCGCCGGGGCGTACCTGCTGGGGGTCGCCGGTCGGGTGCTCAGCGCGCGGGCGACCGGCGGCCGGTGGTGGCCCGACGCGCTCGCACACCCCGTGTCGGTCGCGGTCCTCGGTTGGCTGACCCTGCGGTCGTACCATCTGCGGAAGCGGCGGCGCCTGACCTGGCGGGGCCGTCCGGTCGTCTAGGTCTGGGGGCGCGGCATGGCGCGGATCGTGGTCGTCGGCGCCGGGGTGGGTGGCCTCGCGACCGCCGCCCGGCTGGCCACCACCGGGCACGAGGTCACCGTCTTCGAGCAGGGCGACACGGTCGGCGGCAAGCTCGGCCGACACGTGCACGACACCCCGGCCGGCCCGTTCCACTTCGACACCGGGCCCAGCCTGCTCACCCTGCCGCAGGTCCTCCACGACCTGTTCGAGGACACCGGCGCGAAGCTCGACGAGTACCTGGACCTGCTCCCGCTGGACCCGATCGTGCGGCACGTCTTCCCGCACGGCGGGCCGACGCTGGACTCCTGCGCCGACCCGACCGGATTCGCCAGCCGGATCGGCGCGGCCCTCGGCGACCGTGCGGCAACGGACTGGCAGCGCCTGTGGCGGCGCGCCGAGCGGGTCTGGACGGCCTCGGAGCGGGACATCCTGCGCCGCCGCGTCGACTCGCCCCGCGACCTGGCGACGCTGGCGTGGCGGCTGGGTGACCTGGCCGCGATCGCGCCGGGCCGCACCCTGCGCGGCCTGGGCCGCACGCACCTGTCCGACCCCCGGCTGCGGATGCTGCTCGACCGGTACGCCACCTACACCGGCGCCGACCCCCGCCGGGCGCCGGCCGCGCTGGTCGCCGTGCCGTACGCCGAACTGGCCTTCGGCGGCTGGTACCTGCGCGGCGGGCTGGGCACCCTGGCCGACGCGCTGCTGACCCGCTGCCTGGACCTCGGCGTCGTCGTGCAGACCGGCGCCCGGGTCACCCGGATCGACGCGGCCGGCGGGCGGGTGCACGGCGTACGCCTCGCCGGCCGGGCCGCCCCGGTCCCCGCCGACGTGGTGGTGGCCAACGTCGACGCGCTCACCGTCTACCGGGACCTGCTGCCCTCGCCGCGCCGGCTGGCCGGTCTGACCGACCGCAGCCTCGCCGGCTTCGTGCTGCTGCTCGGCGTACGCGGCGACTCCGGGCTGGCGCACCACACGGTCTTCTTCCCCGACGACTACGACGCCGAGTTCGACGCGGTCTTCGGGGCACCGGGGCGGGGTGTCCGGGCCCGCCCCGCGCTCGACCCGACGGTCTTCGTCACCGTGGCGGACGACGAGATGGTCCGCCCGGCCGGGCACGAGGCGTGGTTCGTGCTGGTCAACGCCCCCCGGCACGGCACCGCCGCCGGTGCGGTGGACTGGCGGCGGCCCGGCCTCGCCGAGGCGTACGCGGACCACGTCCTCGACGTGCTGGCCGCCCGGGGCGTGGACGTGCGGGACCGGCTGGTGTTCCGGGAGATCCGCACCCCGGCGGACCTGGCCAGCGCCACCGGCGCGCCCGGTGGGGCGATCTACGGCACCGCCGGCGGCCTGCTCCGCCCGGCCAACCGCGGGCCGGCCCGCGGGCTGTGGCTGGTCGGCGGCTCCAGCCACCCGGGCGGCGGCCTGCCGATGGTCACCCTCTCCGCCCAGATCGTCGCCGAGCAAATCGGCCCGGCCTGGTAAGGAAGGGCCCCTCCTTAACGCCTGGGGTAGAGGAAGGGCCCCTTCTTAACGTCCTCTCCCCGGGAACGTCAGCCGGCTTCGAGCAAGGTACGGCGGACGGCCGCCAGCAGCTGCCCCAGGCCGAAACCGGCCAGCAGCACCCACACGGCCGTCGCCATGGTGATGGTGCCGGCGGCCAGGTCGGGGTCGATCAGCCCGGTCAGGCCGGCCAGCAGCAGGCCCACCAGGGCCACCGAGACGCGGGTCGGGCGCTCCCCCACGGTCACCGCGCCGATCTCCCGCATGCCGGCGGAGACCGCCCGTGCCCGGACGTACTCGTGCAGCCAGGAGAGCCCGCCGCCGGCGGCCACCAGCGCGCCGGGGGCGCCGATCAGCCAGAACGCGACCAGCCAGGCCGCCTCGCCGAGCCGGTCGGCCACCGAGTCGTAGACGTACCCGAGCCGGGTGGTGCGGTTCGTCGCGACCGCGACCGCCCCGTCGACGCTGTCCGCCACCGAGGCGAGCAGCACGAACAGCGCACCGAGGAACGGCCCGTCCTGGGGCCGTACGGCGAGCAGCGGCACGCAGAAGCAGAGCAGCACCCCGACCACTGTGACGGCGGTCGGGGAGACCCGCAGCCGGCCCAGCACGAAGCCCACGTGGTACGCGAAGCGCAGCCAGGCGCGGACGACCGGGGCGGCGGCGCGGGGGTCGAAGCCCCCGTGCAGGCGTGCCCAGGCCGTCGCGTACTGGTCCCAGTTCAGCTGTGTGCCCACCACGGATCAACCGTCGCACCTGGCGGGAGGTGTCGCGGCACGAAGGTCACACCCGGGCGCCGGCTTGCAGGTTCTGCCAGATCTCCCGGGTGGCCGTCGACCGGTTGAAGGTGATGAAGTGGATCCCCGGCACGCCCTCGTCGAGCAGCCGCCCGCACATCTCGCTGGCCTGCTCGATGCCGAGCCGGCGGACCGCCTCCGGATCGTCGGCGACCCTCTCGAAGCGCGCGGCCAGGGCCGGCGGGAAGGGCGCGCCGGAGAGCTGCACCGACCGCTCGATGGTGCTGAACTGCGTCACCGGCATCACACCGGGCAGGATCGGGGTGTCGCAGCCCGCCGCGGCCACCCGGTCCCGCAGCCGCAGGTAGTCCTCCGCGTCGAAGAACATCTGGGTGATCGCGAACTCGGCGCCGGCCCGGCACTTCCGGACGAAGTACTCCGTGTCGGTGGCGACGTCGGGCGAGCGGGGGTGCTTGTACGGGAAGGCGGCGACGCCCACGCTGAAGTCGCCGGAGTCCCGGACCAGCCGCACCAGGTCCTCCGCGTAGCGCACGCCCTCGGGGTGCGGGACCCACTCGCCGGTGGGGTCGCCCGGCGGGTCGCCGCGCACCGCGAGCACGTTGCGCACGCCCGCGCCGGCGAGCCGCCCGATCACGTGGCGCAGCTCGGCGACCGAGTGGTTGACCGCGGTCAGGTGCGCCATCGGCAGCAGGGTGGTCTCGGTGGCGATCCGTTCGGTGACCGCGACCGTCGTGTCGCGCGTCGACCCGCCGGCGCCGTAGGTGATCGAGACGAACGACGGGCGCAGCGACTCCAGCTCCCGGATGGCCTGCCAGAGCAGCCGCTCGCCCTGCTCGGTCTTGGGTGGCATGAACTCGAAGGAGAACGTCGGCTGGTGGTCGCGGATCAGCTCCCCGATCGCAGGCTGGGGATTGGGGAGGACCGAGGGGAGACCGAGCGCCACCTCACGACTGTAGCGGTGCACGGCCGGTCGACCCACGGTCTTCCCACCCGGCGGACGGGCGACGGCGCGCCGCGCCCACCCGGCCGACGGGCGACGGCGCGCCGCGCCCACCCGCCGGTACGTCGTGGGCGGCGCGACCGGCTAGCGTCGGGGCGTGACTCACGCTGCTCCCGTCTCCCCGGTCGACCGCGCCGGGCTGCGTCAGCGCGTCGACAAGGCGCTGACCGAGTTCCTGGCCGCCCAGCGCACCTGGATGACCGGCGTCGACGACGCTCTGGTCCCGGTCGCCGAGGCGATCGAGGCGTTCGTCCTCGGCGGCGGCAAGCGGCTGCGGCCCGCGTTCGCGTACTGGGGGTTCCGGGGCGCCGGCGGGGTGGACACCGACCAGGTCGTGACGGCCCTCGCCGCGCTGGAGTTCGTCCAGGCCAGCGCACTGATCCACGACGACCTGATGGACCGCTCCGACACCCGCCGGGGCGAGCCGGCCGTGCACCGCCGGTTCGCCGCCCGGCACCGGGCGGCCGGCTGGGGCGGGGACGCGGACGGGTTCGGCGACGCCGCGGCGATCCTGCTCGGCGACCTCTGCCTGGTCTGGTCGGACGAGCTGCTGCACTCGGCCGGGCTCGATCCGCGCACGGTGGCCCGGGCACGGCCGGTCTTCGACGAGATGCGCACCGAGGTCACCGTCGGGCAGTACCTGGACGTGCTGACCCAGGCCACCGGGGACACCTCGCTGGAACGGGCCGGGAAGGTGGCCCGCTACAAGTCGGCGAAGTACACGGTCGAGCGCCCGCTGCTGCTCGGTGCCGCCCTGGCGGACGCCTCGCCGGACGTGCGGTCGGCGTACTCGGCGTACGGGCTGCCGCTGGGCGAGGCGTTCCAGCTCCGCGACGACGTGCTGGGGGTCTTCGGCGACCCGGCGCAGACCGGCAAGCCGGCCGGTGACGACCTGCGCGAGGGGAAGCGCACCTACCTCGTCGCGGCGGCTCTCGAGGCGACCGACGAGGCCGGGCGGGAGGTGTTGCTCGGCGGTCTCGGCGATCCGGCGCTCGACGAGACGGGCGTGACCCGGCTGCGGGACCTGATCGAGGCGAGCGGCGCGCTGGCCCGTACCGAGCAGCGGATCCGGGCGCTCACCGACGCCGCGCTCGCCGCGCTGGCCACCGTCGACCTGGACACCGAGGCCCACCAGGCCCTGGTCGACCTGGCCATCGCCGCCACGCGCCGCCCTGCCTGACCCCGCCGCCCCCGTCCGCGCCGCGGCGCGGACGGGGTCAGAAGCCCAGGGCCTGGGCTCGGCGCTTGATCTCGCGGGCCTGGTCGCCGGCGAGGGCCGCGGCCGCGGTGCCGCCGGGCAGCGTGTCGTCCGGCTGGTACAGCCAGCGCAGGCTCTCCTCGTCGTCGTAGCCGGCGTCGGCCAGCAGGTTGAGCACCCCGGGCAGGTGCTTGAGGGCGCCCTGGCTGGCCACCAGTTCCTCCGGCACCCGGCGGACGCCGTCCCGGCGTACCGCGATCAGCTCCCGGTCCCGGATCATCTGGTGCACCTTGCTGATCGGCACGTCGAGGCGCTCGGCGACGTCCGGGAGGGTCAGCCAGGCGGCCGGTTCGGCGGCACGGTTCGCGGCGGGTACGGAGTCGGTCACCCGACCACCCTGCCACGTCCCTCCCGCCGGACGGGTGGCGGCACCCCGTGACGACCGCGATCGGCCGCCGGCACAGCCCGTTCGACCTGCGGCGACACGTGGCGCCGCCACAGCCGGCCCGGCCGGTTGCCCGTCCGCTGTAGCATCCAGTTCAACCTTCACCCCCTGGACACATAGACTCCCTGCCGATGGACACACAGGTCGCCGACACGTTGCTGGGCTCGCTGGTCGACGGGCGCTACCGCATCCGCGGTCGCGTGGCCCGTGGTGGCATGGCGACCGTGTACACCGCCACCGACGAGCGCCTCGAGCGCACCGTGGCGGTCAAGATCATTCACTCGGCGCAGGGTCCGGAGGGCCGGGGCTTCGTCGAGCGCTTCACCGACGAGGCGAAGACGATCGCCCGGCTCACCCATCCCAACGTCGTCGCGGTCTACGACCAGGGCACCCACGGCGGCCGGCCGTACCTGGTGATGGAGTACGTGCGGGGCCGTACCCTGCGCGACGTGCTCGCCGAGCGGCGCCGGCTCAACCCGGACGAGGCGCTCGCCATCACCGAGCAGATGCTCGCCGCGATCGCCGCGGCGCACCGGGCCGGCCTGGTCCACCGCGACGTCAAGCCGGAGAACGTGCTGGTCGCCGAGGCCCCGACCGGCGGCGTGGCCAACCTGGTGGACAGCGTGGTGAAGGTCGCCGACTTCGGGCTCGCCCGGGCGGTCGAGGCGAGCGCCCACGAGGAGCAGGGCAGCCAGCTCATGGCCACCGTCGCGTACGTCGCGCCGGAGCTGGTCACCGACGGCCACGCCGACCCGCGCACGGACGTCTACTCGGCCGGCATCGTGCTGTTCGAGATGCTGACCGGCCGGGTGCCGTACGACGGGGACCGGCCGGTCGAGGTGGCCTGGCAGCACGTGGACCGGGACGTGCCGGCGCCCTCGACCCTGGTGCCGGCGCTGCCGAAGGCGCTCGACGACCTGGTCGCCAGGGCCACCCGGCGCGATCCGGGTGCCCGTCCGACCGACGCCGGGGCGCTGCTGTCCGAGGTGCAGATGGCCCGGGAGGAACTGGGCAACCCCAACACGCGTACGGCGGTGCTGCGCCGCGTGGCGGACGAGCCGGCGGTGGCCCAGCCCACCATGATGGTCGCGGCCGTCCAGCCGGTCGAGCGGCCCGCCTGGGCCCGGCTCCCGGAGGGCGGTTCCCGGGCGGGCCGGCGGCGGGCGGCGCCGGCGGGGGGCGACCTCTGGTCCCGGCTGGCCGCGCTGCGGACCGGGCTGCTGGGGCACCCGCGGGGCCGGCTGGCCGCCGCCGCCGTCGTCGTGGTGCTCGGCCTGATCGCCGCGGTGGGCGGCTGGTGGGTCGGTGTCGGCCGCTACACGGTGGCGCCACAGCTGGTGAGCCTCAGCAAGGCCGAGGCGGAGGCGCAGGCGGACCGGGCCGGCTTCGTCCTCAGGTACGCCGATCCCCGCCATGACGAGCAGGCGCCGAAGGACGCCGTCCTCCAGCAGGACCCGGTGTCGTCCACCCGGATCAAGAAGGGCGGCACGATCACGCTCACCCTGTCGCTGGGCCCGGAGCGGTTCCCCGTGCCGGACGTGGTCGGCAAGGAGTTCGAGCTGGCCGCGACCGACCTGGCCGACGCGCAGCTCAAGGTGGTCAAGGGTGCCGCCCGCTACGACGACAGCCTCCCGGCCGGCGTGGTGATGGCGACCGACCCGAAGGCGGGCACCGAGGCCAAGCCGGGCGACAAGGTCACCGTGATCCTCAGCAAGGGAAAGGCGCCGATCTCGGTACCGAACCTGGTCGGCAAGAACCTGAACGAGGCCCGGGGGATCCTGGCCCGGCTGGGGCTGGTGCTCGTCGAGCCGCCGACGGTGAAGGAGTCCGACAAGCCCAAGGACGAGGTCGTCGGGCAGAGCCCGGCCGACGGCACCGGTGTGGAGAAGGGCGCCCAGGTCCGGCTGGAGGTCAGCCAGGGGCCGCCGCTCGTCGTCGTCCCCCGGGTGCTCGACCTGCCGTGCGCGCAGGCGCAGCAGGTGCTGCAGAGCCAGGGCTTCCCGGTGACGGTGCAGTTCAACCCGAACGGCATCGCCCGGTTCCAGAGCCCGAACGAGAATTCGCAGGTGCCTCCGGGCACCCCGGTCACCCTCGGGTGTCTGTGACGATGACCGCGCCGGTGACCGACGCCGACCGCGGCCCGGCGCAGCACCGGCCGGTCGGCACGCACACGCCGACCTCGGGTGGCCTGGCGAAGGCGGCCCTGCCGTACGTCGACGCGGCGGGCTCGGAGGTCGTGCAGGTGTACGTCTCCAACTCGCGGGGCTGGGCGCTGCCACCGGGTGACCCGGTCCAGGACGCCCTGTTCCGGGAGGGTTGCGCGGAGCGCGGCGTTCCCGTCTTCATCCACGCGTCGCTGCTGGTCAACCTGGGCTCTCCCACGGCGGCGACGGTCGAGCGGTCGGCGGCGACGCTGGCGCACGCGCTGCGCCGGGGGACGGCGATCGGGGCGCGCGGGGTGGTCTTCCACGCCGGCAGCGCGGTGGACGCGGGCCACGCCGAGGCGGCGATGCGGCAGGTCCGCGAGGCGCTGTTCCCGCTGCTGGACGCGGCGGGCGACGCCGGCGGGCCGATGTTGCTGGTCGAGCCGAGTGCGGGCGGCGGGCGGTCGCTCGCCTCGCGGGTGGAGCAGCTCGGCCCCTACCTCGACGCGGTGGACGGGCACCCGATGCTGGGCGTCTGCTTCGACACCTGCCACGCGTGGGCGGCGGGGCACGACCTGGCCGCCGAGGGCGGCATGACGGCGACGCTGGACGTCCTGGTCGCCACGGTCGGGGCGGAGCGGCTGCGGCTGGTGCACGCGAACGACTCGAAGGACCTGTGCGGCTCCACCCGGGACCGGCACGAGAACATCGGCAAGGGCACCATCGGCGAGCCCGCGTTCGCCGAGCTGATGCGCCACCCGGCCACCGCCGGCGTGCCCGTGGTGGTGGAGACCCCGACGGAGAAGCACGTCGGCCACGCCGCCGACGTCGCCACCCTCAAGCGCCTCCGCCCCTGAACCCGGCCCGTCCGCACCGGCGCGCTCGAATGGGTCAGGCGCGCAGGATCCGGGTGACGGCCTCCACGGCGCGGTCGATGGCGCTGTCGTCGACGTCCATGTGGGTCACCAGGCGGGCCGTGCGGGGGCCGAGCACCGAGACCAGCACGCCCTCGGCCCGGGCCGCGGCGGCCAGGGCCTTCGCGTCCAGTGGATGCTTGGTCAGGTCCAGCGGGACGAGGTTCGTCCGGACCGGGCCGGCCAGCACCCCGAACGGCGCGACCGCCTCGGCGAGCCGGGCCGCCTTCGCGTGGTCCTCGGCGAGCCGCTCGACGTGGTGCGCGAGGGCGTACCGGCCGGCCGCGGCGAGGACGCCCGCCTGCCGCATGCCGCCGCCCATCCGCTTGCGGACGAACCGGGCCCGCTCGATCCGGTCGGCGCCGCCCACCACCAGCGACCCGACCGGCGCGCCGAGGCCCTTGGACAGGCAGACCGACAGGGTGTCGAACAGCCCGCCGTAGGTCGCCAGCGGTACGCCGTCGGCGACGTGCGCGTGCCAGATGCGGGCGCCGTCGCAGTGCAGCGCGACCTGCGCGTCGTCGGCGACCCGCCGCAGCTCGCGCAGCGTGTCCAGCGGGATCACGCCGCCCCCGCCGCGGTTGTGGGTCTGCTCGACGGCGATGGCCCGGGTGGGCACCGCCCAGTAGCCGTCGGGCCGGATCATGGCGGCGACAGCGTCGGGGTCGACGTCCGCGCCGACCGCCGGCCACGTCCGCGACGAGATGCCGCCGTACGCCGCGGCGGCGCCGATCTCGTACGTCACCACGTGCGCGTCGGCGTCACAGAGCAGCTCGTTGCCGGGCGGCACGAGCAGTTGCAAGGCGATCTGGTTGGCCATCGACCCGGTCGGGCAGAACAGCGCCGCCTCGTGGCCGAAGAGCGCGGCGACCTCGGCCTCGAGGGCGTTGACCGTCGGGTCCTCGCCGTAGACGTCGTCGCCGACGTCGGCGGTGGCCATGGCCTCCCGCATCCCGGCGGTCGGCCGGGTCACCGTGTCCGAACGAAGATCGATGAGGTCAGCCACGGTCATCCTTTCGGCTGCCGGCTGCGGGGCTCGCAAGCTCACTCCTCGGGTCAGCCACGGAGCATCTCCGCAACCAGGAAGGCCAGCTCCAGCGACTGCTGGGTGTTCAGTCGCGGGTCGCAGGCGGTCTCGTACCGGTCGGGCAGGTCGAGGTCCTCGATGCCCTGGGCGCCGCCGAGGCACTCGGTGACGTCCTCGCCGGTCAGTTCGACGTGCAGGCCGCCGGGGTGGGTGTCCAGACCCCGGTGGACCTCGAAGTAGCCGAGCACCTCGTCGACGATGCGGTCGAAGTGGCGCGTCTTGTAGCCGTTGGACGACTCGTGGGTGTTGCCGTGCATCGGGTCGCACTGCCAGACGACCTTGGCCCCCGCCGCGGTGACCTTGGCGACGATCGGCGGCAGGACGTCGCGGACCCGGTGGTTGCCCATCCGGCTGATCAGGGTGAGCCGGCCGGGGACGTTGTCCGGGTTGAGCTTCTCGCACAGCTCGATGGCCTCGTCGGGCGTGGTGGTCGGGCCGAGCTTCACGCCGATCGGGTTGGCGATCCGGGAGATGAAGTCGATGTGCGCGCCGTCGAGCTGCCGGGTGCGCTCCCCGATCCACAGGAAGTGCCCGGACAGGCCGTACGGACGCTGGTCGGAGACCCGGGTGAGCGCCCGGTCGTACTCGAGGGCGAGCGCCTCGTGGGAGCAGTAGAGGGTGACGGTCCGCAGCGCCTCGTCGTCGGTCATCCCGCAGGCCCGGATGAAGGCGAGGGCCCGGTCGATCTCCCGGGCGATCGCCTCGTACCGCTCGCCGGCGGGCGAGTTGCGCACGAACCCCTTGTTCCAGTCGTGCACGGCGTGCAGGTCGGCCAGGCCGCCGGCCAGGTACGCGCGGAGCATGTTCATCGCGGCGGCGGAGTTGGCGTACGCCCGGATCATGCGCTGCGGGTCGGCGATCCGCGCCTCCGGTGTCGCCTCCAGAGAATTGATCATGTCTCCGCGGTAGGCCGGCAGGCCGCGCGCGTCGGTCGGCAGGGACCGGGGCTTCGTGTACTGGCCGGCGACCCGGGCGACCTTGACCACCGGCAGGGAGGCGCCGTAGGTCAGCACGATCGCCATCTGGAGCAGCGTGCGGGCGTTGGCCAGCAGGTGGCTCTCGGTGTTGTCGGCGAAGGTCTCGGCGCAGTCGCCGCCCTGGAGCAGGAACGCCTTGCCCTCGCAGACCAGCGCGAGCTTCTGCCGTAGCTGGTCGACCTCGTAGGGCGCCACGACCGACGGCACGTTCTCCAGCACCTTGCAGACCTCGGCGACCTGGGCCGGGTCCGGCCAGGGCGGGGTCTGCGCGCGGGGCAGGTCGCGCCAGAGGTCCAGGCCGAGGGCCGCGTCCTCGGCGGAGTCGACGGTCGGCCGGCTGGTCTGGAGCACGGGGCTGCCGACGGCCGGATGGCTCAGCTGATGCCACTCATGGCGCATGCCAGAAAGCGTACGGCGACGGGCCGGGCGGCCGGGCGGCGAGGGGCGCCGTTCCGGCAGGTGAGAGATCCCTCACCGGTTCCGGTCAGGGGCTGGCGGCGGGGCTGGGCGGGTTGCCGCCGGGGGCCTCGCCCGCGATGCACCAGTCGGCCCCGTCGCGGGTGACCGTGAACAGCAGCGGGCGGGTGAGCTTCTGCCGCCCCGAGGTCACCGACACCGCCGTGCTCACCTGGAGGCCCTGCGGGCCCGGGCGGATATCGGTGATCTGCGCCTGGGGCACCTCGAAGTGGTCGGCGAAGTCACCGTTCGGCCCGGTGGCGGCGGCGTCGAACGCCTCGTGCATCGCCGCGCAGAGCTGGCTGCGCCCGGCGGCCACGTCCTTGGCCGTCATGGCGTCCAGGTACGCCTGGACCCGCTCCCGGGCCTTCGCCGAGGCCTCCTCGACGGGCGCCCGTCCGGGGCGCTCCGCCGGCTGGTCGTCGCCGCCGATCCCGCACCCCGTCAGGGCGGGCGGCAGGGCCACGACGAGGGCGCCGACCGCCAGCCTCCGGTACGCCGTACGCATGCCACCTCCGAAACGCCCGTGGACAGTCAACCCCCGTCGAGCGGCGAGTCTGTCACATCGAGCCGGCCGACGGCCCGTCGGCACACGCGGGCGGGGAGGGACCGGTGCGCGGTCCCTCCCCGCCGTGTGGGTGATGCGTCGGCCTGCGGACTAGCCGAGACCGCCCTTGATGGCGCCGATCAGCTCACCGTTGCTGGTGTCACCGGAGAGCTCCCAGAAGAACGCGCCACCGAGGCCCTGGTTCTTCGCGTACGTCATCTTGCCGCCGATGGTGGAGGGGGTGTCGTAGCTCCACCAGTTGCTGCCGCACTTGGCGTATGCCGTGCCGCCGACGGTGCCGGTGGCCGGGCAGGTGTTCTTGAGGACCTTGTAGTCCTCGATGCCCTGCTCGTAGGTGCCCGGGGCCGGGCCGGTGGCGGTGCCGCCCGGCGCGGTCTGGGTCACCCCGGTCCAGCCGCGGCCGTAGAAGCCGACGCCGAGCAGCAGCTTGTTGGCCGGGATGCCCTTGCTCTTGAGCTTCTGGATCGCCGCGTCGGACCAGAAGCCCTGCTGGGGGATGCCCGGGTACGAGTACAGCGGGGAGTGCGGGGCGGTCGGGCCCTGCGCGTTGAAGGCGCCGAAGTAGTCGTACGTCATCGGCATGATCCAGTTGAGGTACGGCGTCGCGCCGGCGTAGTCGGCGGCGTCGATCTTGCCGCCGTTGCTGCCGTCCGCGGTGATCGCCGAGGTGACCAGGGCCGACGAGCCGAACCGCGAGCGCAGCGCGCTCACCACGTTCTTGAACGCGGCCGGTCCGCTGGAGTCGCAGGTGAGGCCGCAGGCGTTCGGGTACTCCCAGTCGACGTCGATGCCGTCGAACACGTCCGACCAGCGCGGGTCCTCGACCAGGTTGTGGCAGCTCTCGGCGAACGCGGCCGGGTTCTGCGCCGCCTGGGTGAAGCCGCCGGACCAGGTCCAGCCGCCGAACGACCAGATCACCTTGAGGTGCGGGTACATCCGCTTGAGCTTGCGCAGCTGGTTGAAGCTGCCGCGCAGCGGCTGGTCCCAGGTGTCGGCGACGCCGTCCACGCTGTCCGCCGCGGTGTACGCCTTCTCGTAGTCGGCGTAGCTGTCCCCGATGGTGCAGCGGCCCCCGGTGGTGTTGCCGAAGGCGTACAGGATGTGCGTCAGCTTCGCGGCCGAGCCGCTGGTGTGGATGTTCTTGACGTGGTAGTTGCGGGCGTAGACGCCCCACTGCGCGAAGTAGCCGACGATCTTGCGGTCCCCGCTCGGCGGCGGCGTGGTGGGCGGCGGCGTCGTCGGTGGCGGGGTGGTGGGCGGCGCCGTGGTCGGCGGGGCGGTGGTCGGCGGCGCGGTGGTGGTCGGGGGCGGGGTGCCGCCGCCACCGCCGCAGGGGGCGCCGTTGATGGTGCAGTTCAGCGGGGCCTTGTAGGCGCCGGTGCCGTTGTAGCCCCAGCTGAAGGTGGCACCCGGGGCGAGCGGGCCGGCCCAGCTCTTCTTGACCGCCACGTAGTGGTTGCCGGTGCGGGTGACGTCGGCGTCCCAGGAGCTGCTGATGCTGGTGCCCGCGGGCAGGTCGAACTCGATGCGCCAGGTGCTCACCGACGCGTCCGAGCCGTTGATGACCGTCACCCGCGTCTCGTGACCGGTCCCCCAGTCCTGCACCTTGGCGAACGTGGCGGTGACACTGCCGGCCCCGAACGCCGAGGCCATCGGGACCGTCGTGGCCGTGAGTGCGACCACGGCGCCGACCCAGAGGGCCCGGCGGAACGATCTCTTCATGTGGCGTCTCCCCAAACAGTTAGGAAACTTTCCAAAATGATTGCTGAGACGCTACTCACGGCGTCACCAGTTCGTCAAGATGTCCATGTATCGATTTCATGAGGAGCAAAGCCCGGCCGGATGGCCGGTTCGACGCCGGCCACGGCGAGGGGTACGCCCGCCGGCAGCGGCGGCTCCGATCCGCGTAGCCTCGCCTCCATGACGGTCTTCGACACCCCGATCGACGCCCTCACCGGCGGGCCCGCCGACCTCGCCCGGTACCGGGGTCGCGCCCTGCTGGTGGTCAACGTCGCGTCCCGCTGCGGCCTCACCCCGCAGTACGCCGGCCTCCAGGCCCTGCAGGACGAGTACGCCGACCGGGGCCTCGTGCTGCTCGGCGTGCCCTGCAACCAGTTCGCCGGCCAGGAACCCGGCAGCGCCGCGGAGATCAGCGACTTCTGCCAGGTGAACTACGGCGTCACGTTCCCGCTCACCGAGAAGGTGGACGTGAACGGCCCGCACCGGCACCCGCTCTACGCGGCCCTGGTCGACACCCCGGACGCCGACGGCCACACCGGTGACGTGCGGTGGAACTTCGAGAAGTTCCTGGTGGCGCCGGACGGCACGGTCGCGGCGCGGTTCGCGCCGACCGTCGAGCCCGGTTCGCCGGAGTTGCGCGCGGCGATCGAGAAGGTCCTTCCCGCGACCACCTGACCCCGCACGGCCGGTCCGGACCGCCGGCCGGCACGCCGCGCCGTCCCCGGCCCGGACGCGCGGAACTCGGCAACGTGCGGGGCGCACGGCAGTACGTTGGGCAGACGGGGCCGGGGCGCGCGGCACGACGGTCGGACGGGGGTCGGGGTGGCGACGGTGGGGCTGATCGGCAGTGGGCACATCGGGAGCACGGTCGCCCGGCTGGCGGTGGCCGCCGGCTACGACGTCGTCCTCAGCAACCGCCGGGGGCCGGCCACGCTCGCCGACCTGGTCGGCGAGCTCGGCCCCCGGGCCCGCGCCGCGACCCCACCGGAGGCGGCCGCGGACGGCGACCTGGTGGTGGTGACGATCCCGCTCAAGGCGTACCGGGACGTGCCCGTCGACCCCCTCGCCGGCAAGCTCGTGATCGACACGAACAACTACTACCCCGAGCGGGACGGCCGCTTCCCCGAGTTGGACGCCGGCCCGACCACCAGCAGCGAGCTGCTCCAGCGGCACCTGCCCCGGTCCCGGGTGGTCAAGGCGTTCAACAACATCTTCTTCAAGCACCTCCTCGCCCTGGCCCGCCCGGCCGGCAGCGCGGACCGCAGCGCGCTGCCGGTCGCCGGCGACGACCCGGGCGCGAAGGCCGAGGCCGCCGCCTTCCTCGACCGGCTCGGGTACGACACGGTCGACGCCGGGACGCTCGCCGACAGCTGGCGCTACCAGCCGGACACCCCGGCGTACGGGGTCGTCTACTCGGCCGACCCGCAGGACTGGGAACGGGAGTCCCCGGCCGACGCGGACAGCGTGCGCTCGGCCCTCGCCGCCGCCACCCGCTGACCCGCACCGCGGAGCGCCGGCCGCGGCGGTCCGGAGTGGACGGCGTGTCGAGGGTTGCGCCGGAGTCCCGTTCACGGGACTCTGGTGACGGGCACCCGTCCCCGCGCCCCGGAGGCCACATGCAACCGCTCCGCACCGCGTCCCGCCGGCCGCTCGTCACCGCCGCCGCGCTCCTGCTCGCAGCCGGCGGTGTCGCCGTCGTCGCCGGCCCGGCGCAGGCCGCCCCGGTCGGCTACGTCCGGCTGGCGCACCTCTCCCCCGACACCCCCGCCGTCGACGTCTACCTGGCCGCTTCCGGTCAGGAGAAGCCCCAGGTCTTCCCTGGCGTCGGCTACGGGGTTGTCTCCACCTACCTGCCGTTGCCCGCCGGCCGCTACGCGGTCGCCATGCGCGAGGCCGGCGCCCCCGCCGACGAGCCTCCGGTGCTGACCACCGAGGTGGCGGTGAGCGGCGGCGCGGCGTACACGGTCGCCGGGGTCGGCCGGCACGCGGACCTCGGGCTGCGGGTGCTCGACGACGACCTGAGCGCACCGGAGCCGGGCCACGCCAAGGTCCGCGTCGTGCAGGCGTCGGTGCGCGCCCCGGTGCTCGACGTCGCGGCGGCCGACGGCCCGCCCATCGCCACCGGCGTCCGGTTCGCCACCACGACGGACTACCAGCAGGTCGAGCCGGGGCGCCTGCGGTTGCGCCTGAGCAGTGCCGGCGGCCCGACGACCGACGTACAGGTCACGCTGACCGGCGGGGCCGTCTACTCGCTGCTCGTGCTGGACGCGAAGCAGGGCGGGCTCACCACCGAGCTGCGGCAGGACGCCGCGGGCGGGGTCGTCGTCGTCCCGACGGGCGGCGTCGACGCCGGCGCCGGCGGCAGCACCGGGCCGCCCGCGTACCCGCTGGTCGCCGGCGGCCTCGCGGTGGCCGCGCTGACCGCGGGCCTGGTGTTCGTGGGCCGCCGGCGGCGCGGCGTCTGGTGACCGGCCGGCCCGGCGCCACGATCCGGCGGCACCGCGACCGCGGGGCGCCGGCCACCGCGCTCGTCGCGGCCGGGGCGGCGCTCTGCCTGGTGGCGGGGACGGGGGTCGGGCTGGCCACCACCACCTCGCCGCCGCCGGCCGTGGACTGGCGACCGGGCTGCACCACCGACTGCCCCCGGGCGGCCCCGCGGCCCGCGCGGCTGCCGGCCCCGACCCGGGTACGCGTGCCGCGCATCGCGGTCGACTCGCCGCTGGAGGTACTGGGTGTGGACGCGGCCGGCGCCCTGGCCCCGCCGGTCGACTTCGCCCGGGCCGGCTGGTACGGCGCCGGGCCGGCCCCCGGCGACCCCGGTCCGGCCGTGATCGCCGGACACCTGGACTCCCGCACCGGACCGGCCGTCTTCGCCCGGCTGGGCGAGCTGCGACGGGGCGACCGGGTGCAGGTGTGGCGCGGCGACCGGGTGGTGTCGTTCCGGGTCACCGGCACGGTGCGGGCGCCCAAGGACCGCTTCCCCACCGCCGCCGTGTACGGCCCGACGCCCGGCCCCGAGCTGCGGCTGGTGACCTGCGGCGGCGACTTCGACCGGCGGACGCGCCACTACCGGGACAACGTGGTGGTGTTCGCCGTCGCCGAGCCGTAGCTGACCGGGCAGCGGACGACATGGTCGGCGCGGGGACCGACCAGCTGTCGGCGTTCGACCGGTGCCGGCGGCCGCATCTGCCCCACTGACCAACCGATCAGGCGCGGGCGCGAACCGATCCAGCCGGATAACTGGATTCCGGCTCGCGTCCGCGCCCGGCTCGCTACCCTCGGCTGCGGGACCCACACGGACATCCGCGGTGCACGTCATGCCGATTGGAGCGCCATGCCCGCCACGTCACGACCGCCTGTCCTGCACCTCGTCGTCGGCGCCGCCGAACCGGCCGCCCAACTCAGATCCTTCATCACCGCCTGCCAGCAGCTGGGCTGGGAGGTCCACCTCGTCGCCACCCCGGACGCGTTCGACGTGATCGACCCGGACGCCGCAGCTGACCTCACCCACCACCCCGTCCACACGGACGAGCAGGTCACCGAACTGCCGCCGGCCGAGGCCTACGCGGTCGCCCCGGCCGGTTTCGACCTGGTCAACAGGTGGGCGTACGGCTTCAACGACAACCTCGCCCTGCGGCTGCTCAACGAGGCCACCTCCATCGGCCTGCCGGTCGTCGCCGTGCCCGTCCCGGACCCGGCGCTCGCCCGGCACCCCGCGTTCGTGGAGAACCTGGAGCGGCTGCGGCACTGGGGCGTCCTGGTGACCGCGCCCGCCGAGCCCGCGGACCGGGCCCCGTGGCGCGCCGCCGTGCGGGTGATCGCCGAGTGGACCCGCTTCGCCCGGATGCCGGTACAGCCGACAGCGGTGCCCGAGCAACCGGGCGGAGACCGGCCGCGCAGCGCCGACGACCTGGCGTTGCAGTCCGGCTGAACGCCCCGCGCAGAGCGACGAGGATCGCGCGAACCGCGGAAACAACGAAGCTGACAAGATGGATCACGCGCCGAGCAGTTGCCGGGCGACGATGAACCCGGAGCCGCCGCTGACGCCGGCCCCCGGCCAGGTGCCGGCACCGAGCTGGTACAGGCCGTCGATGGGCGTCCGGTGGCCAGGCTGGCCGGGCAGCGGACGCAGCAGGTAGCTCTGCGCCAGGTCGTGCGCACCACCGTACGGATCACCCGGACCGCAGTTCGGGTTGTAGCGCGCCAGGTCGTCCGGTGTGGTGACGGCGTGCGCGGCGATCGCATCGGGGATGTTGGGGATGTGCCGGCCGACCATGGTGATCACCCGGTCCACGAGCCGATTGGTCAGGTCGTCACTCCAGCCACCGTCGCCCACATCGATCACCCCGGCCGCGTCCCCACGCGGGCGGATCGGCATCTCCAGCAGCTGGATACGAAGGATCGCCGCACCGGCCGGAGCGCGGCTGGGATCCAGCGCGGTCGGGCAGTCCACGGTGAACGTCGGGTCGGCGGGCAGCAGACCCGCCATGCCCTGCGCCACGGCAAGCGCGCACTCGTCCAGGCCGCTGGTCAGGAACGGCTGACCGATGGTCGCGAAACGAGGGTCCGGCCAGCGCGGCGGTTCCCGTAGGGCGAGATGGATCTGCACGCATCCGCGACCGTACCGGTACCGGGCTGCCTGTGCGCGCAGCGTGTCCGGCGCGTCGCCGCCGAGCAGCTTGAGATAGAGCTGGTCGGCGTTGGTGCAGGCGAGCACCGCCTGGCGAGCGGCCATCCGGGTCCCGTCGGCGGTGACCACACCGGTCGCCCGCCCCTGATCGACCAGGATCCGATGCACCTCCGTGCCGGTGACGATCCGCCCGCCGTGCTCAGTGACCAACTGGGTCAGGGCGGTGACCAGGGCCTCGCTGCCACCGACCGGAAACGGCATGCCCGCCCGCATCGCGGTCTGGGTGAACAGGGTGACCCAGATGCCGCTGCCCGGCTCATTCGGCGTGCGCCCCATGTGGAGCACCCAAGACGCGAGCATCGCCCGCAGTACCGGCGAGGAGAACCGGGACACGGTGGTCTGCGCGGTGTCGAAGAGGTCGACCGCGAACGGAGTCAGCCCCGCGCCGTCGCCCCGGAGCAGCCGACCGATGGCGGCCCTGGCACCCGGCTCGCTCAGCTCGCGCGAGAGGAGCCCGAAGACATCGCCCGCGTACGGCGCGAAGGCCGACATCCATGCGGCGAAGGCATCGCCGTCGCCGGGCGAGAGCTGGTCCGCCTCGGCCACCATGGCATCCATCGACCGGTGCAGGACGGCCGTACGGCCGTCCGGAAAGGACACTCCGGTGGGCGGGTCCGGGTTGACGTAGCTGAGGCCACGCGCGGTCAGCTCCTCGCCGAGGTCGGCCCAGACGGGGCCGGCGTGCAACAGCGGATGCACCGCGGAGTAGACGTCGTGCAGGTAACCAGGCAAGGTCATCTCTTCGGTACGCACCAGGCCGCCGGGCCGGTCGTTGCGTTCCAGGATCAGCACTTCGCGCCCGGCCCTGGCCAGGTAGGCGGCGGCAACCAGGGCGTTGTGCCCGCTGCCGACGACGATGATGTCGTAGCTGTCCACTGCGTCTCTCCCCCATCGGCGCTCCGTCAGCGGGGCGAGCGCCGACGTCAACCGGAGGTCGGGCCACCGGCGCGGTGGTAGCCGGCCGGCCCCCACGAGGCATCGCGACATTCGGGCCGCGAGGAATCTGGTCGAAACGAACTCTATAGACGTTGCCGCTCCGGGTAGCGGGTTTCCCTGGTTCCTACCCTCGGCGGCGATCCAAGCCGTGCTTCAGGTCGGCGCGTTGATCCATCTCGACCGACCGTGCGGATCAGATCGCCCGTCGATCGACACACGAGACGGATCACCGACAGTTGAACTCCGCCGACCGGACCGTCAGTCGGCATCGGTGGTCATGCCGGTGCGGCGCCCACCTGCATGTAGACCAGCGATCGCGACCGGTGGCGGCGGGCAGACCTGCCGGCACCGGAGGCCTGCGGTCATCACCCGGAGGAAGACCGGCGCCTGGATCTGGATGTCGAACTCGGCCAATCGCAGCTCCCGCCCGTACGTCTACCGCAAATCGCCTGCGTCGCGGCCTCGGTCGGGCACCTCAGCCGACGAACCCCACGGGCAAATGGACCGGCGGGGGCCGGACACCGGCGGCGAGCAGCCGCCGGTGAGTGGATCAACCCAGGGTAAGCCTCAGTCGGCCTGGGCGGCGAGCTCCCGGGCGCGGTCGCGGGCGGCCTCCAGCGCGGCCAGCAGCGCCGCCCGCACGCCGTGCTTCTCCAACTCGCGGATGGCGGAGATGGTGGTGCCGGCCGGCGAGGTGACCGCCTCGCGCAGCTTGACCGGGTGCTCGCCGGAGTCACGCAGCATGACCGCGGACCCGATCGCGGTCTGCACGATCAGCTCGTGCGCGACCTGCCGGGGCAGGCCGAGCAGGATGCCCGCGTCGATCATCGCCTCGACCAGCAGGTAGAAGTACGCCGGGCCGGAGCCGGACAGTGCCGTCACCGCGTCCTGCTGCGACTCGGGCACCCGGATGGTGGCGCCGAGGGGCTTGAACATCTCCTCGGCGAGGGCCAGGTGCGTGCCCGTGGCGTGCGCCCCGGCGGAGATGGCGGTCATCGCCTCGTCGACCAGGGCCGGGGTGTTGGTCATCACCCGCACCACCGGGGTGCCGTCGGGCAGCCGCCGGCTGAAGAAGGTGGTCGGCAGGCCGGCGCAGAGCGAGATGACCAGCTTGTCGGCCGGCACCTTGGGCCCGATCTCCTCCAGCAGCACGCCGGCGTCCTGCGGCTTGACCGAGATCGCGAGCACCTCGGCCTCGTCCACCGCGGTCAGGTTGTCGACCACCCGGACGCCGTAGCGGGCGGCGAGCTCCTCCGCCCGGGCCGGCCGCCGGGCGGTGGCCAGCAGGCGGTCCACCGGCCAGCCCGAACGCAGCAGCCCGGAGAGCATCAGCTCGCCGATCTTGCCGGCCCCGATGACCGCGACCGTGTGCACCGAACCCGCCATCGGGCCGTACCCCTCTCGCCGTGAAGCCGGCGCGCGGCGGACCCGGGGGCCCGCCGCGTCGCCGTGGGACGGATCAGCTGCCGAAGAAGACCTCGGCCTCGGCGTACCGCTCCAGCGGCACGGTCTTCAGCTCCCGGGTGGCCTCCGCCAGCGGGACGCGGACGATGTCCGTGCTCTGCATGGCGACCATCTTGCCCCAGTCGCCCTCGTGGGCGGCGTCGATGGCCTGCAGGCCGAGCCGGGTGGCGAGCACCCGGTCGAACGCGGTCGGGGTGCCGCCGCGCTGGATGTGACCGAGCACGACCGTGCGGGCCTCCTTGCCGGTCTTGGCCTCCAGCTGCTCGGCCAGCCACTGGCCGATGCCGCCGAGGCGGACGTGGCCGAACGCGTCCAGCTCCTGGTTGTGCAGGACCATCTGACCCTCGAGCGGGTGGGCGCCCTCGGCGACCACGACGATCGGGGCGTACTGGTGCTGGAAGCGCTTCTCGACGTAGCCGGCGACCTGGTCGACGTCGAACTGCCGCTCCGGCAGCAGGATCACGTTGGCGCCACCGGCGAGGCCGGCGTGCAGGGCGATCCAGCCGGCGTGCCGGCCCATCACCTCGACGACCAGGGTGCGGTGGTGGCTCTCGGCGGTGGTGTGCAGCCGGTCGATCGCCTCCATGGCGATGTTCACCGCGGTGTCGAAGCCGAAGGTGTAGTCGGTGGCGCCGAGGTCGTTGTCGATCGTCTTCGGCACGCCGATGACGTGGACGCCCAGCTCGTGCAGCTTGGTCGCCACGCCGAGGGTGTCCTCACCGCCGATCGCGATGAGCGCGTCCACGCCCTGCGCGGCGAGGTTCTCCTTGATCCGCTCGACGCCGTTCTCGATCTTGAACGGGTTGGTGCGGGACGAGCCGAGGATGGTGCCGCCGCGCGGCAGGATGCCGCGGACCTCCGCGATGCCCAGCGGGCGGGACAGGCCCTCCAGGGGGCCCTTCCAGCCGTCCCGGAAACCCACGAACTCGTGACCGTAGTTGGTGACGCCCTTGCGGACCACCGCCCGGATCACCGCGTTGAGACCTGGGCAGTCGCCGCCGCCGGTGAGCACGCCGATACGCATGATCTGCTCATCCTCCTGGGAGCATTGGGTGAAGCCCGGTAAGCCCCAGGATAGGTGTCAAGAACAGACCATCGGCGCCGTTGCCGGCCCGGGGCGGGCCGTCAGTGCGCACTGTAGTCCGCGCGGGTGTCCGCCGGCACCGCGGCCCGGTTACCGTCCAGTAGCTGCTGACCTGGGCTTTCCGGCCGCCCGGTCAGCGCCCACCGGGTCCGGTCATGGCGCGCCACCGCAGCAGGTTGTGCCGCGCGTCGACCAGCGCGTCGTGCCGGGCCGCCTCGGCCTCCGGCAGTGGCGGGCGGCCCCGGTCGTCCCAGACCTGGCGCAGTTCCTTGGTGAACCGGGGGATCTCGCGGGGCAGCGCGGTCATCGGGCCCCAGAGCTGCGCGAGAGCCACATGGTCGTACGCCGCGTACCAGGCCCAGAGCTCGATCTGCTCGCCCGGACGGTCGCGCACCGGCTCGAGGAGGAAGTCCAGCAGGTCGTCCCGGATCCGCTCCCGGGAACGCCAAGCCCGGTCGGCCGGCGACGGAAGCTTGTCGAGCACGTTGCGGCGCACCCACGGCACGGCCCGGGAGTCGTCGAACTCGGTGGAGACGGCATAGAACTCGCGGCCGTACTCGTCGACGACGCCGATCGACACGAGATCGACGATGCGGCCGTCCTCGATGAACTCACAGTCGTAGAAGTAGCGGTAGACCATCACCGCCATCCTCGCCTACGCCCCCGCCGCCGCGCCGGGCGGGTGGCGACAGCCCGACCTCCGGCACGTTCGCGCAGGTCACGACGGGGATGAGGGACGGCCTCGAGTACGCCTCGAACGTCACGGAGATGAATTGAGGGGTGTACAGCAAGCGACCGGACCGTCATGATCTGATGTGTACCGCTACCGGAGGTGTCGGAGCACCTGGGCGGGGGGCCCGTCAGGTTCACCCGGTGAGCGAGTTGTGGTCCTTGACCGGGGAGGGGTTGGGCCGTGGAGGTGCGCCTTCCGGAGCCGGGTGACGCGCTCACGGGTGTCGAGATGTTCGCCGGCCTCGAGCCGGAGGTCCGGCAACGCGTGATCGCGGCGGCCGTCCCGCGCACGTACCGCAAGGGGCAGCTGCTCTTCGTCGAGAACGATCCCGGCGAGTCGCTGATCGTGCTGCGGCGAGGCGCGGTCGCCGTCTTCCGCACCGCACCGACCGGCGAGCGGGCCGTGCTGTCGGTGATCCGGCCGCCGGACGTGCTGGGCGAGGTGTCCCTGCTCGACGCCTCCACCCGCTCCGCGTCGGCCGAGGCCATCGAGGACTGCTCGGCCCTCGCGCTGTCCCGCGGCGCGTTCATGGAACTGGTGCACTCCAACCCGCGCATCCTCGACGCGGTGATGCGTTCCCTCGGCGCCCTGATCCGCCGCCTGACCGAGCAGAACGCCGACCACGTCTTCCTCGACCTGCCCGGCCGCGTCGCCAAGACGCTGGTCCGCCTCGCCGGCGAGAGCCAGGCGCCGATGATCACCATCGAGCTCAACCAGAGCCAGCTCGCCGAGATGGCCGGCGGTTCCCGGCAGAGCGTCAACCAGGCGATCGGCTCGTTCGCCAGCCGGGGCTGGCTGCGCACCGAGGGCCGCCGCATCGTGGTCACCGACGTGGCGTCGCTGCGTCGCCGCGCCGGCATGAGCGAACGCTGACCGTCGGGCGACGCCGCCGTCAGGCCGCGATCGGCTCGCGGGGCTTCGGCGCGGGCGGCGGAGGCACCGACTTCGCCTTCTGGGCGTACATGTCGACGTACTCGCGGCCGGACAGCTCCATCAGCTCGTACATGATCTCGTCGGTGACCGCGCGCTCGACGAACCGGTCGCTCGCCATCCCGGCGTAGCGGGAGAAGTCCAGCGGCGGGCCGAACCGGATGCGCACCCGCTGCACCTTCGGGATGATCTTGCCCGGCGGCTGGATCTCGTCCAGGTTGAGCATCACCACCGGCACCACCGGGGCGCCGCTCTCCAGCGCGAGCCGGGCAACGCCGGTCTTGCCCCGGTAGAGCCGCCCGTCCGGCGAACGGGTGCCCTCCGGGTAGATGCCCGCGACCCCACCGGCCCGCAGCACCTTGAGCTGGGTGTCCAGCGCCGCCCGGGCGGCCCGGCCGCCGGAGCGGTCCACCGGGATGGTGCCGGTGCCGACGAAGAACATCTTGGTCAGCCACCCCTTGAGGCCCTTGCCGGTGAAGTACTCCGCCTTGGCGACGAAGGTGACCTTCCTCGGCACGATCAGCGGGGTGAAGATCGAGTCGGAGAAGGAGAGGTGGTTGCTGGCGAGGATCACCGGGCCGGTCGCCGGTACGTGGTGCAGGCCCTCCACCTGCGGGCGGAAGATCAGCTTCAGCAGCGGCCCGAGGATGACGTACTTCAGCAGCCAGTACAGCACCGGCGTCCTTTCCCGTGGGGTTGCCCGCGACAGCGACCCGTCCCCGGGAGCGCTGCCGTCGCCGACGAGCCTACGGAGCACCGGCCCTCCGCCACAACGGACGACCGATCAACTTTCCCGTCACACCACCTGTGGCGCCCCGGAGGAGCGCCCTCTCCCACTCGTCCAGCCCGTCGCCGCTCGACCTGGCCGTCGCGACATATTCCACCCCGGAGAACCGGTCGCCCGTCGCTCGTCCGCACCTCCACGGCGGGCACCAGGTCACGCTCCGCCGCGCAACTCCGGATGTCGGCCGCCAGACCGTCCGCCTCCGGGTCAATCCTCACGCCACCCTTCCGCTTCCCCGGAACCTCCGCGAACCCCGCCGACCGTCATCCAGCAACCTACGCAGCGCCGGGCGGTGACCGTACGGTCGCATCTGGCCGTCCTCTACAGCGAGGTGACGGCCAGCCACTCCCCTTTCTTCAGCCATTCGCGCTCAAAGACGTTCCCGGGGGCAGCGGTCGCCAGATGGGCCGAGGTGTCGTCGATCTGCATGGTGCCGAGCCGGGTGCCGACCTTGCGATAGCCATTGGATCGCAAGCGTCGGACTGCGGCACCGGTGCTCTTATCGGCGACGAGAACCTGGACGGCCTCGCACGCTCCCCTCGGATCCGCGACCACCGCTGTGACGACAACCCAACCGTCAAACCGCCGCGCGCCACTCAGCCCGCTGATGTCGACCACTCGGTGGGATCACGCTGCGGACAGCACAGCGCGCCCCAGGTCAGAAACGTCGACCTCGTGCTCTTCCAGGGCGTCGTAGAGGGCATCCGGCCCGTTCGCGGCAAGGAACTCGGCTTCGACGGCATAAGCGGGCACGAGGAGACAGAAGTTCGTCTCCCCGTCCCGCTCGGCCACGAACTGGAAGTCGTCGTCGAACAGGGCGGCGGGAGTGGGGAGCAGGAAACGCAGTTCGGTGCTGGAGGGAACCGGCGCGTTCAGCCGTACGGGTTCCGTCCAGGACAGGAGCTGCCGCTGTTCGACGAATCGCCGAGCGCACGTTAGAACGAAGTCGAGGATCTCTTCGCCAAAATGCCGCCGGTCGAAGACGAAGACCAGTTCCTGTGCGTACCCGTCGCTCCGCGCCCAGCCGCCGCGCCGCGCGGCGCCCGCCAGGCCCTGGGTAACGAGGGTCACCTGCTCGTCACCCGGAACGTCCGCGAACCCGGCGAGGCGCACCTTCACGCCACCGCCGACAGACTCCTCAAGCTCACTGAACGGCGTACCGAGATGTCTGCGGAGGTGTCGCGCCACCTCCGCACCGTCCGATGGACGGCGGTTGAACCTCACCATCGTGGCCCTCCCCTCCATCCCCTCGCCGAGGCGAGGCTACCCCGGCCCCGGCGTGGGCCGAGACCGGGGTGCTCGCCGGAAACAGTCGGTGGCAAGAAGATCAGCTATTGATCGCGCCTGTTGCACCGCTGGCACCGGGCCCGCAGGTTCGACAGGTGGTTGTAGGCGTCCAGGAACGCCTTTCGAGTCGCCCACACCCGCTTCTTGAGCTTGCGGACCTTGAAGATGTGATCGATGTCCCAGTCGCGGAAGGTCCGCTTACCCTGCTTGACGGTTCCGCCGATCTTGATCCCACACGTGGAACAACGCGGAATGCCGCTCGCGTCCCTGGACTTCGCCAGGACCTTCTTCGCCACCCCGCCGCGGAACCCTCTCGGGCGCTTGCAGTGGGCGCTGTTGTTGTGAACGAGGACGTCCGCTCCGTCGACAGCGACGAGGAACGTGTGGACGGTCGCGACATTGAGGTTGTACACCTCGCTGTCCTGCACCCAGCCGTAGTCCACGACCCGTACGACGGTCTTCTCGTTGTCGTAGCCGTCCGTGACGACGTCGCCGACGTGCACGTCGTCGGCGCGGACCCAGCCCCTGCCGACCACCCACACCGGATGCTCCGCCGTGGCGGTGAGGACGCCGTCAGCCCCCTCGTCGAGATCGATCCCGATGAGCCGCCTGCTGCCCTGGCCGACGAAGACCTCAAGCACCGGCTGGGCCGTGACGTCGCCGGTCGTCGGATCGACTGCCGCCACCTGGTCACCGATCCCCAGCGCGCCGATCGGCAGGTAGTTTCCGTCGGCCATGCGGACCGGAGTGTCCGGGACGAAGGAGTTGCAGCGGCTCCGGTGACGGCCCTTGTAGGCACGACGAACCTTGCTGGCCTTACGCGCCTTGTAGGCGGCGCGGGCACTGTTCACGGCGAGGCGGGCGCCCTTCACCGCCGCTCCGGCGCCGACGACGGCCGCCGCCGCTCCCGCGAACGCCCAGGCCGCCTCCCGCCAGTTGCCGGTGGCCGCGTACGACACGGCGGACACCACGCCGGCGATCGTGCCGATCGGGCCGGGGATCATCGAGGCGTACGAGGCCACCTTGGCGACCTTCGACAGCCCCTTCTTGATGCTGCCCCAGCCCCACTTGCCGTCCAGGTCGGTGCAGTTGACGGGGTCGCCGGCGCAGTAGTCGTACGCCGTGGCGTTGCCGCCGTCGATTGGGTCCACCTGGAGGAACCGGCCGATGCCGGGGCTGTAGAGGCGGACGCCCATCAGGATGACGTCGCCCATCGCCTCGCCCGAGCGCTGCTTCCCGCCCAGCCAACCGTACCGCTGGTCGGCCTGCCCGGCCATCGGCACGCCGAACTCGTCGTAGTCGAAGAACTCCGGCTCGGTCAGCGCCGTGTCGACCGTCGCCGCCACGTCACCGTGCAGGTTCGTCAGTTGAAGTACGACGTCGCCGGTGGCCGAGGTGGTGGCGGCCAGGTCGCCGTCCGGCCCGGACACGTTGCGGGTGATGCTGCCCAGCGTGGTGTCCTCGACGATCCACCGCGGCTCGTCGGAGTCGTCGCCGTAGTGGTTCAGCTTCGACGTCGCGCCGACCCAGTTGCCGTCGACCAGCGTCTCGGTGGTGTACGCGCGGAACCGGTGCGCAGGGTCCAGCGTCCACGTCTGCCGCGCGTCGTCCAGCTGCTGGCGCTGTACCAGGTCGTTGGCGAAGTAGCTGTTGACCAGGCCGCCCGGCAGCGCCGTCGTCCGGCCGAAGGCGTCGTAGACGTACCCGTCGTCGGTGAGCCGGTCCGCAGTGTCGTACGTGTGGATCCGGCTGGCGGTCGCCGTTGACTCCTCGCAGGTGCCGTCGGCCGCCGGGGCGAAGCTGGTGCTTCCGGTGCGGTTCGTCCGGTCGTCGTAGGCGTACGTCCGGGTGAGGCACCCCTCGGTGATCGCGCTGTCGTGCTGGGCGCGCACCAGCCGGCCCAGCCGGTCGTACCGGTAGGTCTTGCTGCCGCCGGTGTAGGTGTGGTTGACCCACTGGCTGGCGGTGTTCTCCGCCACCGACTCGGAGAAGACCACCGCGCCGTCCGAGTCGCGGGTGTAAGTGCGCTCCACCGGTTGCAGGTTGGCGTCCAACCGGTCGGTCCGGGTCAGACCACCGGGGTACTTCAGCTCGGTGAGCTGCCCGTCCGGGGCGTACTTCGCCGAGAAGGTGCCGGCGATGCTGTCGGTGACGCTGGTCAGCAGGCCGCGCGGCTCGGCCGCCCGGTCGTAGGTGAAGGTGGCGTGGCCGGTCGGGTCGGACACCTTGACGGCCTTGCCGAACCGGTCGAACTCGTTGACCGTGGTGCCGCCGTCGGCGTCGGTGTACGACGCGAGCCGGCCCAGCAGGTCGTATTCGCGGGTGATGGTCGCGGTGCCCATCGTGGTCACGGTGACGTCACCCGAGGTCGGGCTGTAGGTGGTGGTCACCGCCTCGACCGGCGTGCCCTCGTCGGACGTGATCGCGGTGCTGGTCACCCGGGTCGCGGCGTCGTACGTCGTGGTCGTGGTGCGGGTCTTGCCGGCCGCCGTCTCGGCCACCACGGCCTCGTCGCCGTAGCGCGTGTACGCGACGACCCGCCGGACCGGCAGCTCGGTGGTCATGCGGGTCGGGTCGTGCCCGGTGACCGCGCCGACCGCCCGGGTCACGCACGGCTCGCCGGCCCACTCCGGCCGGTTGCCGCACGCGCTGTCCTGGGCGTTGGCCCCGGCCGTGTAGTAGATGATCTCGTTGGCCCGGGCGTCCGCGCCGGACGAGCCGATACCCCACGACTTGAGTACCTGACCGGCGGCGTTGAAGACGGCGTACGCGGTGAGGTTCTCCCCGCCGGTACCGGCGTCGGCGACCACCTTCGTGGGGGTCTTCAGGATCCAGCCGGATACACCACCGTGCTCGGCGTCGTAGCCGTTCTTGCTGACGCGCACGTCGGCGTCCGGGTAGCCGACGATCTGCGCGCCCTCGCTCTCGGTGGTGACCAGGTGGTACGCGGCGCCGTCCGGCTTGCCCTCGTCGTACTTGTTGACGGCGTGCACCCGCCCGATGACCGTCGCGCCCGCCGGGATGACCTCCAGCGGCCCGGTGCCGTCCGGGTCGGCGACCGGGTTCTCGAGGACCATCGTGGCCGTCGGACCGAGCATCTCCAGCAGGTCGACCCCGTCGGAGCTGTACGTGCTGATGGTGGACAGGGCAAGCGCCCGCGTCGCCGTGTCCGAGCCAGCCAGGCCCAGCTCGGCCAGGTAGGCGTCGGCGCCGGGCAGGGTGCCCAGGGCCAGCGCCCGGTCGGTGGCCTCCAGCGTCCGGACGACGTTGCCGAACCGGTCGTACTCCTGGGTGTCGATGTGGCCGCCCGGGGTGGCGGTGTTGACCTCCTTGCCACCGGCGGACAGGTAGTGGACCGTGGCATACCGGTAGCCGTTGGTGCCCGGCGCGGCCGGGGTGGCGCTGCTGCGGCCCGGGTCGTCCTCCGGACCGAACACGGCGGTCGCGTCGGTCGGCAGGTCGACCTGGCCCCAGGTGGAGATGGCGGCGGAGTCGAGGTTGTACGGACCTCCGGCGCCCTGGGTGAGCGGCACGTTGTAGACGACGGTGGTGCCGATCTCACCGTCGGTGGCCGTCGTCGAGCCCTGCTGGAGCGCGGGGCGGCGCACCTTGAGCAGCTTGCCGGCGTTCTCGTCCCCGGCCAGGTCGGCGACCTGGGCGTCGGTGAGCGCCTTGCCGTAGATGCGGACGTCGTCGACGCCGCCGTGCCAGATGTTCGCGGCGGCCCCGGCCCACTTGGCCCGGCCGACCACGTACCCGCCGGTGGCGTTCCAGCCGCCGACCGCGGCGGTGGTCGTCTGGAGGACGCCGTCGACGTACAGCTTCATCCGGCCGCTTGCGGTGTCGTAGACGCCGGCCAGGTGCGTCCACTTACCGAGCACCGGCGCGGTGTTCGAGGTGGCCCGGACCGGGGTGGCGCTGTCACTGTCGGCGCTGACCCGGGAGAACGCGAACCGGTCGTCGGCGGCGACGTAGTTGAGGAAGAAGCCGCTGGTCCGCGACCCGTCCTTGGACACGGCGGTCCGGTTGACGGACTTGTCGGTCAACCGGACCCATGCCGAGACGGTGTAGGAGGACGTGTTGGACAGGGCGGTGCCGGCCACGCTGATCTGCTGGCCGGTGCCGCCGGTGAACCCGGCTGCCCGGTCGGCCGGGTTGTCCGGGTCGTTGCCCTGCGCCCAGAAGACACCGGAGGCCATGGTGCCGGTGCGGCCGCCGCCGGAGGAGTCGGCGACGCTCGTGCCGGAGCCGGCGTCGAGGTCCCAGCGCAGGGCGGCGGAGTCGACGTCAGGGTTGCCGTAGTCGACGTGCCAGGGCAGTTCGCCGGCGGGGGTGATCTTGGTGACCCGGCCGCCGGCGTACTCGTAGATGGTCTTCAGCGCGGGGCTGACCCGCGGGTCCCACACCTCACGGAGCTGGCCCAGGTTGTCGTACGCGTAGCGGGTGACCTGGGTGGCGGTCATCGCGGAGGTGTCCGGGTCCCACGCCCACAGCTTCACCCCGGAGACCCGGTCGGTGTAGTCACCGAAGGCGGTCTGGCTGAGTCCGGCTGCGGTGGACGTGGCGTACTCGTACTCGAGCACCTCACAGCCGCGCGCCGGGGTGGCGGCGGTGCAGTTGTGGGTGTCGTCAACGCCCGGCTCGACCGGGTTGATGACCTTTTTGAGCAGCAGTCGGCTGCCCGCCGTGTCATAGACGTAGCGGGAGGTGGTGTCCGACTCGGGCGTCCACGACGAGGTGGCCGCCCACATTCCGCCCTGCTGGGTGAACTCGGTGACCGTGCCGTCCAGCTCGCTGAGCCGGTACGCGGTGCTGCCGACCTTGCTCAGCACCAGCCCTTCGGCGCCGGGCTCCGGCGTGAAGGTGGTGCCGTCGGGGTTCTTGGCGAAGGTGATCCAGCCGCCGCCGATGGTGTTGACCCGGGCCAGCGAGGGCTCCGGCAGCGTGACGGTGGTGTAGTCGACGTCCGCCGCGCCGCCGGTCGCGCCCCCGGTCCAGGACGGGCCGAACGGGGCGACGATCTCGGTGACGGAGAGGTTGTCCCAGTAGACCTTGCGGCCGGAGCCGCCCTGCATGCCGTTGTAGAGCCGGAAGAACGCCTCGGTGGCCCCGGCCGGCACGGTCATGTCGACCGACAGCTCCTGCCAGCCGTCGGTGTAGCCGGCCATCTGGGAGGCGACCTCGGTGTAGGTGGTGCCCACCTTGTGGAAGCCCACGATCCGCAGGCCACGCTGAGTGTGCGCGGGTACCAGCCCGGTGGCGGCCGGCACGTGGATCCAGCCGGTCATCCGGTACGTCTTCCCCGGGCTCATGCTGAGCCGTAGCCCGCCGTTGTCCCCGCCGACCGCGACGTAGGTGTCGTTGCTGGTCGTGGTGACCGGGGTGATCTCCAGGGAGTCGGCCGGGGTCGTCTCACCCTGGCCGCGGGCGGTGGAGCGCACCGCGGACGACGTGCCGGGGACGGTGAAGCCGGTCAGGTCGGTGGAGACCTGCTGCTGGTTGGCGGTGAGCCGCTCCGCCATCGGCTGGTAGCCGTCGGCCGGGTTGCGCGACGAGGCCGAACGGCTGACCGACAGGCCCAGCTCCTCGGCGTCGGTGGAGGAGAGCGCGTAGTCGCCGGTGAGCAGGTTGACCGAGCCGGGGCCGACCTCGTCGTCGGCGGCGCCGTCGCCGCTGGAGTCGACGGTCACCCGGACCCAGGGGATGGTGTACGCGGGTGTGGTGCCGGTGGCGGTGTAGAGGTGCGCGCGCACCTCGACGACGCCGCCGACCAGGCCGAGGGTGTCGGTGGCGTTCCAGATCGCGTACCCGCCGAGGGACGACAGGGCGACCGGGCTGGCGGCGGTGGCGGTGATCGGAGCGCCGGTGGCGGAGGTCAGGTTGGCCGAGGGCACCGGCAGGGTCGCCCCGCCGGGACCGCGCCGGTACTCGAAGTACGTCCGGGTGTAGCCGGCGACGGGAGTGGTGATCCGCAGCTTGGTGCGCTTGACGATGGTCGCGCCGGGCAGCGGCTCGGCCAGGGCGGCGTTGCCGGCGTCGAAGACGTACAGGTTGGGGCTGGACAGGTTCCCGGCGGAGTCCTTGGCCTGGACGGTCAGGGTGCGGTGGCCGTCGCGGGGTGCGAGGGTCACCGACTTCGCGCCGGTGGCGGCGACGGTCGTCGCCGCGCTGTCGTAGTCGAACTTGTAGACGAAGGCCGCGAGGTCGGTGGTGCCGTTGGCGGGGGTGAAGGTGAACGTGTCGGGCTGGCTGGCGCCGCCGTGCGGCTGCCCGTCGTTGAGGTAGATCGTCGCCGCGACGAACGGCACCCCGGGCTTGTCGGTGTCGACGGTCAGCGGTGTCCACGCCGTCCAGGCGCCGTGGTTCCACGGATCCTTGGCGCGGACCTGCCACTCGTACTGGGTGCCGTTGGCCAGGTCGACCGGCACCTGCCAGGAGGCGGTCGAGCCGTTGGTCCAGGCGGGGCTGCCGGAGCGCAGGCCGGACGAGCTGACCACCGCCTGGGTGGCCTTGTTGCGCACCACGAACTCGGCCTGGAGCGTCTGACCGGCGTTCGCGTCGGCGAGCTTCGCCGAGAGGGTGGGCCGCAGCGACGCGGTCCGCGCCCCGGATCCGCAGGCGGTGTAGCAGGGGGCGACGGCGAGCGCGGTCGGCGCCGACGGTGCGCTGTTGTAGGTGATGGTCACCACCGGCGGGTGGGTGCCCTCGGCGGAGTCGAACCGCTTCCAGCCGGACGTCGAGGTCTCCGAGGTGGCGCGCAGCATGACGCTGGCGCTGGTGAGGTTGTTGTCCGCGCTGTGCTGGAGCGCGCCGCCGACCTCGATGTAGACGTAGCCGTCGCCGCAGGAGGAGTTGTAGCCGCGGGTCTCGGTCGAGGTGCCGACCTTCGCCCGGGCGGTGGGCTGATTGGTCCAGCGGACCGAGGAGTCGACGTAGTCGGTGCGCCAGGCCTCCCAGGACGCGGCGGTGCACGACCACGAGTGGTAGTTCCACAGCCGCAGCTTGGCGGTGATGATCCGGCTGCCGCCGAAGCCGGTGGTGTTGAACCGCAGGTACGACCGCGCGTAGAAGGTCCCGCCGTCGTTGGAGTAGCCGAGCTTCAGGTCGCTCGACCCGGACTGGTCGCTGGAGTAGCTGTTCTGCACGAACGCGTCGAACGACGGCGACAGCGACGTCGGCGGGTCGATGGTCACCGGGAAGGTCAGGTCGGGTCGGGCGAGGAAGTCCTTGTCCGGGGTCAGCTCCATGACGGTCCGGCCACCGGCGGCCGTCGTCCGCAGCGCGACCGGGGCGTGGTTGACGTGGTCACCGGAGAGCGGCGAGACCTTCGCGTCCCACATGAGCGGCGTCTGCGCCCGGCCGATCTGGCGACCGCGCGAGTTCTTGAAGACCAGGCCGCCCATGCCGTCGCGGGCCGCGGTGAGCTTCCCGGTGCGCAGCGGCAGCTTCAGCGTGCGCACCTGGGCGAGGCCCGCCCGGTCCTTGACCACGACGTGCTGCTCGTAGCCGGTGGCGTGGGCGTGGAAGACCAGGTCGACACCCGGCCGCACGTCCGGGTAGGTGACGGTCCGGCCGTTCAGGACGGGCTCGGGAAGCGGACCGGGCCAGCCGACCACCGCGCGTTCGGAACCGGTGCCGACCGAGGCCACCTCGTGCTCCCCGGCGCCGGGCGCGGCGCCGGCGAAGGTGAGGCCGCGCGGGTGCGCCTTCGGAGCCACGACGCCGTCGGCCCGCCGCTGGAGGGTGAGGTCGACGGGCACCCAGGTGTCGCCCTGCCGGACCCGGACCGGGGCGAGGGCCTGCTCCTCGGTCAGGGTGCCGTCCGCGTTGGCGAAGACCTGGGTCGTCTCGGACCGCCGATTCGCCACCTCGACCCGGGCCCCGCAGAGCCGCGCCGCCACCGCCGCGGACACCTCGTCCGGCCGGTCGTCGGGGCAGGCGGGCTTCGGCTGCGCCGCCGGCTTCGGCGCCGCGACGGCCCCCCGCTCGACCCGGGCGGGAACGTCCGACATGGTCGCTGCCAGGACGACGGCCAGCAGCAACGCCACCCGTCGCGCCCAGCGGGCGAACACCCCCCGCGCCAACGAGACGAAAACACCGGTACGCAGATGCTCTTCCACGGCAGCCCCCGTGTTCGCAACCGAAAAGTTGGCGCAGCATAGGAACATCCGTCGTCGGCGATCAATGTCTTGACAGGCAGTTGGGCGAGCCGTAGAACCGGTGATCCTTTGCGGACACCTACCGCCGAAATGGATCCGTCGCACCGAGCCGGATGAGTCGGACTCTTCCGGCTTCCGTCCGTCACCGAGCGCCGCGGGCGGACCAGCCATGATCGGGGCGGGCTCCAGCGCCCGATGCCGCCACCTGCGGCTCGGCCCCACCCGGACGACGGCGGTGCACCGCCCTGGTGACGATCGGTGACCCTACCCGGCCGGGACGCCGCGCCGACCCCGGAACACATCGGCCTTCGCCTATGACGTGAATCACAGTCGCCGTCGATGTCCGCGGCTGGCCGGGCAGGCTGGATTCGCTCGGCCGCAGCTGCCATGATGCGCCGCATGTCCCTGCACCGTCGTACCGTGCTCGGCATCGGTCTCGCGGTCGCCGCCGCGACCGTCGCCGGCTGCCGCGAGGTGGCCCGGTCGGCCACCGCCGGCCCGTCCGCCGCGCCCACCGCGAGCGCGGGCGCGAGCGCGTCGGCCGCGCCCAGCCGGTCCGCGGCGGCACGGATCGCCGCCCCGGACGCCACCGGGACCAGCGGGGCGACGGTTCGCGGCGGCGCCAACGCGGCGGGCCGGCTGGTCATCATCACACTCGACCGCCATCTCTCGCCGACCCGTGCCAACCCGCAGCATCCGGCGTACGCGGGCGCGGTCGCGCTGTGCCTGGTCAACGGGGCCATGGTGGCGCGGGCGGTGACCGGCAAGGCGCTGCGCTACGACGCCGGGCCGGTCCTGCTGCCCGCGTCGAAGCAGGTGACGATGCGGTACGACTCGATCTTCGACCTCGCCTCGATCACCAAGGTCTACACCTCGATCCTGGCGTTGCAGCAGGTCGACAAGGGACGGATCGACCTGTCCGCGCGGGTGGTGGACTACCTGCCCGGCTTCACCGGCACCGGCAAGGACAAGGTCACCGTCGCCATGCTGCTGTCCCACACCAGCGGCCTGCCGGTCGGGGCGAAGGTCGCCGGCCTGCCCGACGACGCGGCCCGCCGGGCGGCCGTCCTGGCCACCCCCCTGGTGAGCGGCGCCGTGCCCGGCACGGTGTTCCGGTACTCCAGCGTCGGGCTGATGGTCCTCGCGTTCCTCGTCGAGAAGGTCACCGGGCAACGGTTGGACCAGGCGCTCAAGACCGGGCTGACCGGCCCGCTCGGCCTGCGGTACACGGGCTTCAACCCGAAGACCTGGCTCAGCGCCGCCGACCAGGCCGCCCGGCTCGTCGCCACCGACGCGCGCTCGTCGCGGGGGCTGCTCCGGGGGGTGGTGCACGACGATGTCGCCAACCACATGGGCGGGATCGCCGGCCACGCCGGCATCTTCAGCACCCCCGCCGAGGTGGCCGTCATCGGTGAGCTGCTGCTGAACGGCGGTGCCTACCGGGGCGTCCGGATCCTCTCCGAGGAGATCACCCGGCAGATGCTCACCAACGTCAACGCCGGCCTGCCGGCCGTCGACCCCGAGCGGCCCACCCGTACCGCCGCGCACGGCCTCGGCGTCGTGCTCGACCAGCCGTGGTTCATGGGCCGGCTGAGCGGTCCGCGCACCTTCGGGCACACCGGCTTCACCGGCACCTCCCTGGTGGTGGACCCGGACCGGCGGATGGTCCTGGTCCTGCTGACCAACCGCGCCCACCCGAACTGGAGCTGGGCGAACCCGGACCCGGTCCGGGTCGACGTCGCCGACATCGTCGCGGCGATCCCCCGCTGAGCCGAGTCGCGGCGGCGGAGATCACGCCGGCAGAGGGCGCGGTCCGCGCACAAACGGACAAACACCCGCGCCCGCCACCAGCGGAGCGACCCCTGACGGGCAAGACGCGACACAACGCACTCCCGGAACCGGGTGCCGACGTGTCACGATTCATGGCACGGCGTGGGGACGCCGAGGGGGCTCAGGTGGCGCGCCGCGGGCGCGCGTTGAGGAGGTTGTCCGGTGTCAGCGGGTGGCGCCCGCCGGGGGCGGCGGGACAACGGGCTCGACGCGACCGAGTACGCGGTCGCCGGCGACGTCGACCCCCGGGTCGGCGAGCACCTGCTGGACGTGCTGGCGGCCGGGGGCATCGCCGCGTACCTGCAACCGTCCGCCGACCTGAACCCGGTCACCCGCACCACCACGGTCCCGTCCCGGCCGGTCGACCGCCTGTACGTGGACCGCTCGCACCTGACCACCGCCCGCGACTACCTGACCCAGCTCGCCGACGAGGGCGCCACCGACCGCGCGCGTGACGACGAGCCCGACATCGACGCCGAGTGGGCCCGCATCGTCGCCGGTTTCCACGCCACCGCCCCGACCGGTGACAACCCGTGGCCTGCCGCCGAGGACGTCGACGACACCCGCCCGGGTCGGCCCGGCGTCGACGAGCCGACCGTCACCGAGGCCCGGCCGCTGCCGTACGCGGCCGACATCTCCGGGGTGACCGTCGGGCGGGGCCGGGACGACGCGCCGTCGCTGCTGGACGGGCTGGACACCTTCGGGGCGGACCTCCCCGACGACGAGGACGAGGAGCGGTACACCCCGCCCCCGCCCCCACCGCTGCCCCGGATCTCCAAGTACGCCGCGGTCGGCACGCTGGCCATCGTGGTCGGCTTCGTGCTGTTCCTGTTCCCCACGGTGTTCCCGGCCGACCCGTCCGTGGTCACCCTGCTCGGATTCACCGGCATCCTGGCGGGCTTCGTCACGCTGGTCTGGCGGCTGCGGCCGGGTGACCGCGACGAGCAGGACCCGGACGACGGCGCGGTCGTCTGACCGCCCGATCCAGCGGACGCCTCGATCACCGTCACTGCGCCCGCATCCCGGGACGGCCACTCCCCCACCATGGGCGTAACAGTGGTGTAACTTACGGTCAGTAGGAATACCGCTGCCCGTCACGTCCCCTCCGCTGACTGCCGGTCGTTCCTCCCCCTTCGCACCGGCGGTCGCTTCCCCGGCAGATCGGAACGCCCGAGATGCGACAGAGTTCCCTCGTGGTGGTCGCCAACCGCCTCCCCATCGACGACAGTGTGGCGCCGGACGGTGCGTGCGAATGGCGCCGCAGCCCCGGCGGCCTGGTCAGCGCGCTGCACCCGCTCCTGCGGCACACCCCCGCCACCTGGGTGGGGTGGGCCGGCGGCACCGGACCGGCCCCCGTGCTGCCCGACATCGACGGCGTCCGCATGCACGCCGTGGCGCTGACCACGGAGGACCTGCGCGACCACTACGAAGGCTTCGCCAACGCCACCCTGTGGCCGCTCTACCACGACGCCGTAGAGCAGCCTGAGCACCACCGCCGCTGGTGGGAGGCGTACCAGCGGGTCAACCAGCGCTTCGCGGAGGCGACCGCCGAGGTGGCCGAGCCCGGCGCCGTGGTGTGGGTGCAGGACTACCACCTCCAGCTCGTCCCGGGCCTGCTCCGGGCGCTGCGACCGGACCTGCGGATCGGCTTCTTCCTGCACGTCGCCTTCCCACCGCCGGAACTGTTCATGCAACTGCCCCGCCGGGCCGAACTGCTGCGCGGCATGCTCGGCGCCGACCTCGTCGGCTTCCAGCGGGCCCAGGCGGTGCACAACTTCGCCCAGCTCGCGGCGAAGGTGCTCGGCCTGCCCGCCACCGACCGCCGCATCGCGGTCGACGACCGGGTGGTGCGGATCGGGGCCTTCCCGGTCTCCATCGACACCGCCGAGATGGCCGCCCTGGCCGCCCGGCCGGACGTCGCCGAGCGGGCCGCCCGGCTGCGCCGCGACCTGGGCAGCCCCGACCAGGTGATCCTCAGCGTCGACCGGATGGACTACACCAAGGGCATCGAGCAGCGGCTCAAGGCGTACAGCGAGCTGATCGTCGACGGTCACGTCAAGGTCCGGGACACGGTGCTGGTGCAGGTGGCGGTGCCGAGCCGGGAGCGGGTCGGGCAGTACCAGATCCTCCGCGAGCGCGTCGAGCGCGAGGTCGGCCGGATCAACGGCGAGTTCGGGCGGGTCGGCGAGCCGGCCATCCACTACCTGACCCAGCCGTTCGACCGCGCCGAGTTGGCGGCCCTGTACCGGATCGCCGACGTGATGGCGGTGACCCCGCTGCGGGACGGCATGAACCTGGTGGCCAAGGAGTACGTCGCCGCCCGGGTCGACGACAGCGGGGCGCTGCTGCTGAGCGAGTTCGCCGGCGCGGCCGCCGAGCTGTCCCAGGCGTACCTGGTGAACCCGCACGACCTGGAGGGCCTCAAGCAGGGGCTGCTCGCGGCCCTGCGGGCCGCGCCGGACGACGTCCACGAGCGGATGCGGGCCATGCGCGCGCACCTGCACCAGCAGGACATCCGCGCCTGGGCCCGGTCCTACCTCTCGGCGCTCGACGAGGACGGGTCGCTGGTCAGCCGGCTCGGCGCCGGGGGCTGATCGCGTCCGCGCTCAACCTCGGACGGGATCCTTCTCCAGCCAGTCCAGGATCGCGTCGACCGGTTCCCGCCAGCGCACGTCGAGCATCAGGTCGTGCCCCATGCCGGGGAAGAGCAGCGGCGCGGAGCCGTACCGCCGGGCCGCCCGGGTCAGCGCCGCCGCCGGCACCACCCGGTCGTCCGGGCTGCCGAGCACCAGCACCGGCGGGTCGCCCACCGCCGGCTCCGGCTCCCGGCCCAGCAGCAGCTGCCACTGGGCACGCCGGGCGGCCCGGCCCAGCCGGGAGACGTGCCGCCGGGCGTCCGCCGCCGGCAGCTCGCGGCTGAACAGCTGGGAGCGGCTCAACCGCAGCCGGCCGCCGGCCAGCGCCGGCAGCGTCCCGAGGGGGTTGCGGCGCAGCGCGGTCAGCGCCGTACCCCAGCCGCCGAGGACCGGCGCCACCAGGACGGCGGCGCGGGCCGGGTAGCGCGCCAGGGCGTGCGCGACCACGAGCGCCCCGGCGCCGTGCCCCACCAGCACCGCCCGGCGCGGCAGGCCCGCCGCCACCTGGACCACGTCATGGGCGTACGCGCGCAGCGTCGCGTCCGGCGCCGGGCCGCTGCCGCTGTGGCCGCGCAGGCTCAGGGCGTACGCGGGAAAGCCGCGCCCGGCGGCGTGACCCAGCCAGTGCTCGGCGAACGCCCACGCCCCGTGCCCGAACCCCGGCACGAACAGCAGTGGCGGGCGGCCCTCCTCCAGCTCCGGGGCGGCGCCGAGCACCTCGCGCCGGACCGGGCGGACCGGCCGGGCCCACTCCCACCCCCGCATGATCCGCACCTGCTGGCTCACCGTGCCGACCTTTCGTTCGCCACTGCGGGGCTTCGCTCCGCCGCACTCCTCGCGCTCACCGCGCCTCCAGGTCCCGCATGGCGCGCTGGACGGCGCGCAGGTAGTCGGCGTGGCCGACCTCGAACCAGTGCCGGGTGCTGTCCTTGACCGGCCCGGAGTAACGCTCCCCCGCCTTCGCGGTGACCTTCCCGGCGAAGGCCGCCGCGCGGTCCGGGCGGGTCACCCGCAGCCGCAGCAGCCGGGCGAACAGCACGGCCTGCCAGTGCGACAGGGTGAAGATGCCGGAGTCGGGCTGCACCAGGCCGGCCACCGCGAGCGTCGGGTGACCGGGCACGAACGCGTTGAGCCACAGCGTCGGCCGGCCGGTTCCGCCGTCGTCGCCGAGGATCTTCGGGTCGAGGAACTCGAACCGCGGCAGGTAGCCGGTGGCGAAGACGACCAGCTCCGGGTCGATCCGCCGGCCGTCGGCGAGCTCGACGGCGTACGGGTGGAAGCGGGTGACGTCCGGGACCGGGGTGATCCGGCCGTGGCCGACGTGGTACACGAGCTGGCTGTTGGCGATCGGATGGGTCTCGTACACCCGGTGGTCGGGTTTCGGCAGGCCGAACCGGGTGAGGTCACCGACGGTCAGCCGCAGCGTCAGGTGGTAGAGCCACTGCCGGACCCGCCGCGGGACCCGCAGCGCCAGCAACTCGTCGTTGACCTGGTCGGCGGGGCGGCCGAGGACGTACTTGGGGGCGTACCAGTAGCCGCGGCGCGTGGAGTGCCAGCAGTGTGACGCCTGCTGCGCGGCCTCCACGGCGATGTCGCAGCCGGTGTTGCCCGCGCCGACCACCAGCACCCGCTTGCCGCGCAGCTGCGCCGGGTCCTTGTACGACGAGGAGTGCATGATCTCGCCGCGGAACTCGGCGAGGCCGTCGTAGCTCGGCAGCTTCGGGGACCAGTTGTGGCCGTTGGCGACCACGACGGCCGCGTACCGGGAGGTGCGCTCCGGGCCGTAGCCGCCGGTGCTGCGGGTGGTGACGTCCCACCGGTCCCCGGCCACCGGCTCGACCCGCACCACCTCGGTGCCGAACCAGATGTGCCGGCGCAGGTCGAAGTGGTCGGCGTACCGCTCGAAGTAGGACAGCAACTGGCTGTGGTGCGGGTAGTCCGGCCAGTCGTCCGGCATCGGGAAGTCGGGGAACTGGGTGAACGGGCGCGACGAGATGAGGTGGGTGCTCGCGTACACCGGGCTGCGGTCGTGCCGCCAGTTCCACGCGCCGCCGACCCCCGTCTCCCGCTCGTAGCAGTCGACGCCGAACCCGTGCTCGGTGAGGTTCTTGATGGCGGTCAGCCCGCTCGCGCCGGCACCGATCACGCAGACCGTGTCGCCCCGGTCCGAGACCGGGCGGCCGTCGCGGGTCACGTCGAGGGTGCTCGACTCCGGGTCGGGCCGGCCGTCGTCGGTGGAGGTGGACACCGAGGGTTCTCCTTTGTGCGGCACGGGTGCCGGGTCGCGCAGCATCCTGCCCACATCGGATGGCCGATGTCCAGCCCCGGCCCCGGCGCCGCGGTCAGGCGGTCGGGGGCAGCAGCAGGTCGACCAGGACCGGGAAGTGGTCACTGGCGCGGCGGGTCTCCGGCGTGTCCACCACGTCGTAGTCGACGACGGTGATCCGTGGGTCGACGAAGAGCGCGTCGATCCGCCGGCTCGGGTTGGCGCACGAGTAGGTGAGCCGGTCGGCCCGGTCCGTCGCCACCGCGGCGTCGGTGCGGCCGGCCGCCACCGTCGCCCAGGCCGGCCCGTCCGGCCCCTCGTTGAGGTCCGCGCCCGCGATCACCGGCCAGGGCGCGTCGGCCAGCCCCCGGGCGAACAGCTCGGCCTGGACCGGCCGCTCCGCCGGGTCGGTGGACAGGTGCGCACCGGCGAGCGTGAACCGGGCGCCCCGCTCGACCACGCAGTCGGCGTACGCGGCGCCCCGCAGGTGCCGGCCGGGGGTGAGCGGGAACCGCTGGCACCGGTCCGCGGTCACCCGCACCCGGAGGCTGGTCAGCAGCAGGTTGCCCAGCGCGGGCAGCCCGCCCGCCGCGACCACCAGCCCGAACGACGCGGCGAGCGCCGCGGACTTCTGCCGCCAGCGGAACCGGCGCGGTCCCTCCTGCACGATGACCACGTCCGGCGCGGCGGCGCGGACCACCGCCGCGAGCGCGGCGGTGTCGTCCCGCTGGCTGTGGATGTTGTACGACACGACGCGCAGCGGCACGCCGTCACCCGGTGCGGTCACCGGGGCCTGCGTCGACACCGGCCCTAGATCCGGCGGGCGAGGTCGGCGGCGCCGATGACGCCCGCGGTGTTGCCGAGCTGGGCCGGCCGGATCTCGGCCACCGGCAGCCGGCTGCGCTGCGCCAACGCCTCGGTGAAGGAGCGGCGGGTCGGGCCCATCAGCAGGTCACCGGCGTCGATGACGCCACCGCCGACGACCAGCACCTGGGGGTCGAGGATCTGCGCCATGTCCGCGAGGCTGGTGCCCAGCCAGCGGCCGACCTGGGCGAACGCCTCGGCGGAGACCGGGTCGCCGCCCTTGGCGGCAGCCGTCACCATCGGGCCGGTGATCGCCTCGGCCTCCCCGCCGGCCAGGTCCAGCAGGGCGGCGGCGCGGTGCGGCTCCTGCCGGGCCGCGGCGCGGGCGAAGCGGACCAGGGCGCTGCCGCTGGCGTACTGCTCGATGCAGCCCAGCCGGCCGCAGCCGCACTGGTGCCCGTCGGGCACGGTGAGCATGTGCCCGAGTTCGGCGGCGATGCCGTTGGCGCCGCGGACCAGCTCGCCGCCGAGGACGATGCCGCCGCCCACGCCGGTGCCGATGGTGAACATGACCATCGAGTCGTCGGCGTGGCGGGCCGCGCCGTGCCGGAACTCGGCCCACGCGGCGACGTTGCCGTCGTTCTCGACGATCACCGGCAGGTTCACCGCCGCGCTGACGTAGTCGCGCAGCGGCTCGTCGCGCCAGGCCAGGTTGGGGGCGAAGAGAACGGTGGAGCGACCGGCGTTGATCCAGCCCGCCGCGCCGATGCCGACCGCCTCGACCGTCCGCCCGTGCGCCAACTCGCCGACCACCTCGATGATGACGTCGCGGGTCTTGCCGACGTCATCGGCGGGAGTGTCCCGTCGGGCCTGCACCAGGACCCTGCCGGCGTCGTCCACGACACCGCCGGCCACCTTCGTGCCACCGACGTCGACTCCGATGGTCAGCGTCACCGCTGCCACTCCCCTCTGCTGTGCTGCCCCGGCCCCACGGCATCGCTCGGTGGGGTCGGGAGGTGGTGGTCAGGCCCCCCGGGCGTCCTCGCCCGCGTCACCGGGCACCCGGGAGGCGGGCACCACGGGACGGTCGGCCGCCGCCCGTACGGTCACCGGCGCGGCCGGCCCGGCGACGTCGACGGGCGGTGCGGCGGCCGGGTCGGGGGTCTCCTCCGTGCGGGTGGCAGCGGACCAGACGTCCCCCTCGGGCGCCGACGGAGAATCATGCCCGCTCCGGGTGGCCTCGCGCCACACGTGATCCTCCGTGCCGGCGGTCGGCGGGGCCGGGGCGGGCTCGTCGGCCCGCTCGTGGGCCGGCTCGGCCGGGGCGAACGCGCGGAGCAGGCTGGCCACCCCGGCGGCCAGGTCGCCGGCTCCGGTGGCGAGCCGCTCGGCGAATTCCGGACTCGGGTCCCGCAACGCGGCGACAGCCCGGCAGACCGGGCAGATGCAGCACTCCGCGGTTCCGGTGGCGAAACCACCCCCGGTGGAACCCGCCGACCCGCCCGGGCCGCCGCTGTGACCGAGGACACTCGACACGATCCCACCGAGCGGACCCCACGCCGCCGACCCCGATCCCGCCGCGGCCAGCCGCGCGGTGGCCAGCAGCGTGGCGACCAGTCGTTCCGCCTCTTCCCGGGCCGAGCCCGGATCCGTTGTCCCCACGCTCGGCTCCTCTACCGGGGCGGCCGGGCCGCCGGCCGCGTCACTGCGCCGCACCGGGTGCTTCTACCCGGCGTTTGAGCTGCTTCAACGCGGTGTCCATGATCATTTTTTCGGCCTTGCGGCGGAACATGCCCAGCATCCCGACCGACAACTCGACCTCCAGCGTGTAGGTCACCGTCGTCGTGCCGTCGGGGTTGCCCACCAGGTCGTACGAACCGCGCTGGGCCTTCTGCATCTTCGAGGGCGCCACCAGGTGCCACTCGATACGGGTGAGGTCCTCCGCGTACTCGTAGGCGAGCACGTACTCGTCGGCCATCACGCCCGCGTCGATGGTGAACCGGACCTGGCTCGCGTAGCCGTCCTCGTACTCCTCGACGACCTCCACGTCCCGTACCGCCTCGGTCCACTCCGGGTAGCGCGGGAAGTCGCAGATGACCGCCGCCACCCGTTCCGGTGGCGCGCCGATGATGATCGACTGGGTGGAGGAGTCCGCCATGGGGGGGAGGCTACCCGGCGGCGGGAGGAACCTGCCTGCGCCACCCACCCGCTCGGGCGGGTAGGTTTCGACAGAGCCGACCCGAGGTGGCGGCCCCGCCCGGCCAGTGTGAGCACGAGGAGAGTGCAGGTGCGCGAGTTCTCCGTCCCGCCGATCGTCACCGTCGGCGACTCGGCCAACCTCACCGATCCGGTCTGGGACAATGCCGAGGTCGCCCCGGACGCGGTGCAGTTCGTCCGACCGGGCCCCGACGGCACCCCGGTCGAGGTGACCTGCCGGCAGTTCCGCGACGAGGTCGTCGCGGTCGCCCGGGGCCTGGTGGCGGCCGGCGTGCAGCCCGGCGCCCGGGTCGCCCTGATGAGCCGCACGCGCTACGAGTGGACCCTGTTCGACTACGCCATCTGGGCGGCCGGCGCGGTGACCGTGCCGATCTACGAGACGTCCAGCGCGGAGCAGGCCGCCTGGATCCTGTCCGACTCCGGCGCCGTCGCCGCGCTGGTGGAGACCAACGCACACGCCACGTTGGTCGCCGGCGTACGCGACCGGCTCCCCGAACTGGCGAACGTGTGGCAGATCGACCTCGGCGCGGTCGACGAGCTGGTCGCGGCGGGCGCCGCGGTCGACCCGGTGGAGATCGAGCGGCGCCGTTCGGCGGTACGGTCCGGCGACCTCGCCACCATCATCTACACCAGTGGCACCACGGGCCGCCCCAAGGGCTGCATGCTCACCCACCGCAACATGTACGCCGACATCGCCAACGCGGTGCCGGTCCTGCCGAACCTGTTCGGCGAGAACGCGTCGACCCTGCTGTTCCTGCCGCTGGCCCACGCCTTCGCCCGGCTCATCCAGATCGGTGTCGTGCAGGCGCGCGCCACGATGGCGCACTGCGCCGACACGAAGAACCTGGTCGCCGAACTCCAGGCGTTCCGCCCGACGTTCGTGCTGTCGGTGCCGCGGGTCTTCGAGAAGGTCTACAACGCCGCCAAGCAGAAGGCCGAGGCCGACGGCAAGGGGAAGATCTTCGCCCGCGCCGAGGCCGTCGCCATCGCGTACAGCGAGGCGCTGGAGACCCCGGCCGGCCCCGGCCTGGCGCTGCGCGCGCAGCACGCGCTCTTCGACCGGCTCGTCTACCGCAAGCTCCGCGCGGCGCTCGGCGGCCGGTGCCGCGACGCCATCTCCGGCGGCGCGCCGCTCGGTGCCCGGCTCGGGCACTTCTTCCGGGGCATCGGGGTGAACATCTGCGAGGGGTACGGCCTGACCGAGACCTCCCCCGCGGCCGCCGCCAACCTGCCCGGCGCGACCCGGATCGGCACCGTCGGCCGGCCGCTGCCCGGCGTGACCATCCGGATCGAGGACGACGGCGAGATCCTCATCGCCGGCGACCTGATCTTCAAGGGCTACTGGCGCAACGAGGTCGCCACCGGCGAGGCGCTGGCCGACGGCTGGTTCCGCACCGGCGACCTCGGCCACCTCGACAGCGACGGCTACCTCAGCATCACCGGCCGCAAGAAGGAGATCATCGTGACCGCCGGCGGCAAGAACGTCGCCCCGGCGGTCCTGGAGGACCAGGTCCGGGCGCACCGGCTGGTCAGCCAGTGCGTCGTCGTCGGTGACCGGCAGCCGTTCATCGCGGCGCTGGTCACCGTCGACGAGGAGGCGCTGCCGACCTGGCTGGAGGCGGCCGGCCTGCCGACGGACACCCCGGTCGAGGTGCTGTGCGAGCACCCGGAGCTTCGGGCCGAGATCCAGATCGCGATCGACGCCGCCAACCAGGTGGTGTCCAAGGCCGAGGCGATCAAGGTCTTCCGGATCCTGCCCCGGGACTTCACCGAGGCGACCGGCGAGCTGACCCCGTCGCTCAAGGTCAAGCGGCAGGTCGTGCACAAGTCGTACGCCGCGGAGATCGCCGACATCTACCGCGGCTGACTACGATCCGTCACGTGCCCGCCTCGACATCCGCCCTCCCGCGCCCGCACCCTCTCGCCGCCGCCGCGCGCGTGGTCATGCTGGCGCTGGTCGCCGTCCTGACCCTGTTCGCGACGCGGGACGTCGCCCAGCTGTGGTGGATCGCGCTGCTGGCGGTGGCGGGCCTGCCCGCGCTGCTCGCGCCGACGCACCACCGGCTGGGGCCGCTCAGCCGGGTCGCCGAGGTGGTGGTGCTGGGGCTCGCCGCGAGCCAGGTCGCCTCGGTCGCGACGATCGGCGCGCAGAACGGCGGGCTGGGCGCCTCGGCGGTGCTGCCGTACCTGGCCGTCCCGGTCACCGTCACGGCCCTGCGCCGGCGGTTCCGCGAAGGCGCCGCGCTGCTCGCCGTCGCCGCGGTGACCCTGCTGGTCGCGGGCGCGCTGACCGAGGTCGACGGGAGGCGCCAGCTGGCCCAGATCGGTTACCTGGCCGTCTGCGCCCAGTGGCTGATCCTCGCCGGCCTCGGGCTCTACGCGGCGAGCACCCTGCACCGGGTGATGCAGGCGCGCGGCGACGGCAAGCCGCAGCCGTACGCCGAGGCGACCCGGCTGCTCACGCAGCTCCGGACGGTCGCCCGCCAGCTGCCCGGCGCCACCCTCGACCCGGGCGGCATCTCGGAGCACCTGCTGGAGGAGCTACGGTCGGTGGCCCGGGCGGACCGGGCGGCGGTGCTGTCGGCCAGCGGCGGCGGGCGGCTGGTGGTGCTGGCCCAGTCGGGCGTCGACCGGGTGGACTGGGAGACGACGCTCGACGCGGATTCGGCGATCGCCGACGCGTGGGCCAGCCAGCAGCCGCAGACCGCGGCCCGCTCGCAGGCCCGCTCCCACACCGGCAGGGAGGTCTCCGCGCTGATCGTCCCGCTGGTCGCCGGGGTGCGTACGGTGGGGCTGGTGGTGCTGGAGGCGGACGCCGCGCACGCGTACCCGCCCGAGGTGGTGTCCCGGGTGACCGCGTTGACCAGCCCGGCGGCGCTGCGGCTGGAGGCGGCGCTGCTCTTCGACGAGGTGCGGTCGCTGGCCACCAACGAGGAACGGCAGCGGCTGGCCCGGGAGATCCACGACGGCGTGGCCCAGGAGCTGGTGATGGTCGGCTACGGCATCGACAACGCCCTGGCCACCGTGCACGACGACGCCGAGGAGACCGCCGAGAGTCTGCGGACGCTGCGCCAGGAGGTCACCCGGGTGATCACCGAGCTGCGGCTGAGCCTGTTCGAGCTGCGCAGCGAGGTGGACCGGCACGGCGGGCTGGCGGCCGCGATCGCCGAGTACGCGCGCACCGTCGGCGCCTCCGGCGGGCTGCGGGTGCACCTGTCGCTGGACGAGTCGACGGCCCGGCTGCCCGCCGCCACCGAGGCGGAACTGCTGCGCATCGCCCAGGAGGCGGTGACCAACGCGCGCAAGCACGCCGGCGCCGCGAACCTCTGGGTCACCTGTGAGGTCGACCCCCCGTACGCCCAGATCGAAGTGTCGGATGACGGTCACGGGATGGGTGACCAGCGCACCGATGGGCACTACGGTCTTGCGATCATGGCCGAGAGGGCGGAACGTATCCGGGGCCGATTGGAGATCAGGCCGCGGCAACCAAGTGGCACGACGGTGGCGGTGGTGGTGGGTTCGTCACCCCGACGCGATACCGTGCGTGGCAGCGCAGCAGCAGAAGGGGAGTAACGCGAGGATGACCACAAGCCCGACACCGGCCACCCGCACCAAGGTCCTCCTTGTCGACGATCACGATCTGATCCGCAAGGGCCTCCGGCACGCCTTCGAGCGCGACCGCCAGTTCGAGGTCGTCGGCGAGGCCGCCACGGCAGCCGAGGGCGTCCGCCAGGCCGGCGCGCTCCAGCCCGACGTGGTGATCATGGATCTGCGCCTCCCCGACGGCAGCGGCCTCGAGGCCACCCGCGCCCTGCGCAAGTCCAGCGCCACCATGGGCATCGTCGTGCTCACCATGTACGCCGGCGACGACCAGCTCTTCGGCGCGCTGGAGGCCGGCGCGAGCGCCTTCGTACCGAAGACGGCCCCGGCCGACGAGGTGGTCGCGGCGGCCCGGCACGCCGCCTCCTCCCCCAGCGCGTTCACCGCCGCCGACCTGGCCGAGGCGATGAAGCGCCGGCTGGCTCCGTCCGGTCCGCAGCTCTCCCCCCGCGAGGGTCAGGTGCTCCGGCTGCTCGCCGACGGCATGAGCGTCGCCGGCATCGCCAAGCAGCTCTTCGTCAGCGAGTCCACCGCCAAGACCCACATCTCCAAGCTCTACGAGAAGCTGGGTGCCGCCAACCGCGCCCAGGCGCTGATGACCGCGCTGCGGCTCGGCCTGCTCGAGGCTCCGGACGCGCCGAAGTTCTGACCTCGCCGTCCACAGTGTTCGCGTCCGCCCACCCGGCGGGCGCGAATCTTTTTCATCGACCGCTGTGTCCGGCCGGTGCGGTGGCGCGCTATGGTCTCCCCCGGCGGAAGGCGGTCCACGGGCGGCGCGGCCCGGGCGCGGCGAAGAGGTGAGGCATGGGACGGCCGGACTGGGCACCCGACGAGATCGACATCGAACGCCCCAGCGTGGCCCGCATGTACGACTACTACCTGGGCGGCTCGCACAACTTCGCGGTCGACCGGGCGGCGGCGCAGGCGATGGTCGCGGCGGTGCCCGAGGCGCCACTGATGGCTCAGGCCAACCGGGCCTTCCTGCGGCGGGCCGTGCAGTTCCTGGTCGACGCCGGAGTCCGGCAGTTCCTCGACGTCGGCTCGGGCATCCCCACCGTCGGCAACGTGCACGAGATCGCCCAGCGGGCCGCGCCCGACGCCCGGGTCGTGTACGTGGACGTCGACCCGGTGGCCGTGGCGCACAGCCGCGAGATCCTCGCCGGCAACGACGGAGCGACGATCGTGCAGGAGGATCTGCGCCACCCGCAGCGCATCGTCGACCACCCCGACGTCCGCCGGCTGCTCGACTTCGACCAGCCGATCGCCGTGCTCGTCGTCGCCGTCCTGCACTTCGTCTCCGACGACGACCGCCCCGCCGAGCTGCTGCGGACGCTGCGCGACGCCCTCGCCCCGGGCAGCTGGCTGGTGCTGTCGCAGGCCAGCGCCGACGGGCGGGGTGACGACGAGCGGGCCGAGGCCGAGGCGGTCTACCGGCGCACCGACAACCCGCTGTGGATCCGCAGCCGCAGCGAGTTGACCGCACTGTTCGACGGCTTCGAGCTGGTGGACCCGGGCGTGGTCTGGGTGCCCCAGTGGCGCCCGGAGTCGCCCGAGAGCGCCGAGGACGCCGAGCGGTCGGCGTTCATCGGCGGGGTGGGGTGCCTTGGTGCCAGCCGCTGAGCCGCCCGGGACGGCGTTCCGGCCCCGCGGCCCGGCCGGGGCCGCCAGGGCCGCGTGGCCCGCGGAGACCGGCGTCGCCGCGTCCGGCGCGGCGACCTTCGCCCGCGCGTGGGCGAAGGCGGTAAGCGGGACGAGCTACCTGCCGATGGCCCAGGCCCAGCTCGAGGCGCTGCTGTGCCGCCTCGCCCAGGACCTGGCGGCGGCCCTGCTCGCCGAGCCGTTCGACCTGCGCGCCGGCCAGCGGGTGGGTGCGGAACTGGTGGCCGCGCACATCGCGTCCGCGGAGGGGCTGGGGCGCACGGTCGAGGTCGTCCACCTTCGGCTGGTACGCGACTTCGGGCTGGTCGCCGACGACGTGGAGGACCGGATGGCCCGGCTCCTCGCCGCCGTGGCCACCGGATACGCGCGGGCGCTGCGGGACCGCACGCTGGACGAGCAGGAGTCGATCCGGCGCGCCGCGATGACCGCGTGGGCGGAGGCGGAGCGGGCGCTGCGGGCCAGTGAGGCCCGCTTCCGGCACCAGGCCACCCACGACCCGCTCACCGGCCTGCCGAACCGGGCGCTGTTCACCGAGCGCCTCGCCGCGGCCGTCAACTCCCCCGGCCGGGCCGCCGAGCGGGTCGGGCTCTGCTTCCTCGACCTGGACCGGTTCAAGCGGGTCAACGACTCGTACGGGCACCAGGTCGGCGACACCCTGCTCACCATCGTGGCCGACCGGTTCCGGCGGGACCTCGACGGCCATCTCGTCGCGCGCCTCGGCGGCGACGCGTTCGTCGTCCTGATCGAGAACACCGCGGGCACCCGGGACGTCATCGCGGTCGCCGAGGCCGCCCTCGCCGCCGTGCACGAACCGGCCCTGGTGGCGGGGCACGAGGTGGCCGTGACGGCGAGCGTGGGCCTGGTCGAGCGGCAGGTCGCCGGCACCTCCCCGGGCGAGCTCATGCGTGCCGCCGACTGCACGATGCACTGGGCCAAGTCGGCCGGCGGGGACTGCTGGGAGTTGTACGACGCCGAGCGCCACCACCGCCAACTGGCCCGGCAGGCCCTGTCGGCGGCGATCCCGGCCGCGCTGGAGCGGGGCGAGTTCTTCCTCGACTACCAGCCGCTGGCCTCCCTGCGCGACGGCCGCCTCATCGGCGTTGAGGCCCTCGTGCGGTGGCGCCACCCGGAGCTGGGGGTGCTGCGTCCGGACAGCTTCATCGACCTGGCCGAGGAGACCGGGCTGATCGTGCCGCTCGGCGGCTGGGTGCTCGCCGAGGCGTGCCGGGCAGCGGGTACCTGGTCGGCGGGCGGCGGGCCGGCGCCCTTCGTGAGCGTCAACCTGGCCGTACGCCAGGTGCACCGCCCAGGCCTCGTGCAGGAGGTCCGCGCGCTGCTGCGGCACACCGGGCTGCCGCCGGAGCGGCTCCAGCTGGAGATCACCGAGAGCACCATGATGAGCACCGCCGAGGAGCCGGTTCGGGCGCTGCGGGTGCTCGCCGACCTCGGCGTGCGGATCGCCATCGACGACTTCGGCACCGGCTACTGCAACCTGGCGTACCTGCGGGACCTGCCGGTCACCGAGCTGAAGGTGGCCGGGGAGTTCGTCGCCGGGCTGCGGACCCCGGACGCCCGGGCCGACGAGCGGATCCTCGCCTCACTGGTGTCGTTGGCGCACGCGCTGGACCTGACGGTCACCGCCGAGGGTGTGGAGACGGCCGGCCAGGCGGAACGGCTGCGCGCCATCGGCTGCGACGCGGGGCAGGGCTGGCACTTCGGCCGCCCCGAACCGGCCGACCGCATCCTGGCCCGCCTCTCCTGACCGCCGCCGCGCCCCGACCGCTGGGCCCGGCTCAGCCGGCGAGGAGGGCCGCCATCCGCTGCGCCTGGGTCTCCCAGCGCCACTCCCGTTCGACCCAGGCACGGCCGGCGGCGCCGAACTGGCGGGCCAGGTCGCGGTCGGCGAGCAGCGTCGCCACCCGGTCGGCGAGCTGGGCCACGTCGCGTCCGCGGACCACGAAACCGGTCTCGCCGTCGCGGACGGCGTCCGGCGCGCCGCCGGAGTCACCGGCGACCACGGGCAGGCCGGTCGCCGATGCCTCCAGGTAGACGATCCCGAGCCCTTCCACGTCCAGCCCCCGGTTGCGGGTGCGGCAGGGCATCGCGTACACGTCGCCGGCCGCGTAGTGCGCGGGCAGCTCGGCCGCCGGAACCGTGCCGGTGAAGACGACGTCGCGCTCGACCCCGCTCTGCCGGGCCAGCTTCTCCAGCGCGGCCCGGTACGGGCCGCCGCCGACGACCAGCAGCGCCGCGTCCGGAACCCGGCGGCGGATCGCCGGCATCGCCCGGATCAGCATGTCCTGGCCCTTGCGCGGCACCAGCCGGGACACGCAGACCACGACCGGACGGTCGGCCAGCCCGAGCCGGACGCGCACCGGCTCGCCGTCGACCGACGGGTGGTACGCGTCCACGTCGACGCCGGGGGCGAGGCGGCGCAGCTCGGTCAGCCCGTGCAGCGCCCGCTCCAGCCGGACCCGCGTGTACTCCCCCAGGTAGGTGGTCACATCCACGCCGCGGGCGATGCGGCGCAGCGCGGCCCGGGCGCCGGGCAGCGCCGCCCAGCCCACCTCGTGCCCGTGGGTCAGCGCCACCGCACGGCGGATCCCGGCCCGCCGGCGCAGGCCCGCGGCGAGCAGTCCGAGCGGGGCCGCCGCGCCGAACCACACCGTGTCGCACTCGTACGCCCGCGCGAGCCGCGCCGCCCGCCGGGCCACCAGCGGGGTGGGCAGGAGCACGCGGGTGCGTTCGCGGACCACCTCGAAGGGCTGGTCGGCGTCGAACTTCTCGGCGCCCCGCCAGCTGGAGGCGTAGACCACCACCGATCCCGGAGGCTGCCGGACGGCGAGATTGTGCACGAAGGACTGGATGCCGCCGGGCCGGGGCGGGAAGTCGTTCGTGACGAGCAGGGTGCGGCCCACGCTATCGACCGGCCTCTCGGGCGTAGGCGCGGGCGGCGGCGATCCGCTCCACGGTGGACGGGTGGGAGGCGGAGTACAGGTACTCCAGACGAGGCGGATCGGGGTCGGCGAGGTTGATGCCGGCGAGCCGCCGCTGCATCGCCTCGAAGGCCGCCGGGTCGCCGGTGAGCGCGAGCGCGTGGGCGTCGGCGCGTGCCTCGACCCGCCGGGACATCAGCGCCTGCGCCGGCGCGGACAGCAGCCCGGCCACCGTCACCAGGGCCACCAGCAGCGGGAACGCGCGCGGCTGGGCGACCGAGTCGACGCCGGCCAGGCGCAGCAGCGGACCGGAGGAGCCGAGCAGGTAGAGCGCCACGACCGCCGCCGCCGCGCCCAGCGCGCCGGTGAGCGTGCCGACCGCCACGTCCCGGTCCTTCGCGTGGCCCAGTTCGTGCGCCACCACGGCGGTCACCTCGGCCGGGCCGGCCTCGCGCAGCAGCGTGTCGTACACGACGATGCGCCGGGTCGGGCCGAGCCCGGAGACGTACGCGTTGACCGCTCGGGTGCGGCGGGACGCGTCGGCCACCAGCACGTCGCGGACCGGTACGCCGTCGCGGGCGGCCAGGTCCATCAGCTGGGTACGCAGCGGGCCGGGCTCCATCGGGGTGAACCGGTTGAACACCGGCTCCACGAGCACCGGCAGCACGAACGACAGCAGCACCACCAGGCCGGCCGCTCCGGCCGCACCGAGCGCCCACCACCAGCGCGGCGCCAGCCGGATCACGCTGTAGAAGCCGAGCAGGGCCACCGCGCCGATGACGGCGCTGACGGCGTACGACTTGAGCAGGTCGACGGCCCAGCCGCCCCAGCCGTTGGTGGCGAGCCCGTAGCGGGTCAGGACGGCGTGCCGCCAGGCGGCGAACGGCAGCGTGACCAGGTCGGCGACGAGCACCACGGCGAGCCCGCCGAGCACCGCCTGCGCGGCCCAGTGCCCGCCGAAGGGGCGCCCGGCCAGCTCGACCAGGCGGCTGCCCAGCGGCGTGAGCCCGAGCGCGAGCGCCACCAGCAGCCCGATCCCGAGCGCGGCCCAGCCACCGGGCCGCAGCGCCGCGCGGAACTCGCGGCCCCGGGCCACCTGCTCGGCCGGCAGGTCGCGCAGGGCGGCGAGCTGGTCGGCGCGGGGGGCCGGCGGGCGCTGCCACGGGATGAGGACGGCGGCGGCGACGGCCAGCGCGAGCACGAGCCCGACCAGCGTCAGCACGGCCCACCCGCGGTGGCTCACCGGACCGTCTCCCGGCCCGGCGCGCCGGCCATCACGACGGGCCTGCCGTCGTCGCGCCGTGTCCGCGTCATACCGCTCCTCCCGCTGTGAGCGCCCATCGTAGTGCCCTCGCCGTCCGCCGCGGCGGCGGTCCACGACCTGATCCGTGGTGTGGAAGGACCGCGACGGTGCCGCGTGGACCCACGTGACACCCGTCGGCCGGTCGGGTGGATCAGCGGGAGGGGTCGCGGTTGTACAGCTTCCGGGCCCACAGGTAGCAGGCGACGGTGACGACGACGCTCCAGGCGACGGCCAGCCAGGCGCTGTTGCCGATGCCGGTGCCCAGGAGCAGGCCGCGGAGCGTTTCCATGACCGGGGTGAAGGGCTGGTACTCGGCGAACCAGCGCACCGCCGCCGGCATGGTGTCGGTGGGGACGAACCCGCTGCCGAGGAACGGCAGGAGGATCAGCGGCATGGGGAGGTTGCTGGCCGTCTCGACGCTCTTGCTGACCAGGCCGCAGGCGACCGAGAACCAGATGACCGCGAAGGTGATCGCGGCGAGGATGCCGATGGCGGCGAGCCATTCGATCGGGGTGGCGGTGGGCCGGAAGCCCACGAGCAGGGCCACCCCGGTGACGACCAGCAGCGCCAGCATGGTCTGGATCATGCTGCCGACGACGTGACCGGTCAGCACGGAGGGGCGGAAGATCGCCATCGTGCGGAAGCGGGCGATGATGCCCTCGGTCATGTCCATCGCGACGGAGATCGCCGTGCCCTGGACGACGCCGGCAACGGTGATCAGAAGCACGCCCGGCGTGATGTAGTTGGCGTAGTCGGCCCGGCCGCCCGAAGCGCCGCCCAGCCCGGCACCCATGGTGCCGCCGAACACGTAGACGAACAGCAGCAGGAATACGACCGGTATGCCGAGGAGCATCAGCGTCATCGACGGGTAGCGCTGCATGCGTCGCAGGTTGCGCCGCAGCATGGTCGCCGAGTCGCGTACGGCGTAGGTGGCGGTGCTCATCGCACGGATGCCCTTTCCTGCTGGGGTTGCCTGGTGAGGGTGAGGAAGACGTCGTCGAGGTCCGGTGTGTGCACCGACAGTTCCTCGACCTCGACCGCGGCGTCGTCGAGCCGGCCCAGCAGTGCCCGCAGGGACCGGACGCTGCCGTCGTGGGGGATCCGCAGCGTGAGCGCGTCGTCGTCGCGCGCCCCGTCGGCGAACGTGCGGGCGGCCCGGCCGAGGTCGGCGGGGTCGGTGAACCGCAGTTGGACGTGGCCGCCGGGGATGCGGCGCTTGAGTTCGTCGGGGCTGCCTTCGGCGATCAGCCGCCCGTGGTCGAGCAACGCGATCCGGTCGGCGAGTTGGTCCGCCTCCTCCAGGTACTGGGTGGTGAGGAAGATGGTCACCCCAGCGCGCACCAGGTCACGGATGATCTGCCACATGGTGCGACGGCTGCGCGGGTCGAGGCCGGTCGTCGGCTCGTCGAGGAAGATGACCCGTGGGCTTCCGACCAGGGTCATGGCGAGGTCGAGGCGGCGGCGCATGCCGCCGGAGTAGGTGACCACCGGTTGGCGGGCGGCCTCGACCAGGTCGAACTGGTCGAGCAGTTCGGCGGTGCGCCGCCGCCCGGTGGTCCGGTCCAGGTGACGCAGGTCCGCCATCAGCCGCAGGTTCTCCTCGCCGGTCAGCAGGTTGTCGACCGCGGAGAACTGCCCGGTGACGCCGATCGCGTCGCGTACGGCGTCGGGGTCGCGCGCCAGGTCCCGCCCGTCGATCCGGATGTCGCCGGCGTCGGCGCGGATCAGGGTGGAGAGAATCTGGACGGTCGTCGTCTTGCCGGCGCCGTTGGGGCCGAGCAGCGCGAAGATCGTTCCGGCGGGAACCGTCAGGTCGATGCCGTCGAGTACGAGCTTCTCACCGTAGGCCTTGCGCAGCCCGGTGGCGCTGATGGCCGCTCGGGGTGTGGACATGGGATCTCCTCCGGGTGTCCGTGGGTCAGGCGCGGCGGATGATGATGTCGCCGGCGGAGGTGCGGGCCCGCACCTCGACGGTCTGGTCGGTGCTGTCGGGCGCCGGGGTGGTGGAGAGTTCGTTGCGGACGCGCCCGGCGGAGGTCTTGAGCTCTAGCCAGGCGGCGGTGCCCGCGCTGATGCCCACGTCCAGGGAGCCGGCGGCGGTCTCGACCGCCACCGCGCCGCGGGTGACCTCGCCGATCCGTACGCCGCCGCTGGCGGTCTTCGCGGTGACGCCGGCGTGTGCCCGGTCGACGCTGATGTTCCCGTTCGCCGCGTTGACCCGCAGGTCGCCGGTGACCTCCCCGATCCAGCTGTCGCCGTTGGAGTTCTTCACCCTCGCCGGCCCGTCGATCCGGCCGATGCGTACCGCGCCGCTGCCGGTGGTGACCTCGGCGCCACCGTCGACACCACTCACGATGACGTCCCCGAAGCCGCTGTTCAGGTGCACCGGGCCGGCCTGGTCGAGTCGGATCGGTCCGTATCCGGACTTGAGCCGGCACTCGCCGAACCGCCCCTCGCAGTGGAACTCGCCCATCCCGGTGTCGCCCTGCACCTGGGAGCCCGACGGCAGCTCGATCGTGACGTCGACCCCGCCGGTCCGGCCGAACAGGGCGCTGAGCTGCTTCGGAACCCTGACCGTGAGCGTGCCGTCGGCGTACTCGACGCGGGTCTGTTCGACGACCTTGAGGTCCGCCTTGCTGGACGCGTCCATGGGTCGTACGTCGACTGTGGTGTCGCCGCGGTCGCTGGCGATGATCCGTACGTTGCCGGCGACGAAGCTGAGGCTGATCGTGGCGGAGATCGGGTCGGGCGTGTCAAAGGTCGGCATTGCTGATCCCCAATGCGTGAGTGGCGACGGGATGGTTGGCGGCTGGTCGCGGTTTCGCGGGCCGGGTCACCGCGCCCAGCCGGTGAATCGCTGACCGGAGCTGGCGGCGGCGGTGCTGGCGCTGGGGCCGGTGCCCAGCGCGGCGGCGGCAGCCCGGACGAGCCAGGAGTTGACCGAGAGCCGCTCGCGGGCGGCGGCGTCCTCGACCCGGGCCTTGAGGTCGTCGGGGAGCCGGAGGTTGACGCGTGCGGTGGCGCCCCTGTCGCCGGCGGACGTCGCGGTCTCGTCGACCGTCGCCGCGGGGGCGGCCGGTGCCTGGTCCATGGCCGCGGGCTGCTCCGTGGCCGCCGGCGTCACGACGAAGTCCGGGTCCCGCCCGGTGAGGCGCAGGTGGACCGAGCCGGGGGCCAGGTCGCGGGTGATCTCGGCGGTGGCCGCGGAGAGCGCCTCCAGCAGGGTGAGCCGGATCGCCGACTCGAGGGGCGCGGTGAGGCGCTCGGCGAGCTCCCGTGCCTCGTCCCCGCCGGCCGCGGCGGCCACCGCGAGTTCCCGGCGGAGCAGTTCGACATAGGGCGTGAGGTTCATGGTGCCATCATGGCACCATGGCGGCACCATCGCAAGGCACCTTTGGCTCAGGTGAGATGCCACGGCGACTTGGAGCTGGCGCCACGGGGGGACGATCTGCTGCCACCACAACGGCGGGCCGAAGCCGGTCGTCCTGGTCAGAACGTGCGGAAGGCCGGTCGGCCGTCTTCTGCCGCCACGGCGTCGCCGGCTCGCCGGAACGGACCCGTCAGGCCACCCGCCGGCGGCGGCCGGTGGCGCGCACCTCGCGCCGCGGCTCCGGCAGCACCTCCACCTCGAACCCGGCCCGGGCGAACACCTCGATCGCCCGGGCCTCGGCGGAGCCGAGCCCCGCGGTCGGGGACGCCTCGTCGAACAGGGCGGTCACCAGGCAGCCGGAGCAGCCGTCACCCCGGATCCCGCACCGGTCACACTCGATGAGCATCACGCCTCCTGATGAGCTGGCGGCGATCATGCGGCATCGTCGCCGCCCGACCACCGTCGGTCACATCGACGCTAACCGCGGGGTACGACAGAATCCGGACAAGCGGCGGCCATCAGGGAGATCCTGGAAGGAAACGGCCCCGGGCCGGTTCGGTGCGTTCCACGCCTTGTCGGCCGGTGCCGGCGCGACGGCGGTCGGCGGACGATCCGGCCGGTCAGGAGCGGGCGAGCCGGCGCACCAGCGCGTCGGCCCCGAGCGGGTACGCGCCGTGCCGGCGGACGCCGTCGGCCACCTCGCGGTCCGAGGAGACCACCACCACGGGCCGGCCCGGCGGCTCGGCCCGGACCAGGCGTCGGATCAGCTCGTCGGCGGTCTCCCCCTTGCGGGAGAACAGCACGCGGACGCCGCGCGGGGTCGGCGGCAGGCCGTGCATCCGCTCGGCACCGTCGAAGACGACCGTCACCTCGTCACCGGTCTGCGCGGCGATCCCGCCCAGACCGGTGATGAGCCGCTTGCGCTGCTGCTCCAGCGACATCTCGCCGAAACCGCGCTTGGTGACGTTGTAGCCGTCGACCACGAGGTGCGCCCGGGGCAGGGCGAGCAGCTGGTCCAGCCGGGCCGGGTCGTCGGTGTCCCGGGCACGGGCCGCCGTGCCGGCCGCGGTGGTGCTGGACTGGTCGGCGAAGGCGTCGGCGACGAAGTCGCCGGGCAGCTTGTCCACCGGGTCCAGCGCCAGCTCCCGCCGCAGCCCGACGGCGGCCTGGCCGATGGTCTCCAGCAGCAGCCACAGCCGGGCGTCGTCGACCGACCGGGCCTCCTTGGCGCTGGCCCGCGCGACCCCCGCCGCGGCTTCCGCCTCGGCCAGTCGTGCCCGGGCCCGCCGCAGCTCGGCGTCGGCGTCGGCCGCCGCCCGGGCCGCCCGGCCGCGCTCGGTGGCGAGCAGCTCGGACGCCTTCCGTTCCCGGGCCTGCGTCTCGCGCAGCGACCGCCCGAGCTGCCGCGCCTCCTCGCGGAGCTGCCCCAGCTCCTCCCGGACGCGGGCCAGCTCGTCGCGGAGCTTCTCCGCCTCCACCCGGGCCACCGCCCGGTCGTGCTCGGCGCGGGTCGCCCGCTGCTCGGCTTCCCGGACCAGCTCGGCCACGACCGCGCTGTCCGCCTCGGCGCGGACCGCCGCGCCGCTGGCCTCGACCAGCTCCCGCCAGCCGCGCGGACGCGCCAGGTACGCCAGCGCCGCCACCTCCACCGGGTCGGCGGCGGCCGGCGCGGTGCCGTCGACCACGGCCGCGCCGAGGTCCCCGGCGTCGGCGAGCACCCGGGCGGTGACCCGCTGCCGGAACAGCGGGTCGCTGGTGAGCTGGGCCGCGATCGCCGGGGCGCCGAGGCGCGCGCGGCGGTTGGGGGCGAACTTCGCCACCCTGCGCAGCGGGACCGGCACCTCGTCGGCCGGCAGGACGGGCAGGACGGCGGCGGCGAGGGTCACGATCCGCTGGCGGACCGGCTCGGGCAGCACCGGCTCGGGCTCCGGACCGCCGTCGTCGGCGGTGGCGCCGGCCACGACGGGGTCGTCGAGGGTGCCCCCCGTACCCTCGACGCCCGCGTCGGGCGCGGCGGCGACCGGTTCCTCCGCGGGGAGGTGGTCGTCGTACGGCTCGGCGAGGGGCATGGGCCAAGTCTCCCACCGAGACCGGGCCCAGCGCCCATCGAGTGAACCGATCTCTCGTTGCGGCGGATCTCCGGAGGGTCGCGACAACGTTCCCGGGGCGACGGTGGCCGCCGGGGCCGGTGGGGCGGGAGTGTCGGACCGGGCCGCTAGCCTGCCCGCCGATGGCACAACAGGAGTACGTCCAGGAGTCGCTCGCCGGTCTCGACCCGACCGTCGGCGGCGTCGACCCGGAGCTGCCGCTCCACGCGACCACGTTCGTGGTGGTCGACCTGGAGACCACCGGCGGCGCGCCGGACGGCGGTGGGATCACCGAGGTCGGCGCGGTGAAGGTCCGCGGCGGTGAGGAGCTGGGCGTGCTCGCCACCCTCGTCAATCCCGGCGTGCCGATCCCGCCCTTCATCACCGTGCTCACCGGCATCACGCAGGCGATGCTGCTGCCGGCCCCGCCGATCGAGCAGGTCCTGCCGAGCTTCCTGGAGTTCCTCTCCACCGACGCGGTCCTGGTGGCCCACAACGCCCCGTACGATGTCGGCTTCCTCAAGGCGGCCTGCGCCGCGCACGGCTACCGGTGGCCCAACCCCCGCGTGCTGGACACGGCCGCGCTGGCCCGGCGGGTGTTGACCCGGGACGAGGTGCCCAACCGCAAGCTCGGCACCCTGGCGGCGTTCTTCCGCACGGCCACCCAGCCGACCCACCGTGCGCTCGACGACGCGAAGGCCACCGTCGACGTGCTGCACGGGCTGATCGGCCGGCTGGGCGGCCACCGGGTGCACACGATCGGCGACGCGATCGAGTTCGCGCGCGCGGTCACGCCGACCCAGCGCCGCAAGCGGCACCTCGCCGAGGGGCTGCCCAAGGCCCCCGGCGTCTACATCTTCCGGGCCGCCGACGACCGCCCGCTCTACGTCGGCACCTCGGTCGACATCGCCACCCGGGTCCGCAGCTACTTCACGGCGGCCGAGAAGCGGGCCCGCATCTCGGAGATGCTCGCCGCCGCCGAGCGGGTGGAGGCGGTGGAGTGCGCCCACTCGCTGGAGGCGGAGGTGCGGGAGCTGCGCCTGATCGGGGCGCACGCCCCGCCGTACAACCGGCGGTCGAAGTTCCCCGAGCGGGTGGTCTGGCTGAAGCTCACCGACGAGGCGTACCCCCGGTTGTCGGTGGTCCGCGACCTCGCTCCCGGCGACGAGGCCTACCTGGGGCCGTTCACCTCCCGCCGGGCGGCGGAGCTGGCCGCGGCGGGCTTCCACGACGCCGTGCCGCTGCGGCAGTGCACGCACCGGCTCTCGCTGCGGACCGTGACGCCGGCGTGCGCGCTGGCCGAGCTGGGCCGGTGCGCGGCGCCCTGCGAGCACCGGATCAGCCCCGAGGAGTACGCGGCCCGCGCGGCCACGCCGTTCCGCACCGCCACCGCCAGCGACCCGCAGGTGGTGGTGGACGCCCTGCTCGCCCGGATCGAGGTGCTCTCCCGGTCCCAGCGGTACGAGGAGGCCGCCGTGGTGCGGTCCCGGCTGGCTGCGGTACTGCGCGCCGCCGTGCGCATGCAGCGGCTCGCCGCGCTCACCGGGATCGCCGAGTTGGCCGCCGCCCGGCCGGCCGCGCGCGGGGGCTGGGAGCTGGCGCTGGTCCGCCACGGGCGGCTCGCCGGCGCCGGTGTGTCACCGCCCGGTGTCCATCCGCGACCGACGATCGCCGCGATCCGGGCCACCGCGGAGACCGTCCTGCCCGGCCACGGGCCGGTCCCCCGCGCCTCCGCCGAGGAGACCGAACGCATCCTGTCCTGGTTGGAGCGTCCGGAGACCCGCCTGGTCGAGGTCTCCTCCGGCTGGTCGTCCCCGGTGGCCGGTGCGGGCCGCTTCCGGGACCTGCTGGCCAAGGCGGAGGGCGCGGCGTCCCACCAACTCTCGACCGAAAGCTCATGACCAAGTGACCGATCGGATGACGTCGACTCGCTTACGCTGTTAAGGAAGTGCAGTCCTGCCCGTTTCGTGGGCCTGCTCCCGGTTGCCGGGTCCGGCGGCCGTGGGGCCGGGGTGAGGAGGTGTCCCTCGTGGACGTCGACGCCGGACACGGCGCCGCCCTGGGGGGCGCGCTTCCGACCCAGCCGGGCGACCTGCCGCTGACCCGCCGTCTGCGTTCGCTGCTGACCTGGCCCACCGCCGACACCGACCCGGTCGGCCACCTGGTCCGCACCCACCGGAGCATCCACTCCGGGACGGACCCGTCGGTGCTGCGCCGGGCGTACACCATCGCGGAGACCATGCACCGGGGGCAGTTCCGTAAGAGCGGTGAGCCGTACATCACCCATCCCCTCGCGGTCGCCCAGATCTGCGCCGACCTGGGCATGGACACCACGACCCTGGTGGCGGCGCTGCTGCACGACACGGTCGAGGACACGCGCTACACCCTGCAGGCGCTCGCCGACGACTTCGGCCCGGAGGTCGCCCACCTGGTCGACGGGGTGACGAAGTTCGACAAGGCGTTCTACGGCAAGGCCGCCGAGGCGGAGACGATCCGCAAGATGATCATCGCGGCCGGCAAGGACGTCCGCGTGCTCATCATCAAGCTGGCCGACCGCCTGCACAACATGCGCACCCTCGGGGTCCGGTCGGCCGCGTCCCGGGAGCGGATCGCCCGCAAGACGCAGGAGGTGCTGATCCCGCTCTGCGACCGGCTGGGCATCCAGACCCTCAAGCGCGAGCTGGACGACGTGGTGCTGCTGCACCTGGAGCCGGAGGAGCACGCCCGGATCGCCCGCCACGTGCACGACCGGCCGGGCTGGGCCGCGTACCTCGAGGCCGTCGTCGCCCGGGCCAGGACGGCGCTGCGCCGCAGCCGGGTCGACGCCGAGGTGACCCCGCGACCGCGACACCTGTACTCGATCTGGAAGGACACGGTCGCGGGCGGCCACACCGCGCCGTACGACCTGCCCCGCATCGCGGTCATCGTGGACGGTCCGGCCACCGACTGCTACGCGGCGCTCGGCGCCATCCACGGCGTCTGGCGCCCGGTGCCCGGCCGCTTCAAGGACTACATCGCCTCACCGAAGAACAACCTGTACCGGTCCCTGCACACCAGCGTCTGCGGCCCCCGGGACCACACCGTGGAGGTGCTGATCCGCACGGCCGAGATGCACCGCTCGGCCGAGTACGGCATCGCCGCGACCTACCGCTTCCCCCGCGCCAGCGCGGGTGCCGCCGTCCAGGCCGAGCAGCTGGACTGGCTGCGCCGGGTGCTGGACTGGGAACAGGAGACGGCCGACCCGGCCCAGTTCCTGGAGTCGCTCCGCTGCGACCTCGCCGAATCGCAGATCCAGGTCTTCGCCGACGGGCGCCAGGTCGTGCTGCCGGCCGGCGCCACCCCGGTCGACCTGGCGTACGAGTTGGGCACCGAACGCGGCGACCACTGCCTGGCCACCCGGATCAACGGCCGGCTCGCCCCGCTCTCGTCCTGTCTGGAGGACGGCGACGTGGTGGAGATCTTCACCGAGACGGACGCGGCCAACGGCTTCGACGCCGACGCCGCCCCGCGCGGCCCCCGCAAGGAGTGGCTCGGCTTCGTCAAGTCGCCGCACGCGCAGATGCAGATCAACCGGTGGTTCGCCGACCACACCGAGCCCGGAATCTCGATCACCGACAAGGTCCGGCTCGGCCGGGCCACCATCGGCCTGGCCCTGCGCAGGCACAATCGCGGCCTCGCCAGCGACCTGCCGCTGCTGCGGCTCGCCGAGGAACTGGGCTACCCCGACCTGGAGACCCTGCTCGTCGCGGTCTTCGACCGGGTCATCGAGCCGGACGCGGTGGTCCAGCAGCTCATCGACCTGGTCGACCACCGGCAGTGACCCGTCGCGCCCCGTGCCGGGCTGCACTTGATCCGTTACACATCGACTTCACTTGAAGGGTGACAGTTGGCCGGCTCTCCCCGGGCTCGGCTGTCACGGTGCGTAACTGGCGTGCCGCCTATTGCTGAGGCATGCGATCCTCGACGCCGGTCAGGACGCGCGATCAGCGGCAAAAGAGTGTGGCCCACGGCATCGCGCAGGTGAAGAACCACCGGGCCTCTCTGCCAGGGGGCCGGTCTTTACCGCCGAACTCGCGGCGGCGCTCACGGCCGAAGGTGGGATACGGCTGGCTGAGCAGGTCGGGCGGCTGCGAGTCCACGACGAGATCAGGTACGTCGAAGCGCTGTACCGGTCACCGCTGTGCTGATCGCGCCCGCCTCCGCAGCCGCGCGCCGGCGGGTGCACTGTCATCCGCACGTCCCCCGCAGTCACCCCCGTGCTCCTTGACGCGGGTTCCCGGCATGAGCGCGTCCGACTGCGCCGCCTGCGGCCGGGGTAGAGGTACGTCGGCTTCCATGGCAGGATCGTGCGCTCGACCTTGGAGCATGCTTAGGAGACAGCCTGGTGAAGGCCGACCACTACGACAGTTTCGCCGAGCGCTACTCCGCGGCTAACGAATCCAACCTGATGAACGGCTACTACGAGCGGCCCGCGATGATCAAACTCGCCGGGGACGTGAACGGTCGACGGATCCTCGATGCCGGCTGCGGTTCAGGTCCCTTGTCCGCAGCTCTTCGCGAGCGAGGGGCCATCGTTACTGGTTTCGACTCCAGCCCCGCGATGGTCAAGCTGGCCGAACGGCGGCTGGGTGAGGATGCCACGCTGCTGGTGGCCGACCTCAGCGAGCCGCTGCCCTTCGCCGACGCTGCGTTCGACGACGTCGTAGCGTCCCTGGTCCTGCACTACCTGAAGGACTGGACTGCGCCCCTGGCTGAGCTGCGCCGGGTCTTGAGGCCAGGCGGCCGCCTCCTCCTGTCGGTGAAACACCCGATCGCCTACGAGGTAGTGAACCCGGACGGCGACTACTTCGCCCTCGCGCGCTGGTCGGAGGAGTGCACGTTCGACGGGCACCGCACAGAGCTAACCTACTGGCACCGGCCGCTGCACGCGATGACGGATGCGTTCACCGACGCGGGCTTCCGAATCTCGGTCATCAGCGAGCCCCCCATGTCTCCCGATACTCCGCGCGAGCTCCTGCCTCCAAACCTCGTGGACCGCACGGCGTTTCTCTCCTTCATCTTCTTCGTCCTCGAAGCGCGCTGAGTCGGAGTCCAAGCTGCCGCCGCACGCCGCTCAATCAGCATGCGCACTAGCCACCCTGTCATCGGCACGACCGGACGGTCTCGGCGCTGCGGTCACTTACCGAACGTGACGCCCGATCGGCGGCAGTTGCGGGTTCCGCTGAGCGGCGGGCAGCTGACTCCGTGGCGGGACGATCGGCGGGAGTGTTATCCCGCACGGACGACCAGGCGGACGTGCACGACGTCGTTGAGTTCGATCTCCTCTTTGTTGCGCACCGAGTCCCGCAGCGGGAGCACGTAACCGCCGTCCTTGGGGAACAACGCGGTCCGCCATCGGCTCCGCCCGAGCCGAACCTCGACGGGCACCATGCCCCAGCCATAGGTGACCCCCGACGCCAACTGGCGCACTACGTCGGCCCACTCGCGCGGGACCGTCACGAAGTGGTACGGGGACGGCCCTCGCCAATCCCACACCACGCCCTCGAACTCGCACTCCATCACGGCAATCAGGCGACGCAGAACTCGTTGCCCTCGGGGTCCTGCATGACGACGTGTCCCAAGGCGTCGCCGTACCACTCCTCGCGGACCACCGTCGCGGCGGCGTCCACCAACTCGGGCACCTTCTGCCGGATCAGTCGTGCGCGCTCGGCCATGTCGCAGGGGCCCGGGCCCGCCACCCGGACGTCAACATGCATCCGATTCTTGGCGGACTTGCCCTCGGGGCATATGGAAAGAAAAGGACATCTTGCCCGAGTTGGTCAGGGCGGCCTTCGGAAACCAAGTACCGATCGGTATTGGTCTCGGGGCGGCCTATGGCGGCGGAAGAGCCTGCTTTAGGGTGAAGCCATGAAGTCGATCAAGAAGTTCCAGGTCACTTTCGACTGCAAGGAGCCTGGGCGCGTCGCTCGATTCTGGTGCGAGGTGTTGGGGTACGTCTTGCCGCCACCACCGAAGGGGTTTGCCAGCTGGGAGGACTACAACCTCGCCCTGCCGTCCGAGCAGCGGGACGCATGGTCGGCCTGCATCGACCCCACCGGCGTCGGCCCGCGACTGTTCTTTCAGCGCGTCCCAGAAGGCAAAGTCGTAAAAAATCGGCTGCATCTCGATGTGCGGACCGGCGCCGGGCTCGTGGGCGCCGAGCGTCTGGCCGTACTTGAGGCCGAAGGCGCACGGCTGATCGCGCTCGGCGCGACACCTGTGCTGCTGCAGCATGCCGATGAGGAAAACGAGTCGTGCTACACGCTGCAGGACATCGAAGGCAACGAGTTCTGCCTCGACTGAGTGCCGCACATGCCGGCTTCGCAGTCAACCGGTGCAGTTCGCCATCGCGAGATCCGGGTGCGGAATCCGACAATCTCCGGTCCGGCAAGCGCGATTTCAGGGATTGTTGAATCGAGGAAGCCCGAGGATCAGGCGACGCAGAATTCGTTGCCTTCCGGGTCGGCCATCGTGACCCATGTATGTGGCCCCTGCCGGCCATCCCACAGCTTCATCGCACCACGAGCGATCAGCTTCGCGACCACCTCAGGGTGGTTCTCGGCCCCGACCCGAATGTCGAAGTGCAGCCGGTTGTGTCGCCGCACCGATTCGGGATCGTCGTCTCTTGGTTCACGAACTCTCCCCTCAGGCACCTTCAGGAAACCAATGGCGGGCCCCCTGCCATCTGGGTCGACGATGGACGCGTTGTCAGGCTCATCGAAACCAGGTTCCCTGACATAGCCGAGAGCAAGCGCCCAGAAAGCAGCGATCCGCTGGGGATCGTCGGCATCGCACCCCAGGGTCCAGTGGGTCGCCATGGCGTCAACGTACGCGCGCCAGGACACCCTGTCATCGGCACGACCGGACGGTCTCGGCGCTGCGGTCACTTACCGAACGTGACGCCCGATCGGCGGCAGATCCGGATGCCTTGTTAGCTGCGATGGGTGCCGGATAGGTAGAGCCGGTCGCGTCCGCCGCGTGGCTACCTCAGCCGGGAAGTGCTCCCAGACCGGCGAGTAACTCGTCTCTTTCGGATGCTGACAGGGCCAGGACACAGAGGGGTGCCAGATCCGGATGCCGTGCCGAGGCTGTCTCTGCCTAGCACCCGGCCCCGAACACCGAGGTACTTCTGTTCAGGGCCGAGTGGGGTGGTTAGGCGGTTGCTTCGCGCAACCGGTGCCATGCGAGGGTGGTGACCACTGTCATCACCACGGCGGCGATCCAGAACGGTGTGGTGATCTCCCAGACGCTGGCGAACAGACCGCCGAGGAGAGAGCCGACTGCGGCTCCGCCGAGGTCCAGAAGCGCGTACACGCTGCCGACCCGACCGCGCAGATGTTCGGGCACCGTCCGCTGCCGGACTGAGGCGACAGTGATGCCCCAGACCATGGCGTGGATGCTGAATGTGACCAGGATGACCGCGGCCACCCAGGGTGTTGTCGTGGTCGCCAGGATCACGTGCGTGACGACCTCGATGACCAGGCCGGCACGTAGCACCGCAGCGCTTCCGAAGGCTCGGGTGAGCTTGGCGGCGACTGTCGTACCGAACAGGCCCCCGACCGCGAAGGCGGTCAGCAGGAAGCCGTAGCCGACGTCGGACAGGTCCAGTCGCTGCCGGCAGTAGAGAACGAACACCGCGAACGCGGCACCGAATGCGATGTTGCCCACGCCTATGGTGACAGCGAGGGTCCGCAGCAGCCGGTGCCGCCACAACCACCGCACACCGGCGGCGATCTCGCCGCGCAACGAGACCCGCAGGTGGGGTTGCGCCGGTGCGGGCACCGGTCGGATACCCGCTATCAGAGCTGCGGCCACGACGAACGTGAACGCGTCGAGCCCGAACGGTACGGCCGCGGAGATGACGAACAACCACGCGCCCAACGGTTTGGCGACGAACTGGTTGCCGATGGTGAAGCTCGCGTAGAGCCGGGCATTGGCGCTGGGCAGCTGCTCGGGTGCGACCACCGACGGGAGTAGGGCACCCATGGCGGTGTCCGCGAGGGTCTCCCCGGTACCGAGCAGGAAGAGCACCGTGTAGATGATGGGCACGGTGACGGTCTCGGTCGCGATGGTGGCCGCCAACCCGGCTAGGGCGACAGCGCGTACCAGATTGACGGCTACGACCAGCTGCCGTCGGTCGAGCCGGTCGACGTAGGCGCCGCTGATCAGAGCGAACAACAGCCAGGGCAGCTGCTGGGCGAAGGCAGCTCCGGCGATGGAGGCCGGATTGTCACTGACGGAGGCGACCAACAGCGGGCCGGCGGCCATGGTGACGCCGTCGCCGACGTTGGACACCGCAGAGGCGGTCCACAGTTTGGTGAAGTCCACGCCCAGACGCGCGGATACAAGGGCACGCAAAAGAGCTCCTCGAGCCGAGAAAGGGAAACGGTCGTAGGACCGCTCCGCGGCGAGGAGCGCCGCACCCGCCGGCTAGGTCTCTCCGGCGGCGAACGATCAGTGCGCGGTGTGCTCTCGCGGCGAAGCGGGGAGCGTGACCATGGCGAGGCGCATCTCAGCTCCTAACTGTGGATCAATAACCCGAGCAGGGTAGTCGGGGTGCCGCTGCGGCTCAAGCGGATACGTCAGACCACCCACAGCCACTGATCTTTCGGGAGCGCGGCTGATGAGGGCGAACGAACCGCCAGCCGGAGGCTCTGTCAGGATCAGCACATGGCCACCACCTGGTCCGGTGTCACGATCGATTGCCTTGACCCCGAGCGAGTAGCCCGATTCTGGAGCGCCCTGCTCGGTCGAGCGCCCGGGCCTTCGCAGGAAGGCTGGGTCTACCTCGGCGAACGAGGTGACCTTCAGCCGCGGCTGGTGTTCCAGCCAGTGCCTGAGCCCCGAACTGGCAAGGTGCGGATTCACCTCGACGTCTCCGTCGACGACATCGATGAGGCCATACGGTCGGTCATCGATCTCGGTGGCCGGTTCACCGGCGAGCGGCACGACTACGACGAGGGTGTGGTCGTCGTCATGGCTGACCCAGAGGACCACGAGTTCTGCCTGGTTGAGCACTACAACTAGCGGCAACACACGACGCGCGATGATAGGCAGAGGCGCGAGCGGTTGGCTATGTCCCGGAGGCCATGTACGCGGCCAGGATGTAGTTTGGGTGCCGGTCGAGGTTCTTGCGGGCCCGGTCGTAGCGCATCGTGGTTCGCGGGTCGGCGTGGCGGGCGGCGATCTGCACGTCGCGCAGGCTGACGCCGGCGTCGAGCATGGTGGTCACGAACGTGTGGCGGAGCATGTGGGGATGCATCCTTGGCATCCGGATCCCGGCGGCGTGGGCCAGGTGCTTGAGCCGGCGGGTGGCGGCGTGGCGGTCCATCTGGACGCCGAGGGTGTTGCGAAGGATCGGCCCGGTGGTGCGGTCGTCGACGGCCCGTCGATGGCTCGGGCCACCGCGGGTGGCAGCGGGACGAGCACGACCTTGCCACCCTTGCCGCGCACGCGCAGTACCCGGTGGCCGTGCTCCTCGCCCAGGTCGGCGATGCTCGCCCCACAGGCTTCGAAGATCCGCAGACCGAGCAGGCCCAGAAGCGCGACCAGGGCGAAGTCGTTCGGGTTGCTCGACAGCCGGGCGGTGGTGATCAGTGCCTCGAACTGCAGGTGACCCAGCCCGAGGGTCGGCGACTCGGCCGGCACCGTCGGCCGGCGGACGTAGTCGGCCGGCGAGTGGTCCAGGATGGCGTCGATGACGCAGACCCGATAGAACCCGACCACGACGGACAGGCGCCGCGAGACCGTCGAGGGCTGGTACCGGCGTACGTCCTGCAGCCAGCGCACGTACCGCTCGACGTCCACCCGTGCCGCAGCCAGCGGGTCGAGGTCCTGGTCGGTGCACCAGCGTAGGAAGACTCGCAGGTCAGACTCGGTATGAACGCGAGTCTGGCCACGGTAGCGGCCCAGGAAGGCGGGAGTTGCCGCGGCGCGCAAAACGAGCTGATCGGTAGGTACGACACCGGAAGCGGGAGCAGGAAAGGCAGCCATACATCACCGTGCGTCACCAGCGACGATGAACGCCAGCACGCCCGGAGCGGCAGATTCGGAAATTCGATCGTCCGCCACTGGGGACTTCGACCTCGGCTGATTCAGCGCCCCTCGTGCGCCCGGGACCTTCCGTCGGGAACCGACCCGGGTTGACTCGTTCGTCATGCTGGAACCGGAAGCCCCACGCCCGCACCACCCCGAGGAGGACCTATGCGCAAGCCGGCCAAGACTGCCGCCGTCCTTTTCGGGCTCGGCGTCGGCGCCACGGTCGGTCCATCCCTCGGGCCGGCCGCCGTCTGGTCCGGCGTCGCGATCGCCGCGCTCGGCGTCGCGCTCTCCCTGGTCGGTACGACCGAGTCCGATCTCGTCGGGGACGGCCTGGTCGACCGCGACGAAGACGCCGGGGTGGCAGGCGACGGGACGACCACCGGAACCGCGGTCGCAGCGGAACGACGACGGCGGAACCGGCAGCGGCCAACCCTCAGCGGCCTGGGCACCCGGGTAGAACAGATCCTCAAACTCGCCAAGGAGCAGGCCGACGACCACCGCGCCGAGGCGCGGCTCGAAGCCGAGGGGATCGTAACCACCGCCCGACGGGAGGCGGAGGCGATCCTGAACCGGGCGCACGAACAGGCGGCCGGGATCACCGGCACCCGCCGGGATCTGTCTCCGGTACCGCCCTCCCGGGCGCCGTCACCGGACGAGGATCCGAGCCCTAATGCCTGACGGAAGCGGAGCCGCCGGACGGATCCCGATTGTCAGGCGGGCCGCCAGAGACCGACCGGCGCAGCCGGATGATGAACCCGTAAAGGATGCAGTCCGAGGGTTTCTGGAGTTGTCAAGACCGGACCAGCGGCGCACCCTCCCATCGGCATGTCCGGCCGCCAGCCAGCCCGACCCGTCGTGAGGCCCGGCGGCGAGCGGATCGCGGCATGTCAGTGCGTTCAGCCGAGGGTGGGTCGCCCCTCGGCGATTTGTTCTTCCACCGGCCGACCGGACCAGGCCAGCCATGGATCCGCGCCGGACTTGGGCACGACCACATGTCCGTTGCCTACCAACGAATCGTGTATGTCGCCTGACTCGATGAAGGCGCGGGACTGGTAGCCCACGGACCATGCGGTCTCGTGCTCCCACACACCGATGATCACCCATTCACCGGCGCGAACCTTGTCAATGCGGTCAGCGAGGAGGGCAAATGCGACCTCGCGAGCCTCTTCATCGGTCATGCTCGTGTCCCTAATAAGCCTTGATTGGTGCGGCCGACCTGGCAACCTGCTCGATCTTCGCGCAGTAGGCTGCACGGGCTTCCTCGTCGATCTGCTTCTCGTGTTCGGCGCGCAACCCGGTCCGGCCGTCGAGGCCCTCGCGCAGGATATCGGCGTGCCCGGCATGCCGGATGGACTCGCCGAGGACATGGACCATGATGGCGAACAGGTTCGTGTCGGCATAAGGCTCCGGCCACCACGGCACGTGGCCGGGGGCGTCGAGGGGAAGCTCGTTGATCGTCGCGTCCGAGTGTTCCCACGTGCGCCGGTAGAACCCGATGATCTGATCGCGGGTCTCGTCCTCGGTCGCCCACAGATCGCTGCCGTTGGAGTCCTGCCACCGGGGCAGCGGTTCCGGGGAAGGGCGGTCGAAGACCTCGCCGAAGTACCTGGCCTCGACGGTGGCCACGTGTTTGACCAGGCCGAGGAGATTGGTCCCGGTCGCTGTCAAAGGTCGGCGGGCGTCGTATTCGGACAATCCGTCGAGTTTCCAGAGCAGCGCCTTGCGGTCCCGCCGCAGTCTCCCGTGCAGGTTGTCTTTCGCGAAATCATCGATCATGCGGCATGAGCCTGCCATGGGCTGCTCGTGGTCTCAAGATCCCGTACGTGGTCCGCAACGACCGGCGGAGCCGAGGCCCGGCCATGGCCGCCGCCCTGACCTGCTACAAGAAGCTCGCGAAACTTGCCACGTGAGACAACCTCTAACGCTGAGACGACATGCAGGACCGAGCCAACGCGCTGCCATCGGCACGTCCGGATGCATGCACCGTGAGCTGCTTACCTTGCGTGACGAGCGCTTCGCGGCAGTTCAGTGCGTTTTCCTCGGGGCCAGGCAGGTCGACGAGGATGCCGCCCGAGGTCGCCTTCGGCGTCCTCGGGCGGCGGGTAACCTGTGCCGTCCTCATCTGACCGGGCCGAAGGCATCGGATGTACCTGATGTCCGGTGAGTCGGTCGAACATGGCAAGCCCAAGCCGGCGGATGTTTGGCTAGCGGCCGATCGTGTCCAACTCGGCGTGGTCGTCGTGGGAAAGGGAGAGTCCCGCGCCCGCGATGTTCTCGCGCAGGTGTGTCGTGGACGAGGTGCCGGGGATCAGCAGGATGTTCGGCGAGCGCTGCAGCAGCCAGGCCAGGGCGACAGACATCGGTGTCGCCTCCAGCCGGGCGGCTACGGTCGAGAGCGCCGAGGACTGCAGCGGGCTGAAGCCGCCGAGCGGGAAGAACGGCACGTAGGCGATGCCCTGGTCGGCGAGCGCGTCGATCAGCTCGTCGTCCTGGCGGTGCGCGAGGTTGTACATGTTCTGTACGCACACGATCGGCGCGATCGTCTGCGCCTCGGCGACCTGTTCCGGCGTCGCGTTGCTCAGTCCGAGGTGCCGGATCAGGCCCTGCTGCTGCATTTCGACGAGCGTCTCGAGCGCCTCGGCGACTGAACCGGGCTGGGGTCCCTCGGCATTGCCGAGCCGGAGGTTGACCAGGTCGAGCACATGGAGACCGAGGTTCTCGAGGTTCTCGTGCACAGAACGGCGCAGGCTTTCCGGGTCACGGGCCGGGGGCCAGCCGCCCTGCTGGTCGCGGTTCGCGCCGACCTTGGTCACGATGTGCAGCGAGTCGGGGTACGGGTGCAGCGCTTCCCGGATCAGCTGGTTGGTGACGTGGGGCCCGTAGGCGTCGGCGGTGTCGATGTGGGTGATGCCGAGTTCGACGGCCTCGCGGAGGACGGCGAGTGCGCCGTCGTGGTCGGCCGGCGGTCCCAGGACCCAGGGGCCAGCGAGCTGCATGGCGCCGTAGCCGAACCGGGTGACGGTCAGGTCTCCCAGCGTCCAGGTGCCGCCGGGAAGGGAAGTGGAGGCCATGCTCATACCTCTGGCTTTCGGTGTCGCGCTGAGCGGTTCTGGTGCATCGCGGATGCCTGCTCCACTATCAGGGCGTAACTTCCTCACGGGAAGTAGGCACCTGCAGGTTCGTAACGCCCCAACGGTGGAAGGAGCGGTTCGATGGCAACGACGACAGCGGCACAGGAGAGGGCGCAGGCCAAGGCGGAGTATGATGCTTTCCTGGCGCAATGCCCCAGTCGCAAGCTGCTCGACCGAATCGCGGACAAGTGGGTCATGTTGGTTGTGGCCGCGCTACGCACCGACGGCTCGCATCAGTTCGGCGCCGACTGCGCCGGTGAACCCCGGCCGATGCGGTACTCGGAGCTGTCGCGTCTGCTGGCCGGCGTCAGCCAGAAGATGCTGACTCAGACGCTGCGCTCCCTGGAACGCGATGGTCTGATCACCCGCACTGTGGTGCCGACCGTGCCCGTCACGGTCACCTACGAGCTGACCGACCTCGGACTCTCCCTGCACCAGATGATGCGCGGCTTGAAAGCCTGGGCCGAAATGCACATGGACGACGTGCTCGCCAACCGCGCGACGTACGACAACCACGTCGCCTGAGCCCGTCAGACACGACGTCACCCCAGCGGCTCTGCCTTCATCGAGTGCACTCAACTCGGCACGTCCGCAAGGGCACCCGAACCGGCGCGACGGGACGCTGCGTAGCGCGCCTCGCGGCAGATCCGGTCGGCGGGTTCAGGTGGCGTCGAGCGGGATGACCAGGTCCTCTTCTGCGGTGAGCACTTCTCCGTCGAAGCCGATGCGTGTCGACTCGACGGCGGCCTTCCTGTCGTTGCCCGGCCAGAAGTGGGTGAGCATCAGGCGGCGTGCGCCTGCTCGGGCCGCCCATTGTCCGGCTTCTGAGGAGGTGAGGAGGTTACGTTGGGGTTGCTGGGTCTCCCCAGCACGGTCGGTGGCCTCGATGATGAAGAGGTCGACGTCTTTGCCCAGCTCGGCCAGGCGCTGGTGCGGGCCGGTGTCGCCGGTGTAGGCGAGTGCGAAGCCGCTGGTCTCTAGCCGGATGCCGACATTGGGCACGTAGTGCGGAAGCAGAACGCCACTCAAAGTGAACGGGCCGACCTGATGACTCCCGGGCAACCGGTGGATGTCAAACACTTTGTCCAGGTCTACGTCGGGTTCTAGGGCGGCAAGCCGGGACGGCACGCCCGGAGTGCAGTACAGCGGAAGTCGGCGACCACGTGCCGGGCCGTAGAGGTGGATCCGGAACAGTCCGTGCAGGTCGATGCAGTGGTCGGGGTGCTCGTGAGTGATGACCACCGCGTCCACAGCAGCGTCCGGGCAGTGGGCGAGCAGACGCGGCAGGGTCGCGTAGCCGAGGTCGAGCACCAGGCGGAAACCGTCCCATTCGAGCAGGAAGCCGCTGCAGGCCCGACCCGGCTCCGGGTAGGCGCCGCAACCTCCCAGAACTGTGAGTTGTCGCATTGGCAGAGCATGCAGGTCCGGGCACGGCACGCCGCACGTGGCCCTGGTCTCAGCGACGCAGGAGTGGGAGATCCGGACGGATCTCGGCACGACCGGAAGCCGGTCGGCTCAAGGTACCGTGACGCTCCGTAGCGCACTGATCGCGGTATGTGCGGGCGTTACCGCGCAGTGGCCGATGGCGGGAGGTGCGAGTGTGACCCTGAGGGCGCGCAGCTGCGTCTCCCGCCGGGTGGATACCAGCATCTCTGACGGGCTGGAATCAGGGGCCACCGAGCAGTTGCTGGCGAGCCGCAGCGAACTCCTCGTCGGTCAACTCGCCGCGTTGATGCTGCCCGACCAGCACCGACAGTTGGGAAATCTGGCCGATGATCGGACGGGCTGCCCCAGCGACCGGCGCTGGCACCGAGTCGCCCAGGTAATGAGTTGCTGGCGCCGAGTCGCCCAGGTAATGAGTTGCTGGCGCCGAGTCGCCCAGGTAATGAGTAGCTGGCGGCGGTGCCAGCTGTCTGACCGGACGGAAGAAGCGGTTGGCTGAGGGTCGCGCGAGCAGCACGACGACGACGATCAGGGCGAGCATCGCGAAGAGGGCAAAGCCGGCGCTGAGGTACTGATAGGCCGCCGGGTACGCGGCCGGCAACCGCTGGACGAACGTGTTAGTTCCGGAGGCGTCACGGCTGAAGGCGGACACGTAGGCGATTCCGCTGAAAGCGGGCGTACCAGCTTGGCCCAGCCCGCAGAAGCTGCACGTCAGGGACAGACCGATCGCGATCCAGGCGATGATGCGGCCCGCGAAGTGCCCCGCACGCACCGAGGCCGCGATACCCAGTAGGACCAGTGCTGCCACGGCGGTGATCAACGCCGCGACGTAGGGCAATGCCGAGACCAATGGCTTGATAGCGTCAAAGGCACGTGGGTCGACCTCGGAGGCGTTCAGTGCCTCGCGCACACGGTCCGGGTATGCAGCTGCCCCAGCGGCGACCGCCACCGCGTCTGCGAGATACCCGACGGCCACGACGGTCATCAGAGTCGCTGCAATCGTTACTGACCGCGGCCGTCCACCGACCTCCGCCCGATCCACCATCGGCACTCCCTTCTCAAGGGTTGCCGGTGACGCTAGCAGCGGCCGTCGATGGGACGCGACCCGATCGAACGCCTCGACCACACTCTCATCGACAGAAGCGGACGCCTGGCACGCCAGCCGTCGTGGACAGTCGGCGTCACGGTCCGTATCCGGCATGCTCAAGGCCCGTGTAACCCATCAACTGAAGTCGCCGTCGCATCAAGCGGAGTACGACAACCCATCGCGCCCCGGACCGTCCGAACATTCCTCACGGGCACTAGCCTGGAGCCATGATCCCCCGTTCCCGCGTCACCGGGCGCGCCGTGGCGTACCAGGTCTTCTACCGGCTGCCGTTGCCGGTGCGGCGCCGCCTGGTCCGGCTGGCCGTGCCGAAGTACATCGTCGGCGCGGTCACCCTGGTCCGCGACGCCGAGGCCGAGGGGGCGGGCCGGTTGCTGCTGCTGCGCCAGCCGCCCGGCAACGGCTGGACGCTGCCGGGCGGGCTGCTGGAGAAGCGGGAGATGCCGGTGGTCGGCGCGGCCCGCGAGCTGTACGAGGAGACCGGCATCCGCCTGTCGCCCCGCGACCTGCGCCCGGCGACGCCGAACGCCGTCGTCCACGCCAAGGGCTGGGTGGACGTGGTGTTCACCGCCGAGGTGTCGGCCTCCACCACCACCTTCACGGTCGACGGCGCCGAGGTCTTCGAGGCCGCCTGGCATCCGCTGGACGACCTGCCCCGGCTGACCTGGCCCACCGCCCGCCTGCTCGCCTACTACGACATCGGGCCGCTGGCCGGGCAGTTCCCGCCGCCCGTGCCCGACGTCCGGCCGTGACCCCGCAGGGCGCGCCCGTCTGCGCGGTGGTCCTCGCCGCCGGCGAGGGCACCCGGCTGCGGCCGTTGACCGAGCGCGTCCCAAAGGCGCTGTGCCCGGTGGGGAACGTGCCGCTGCTCGACCGGGTGCTCGCCCGCCTCGCCGGGCTCGACCTGACCGGACCGGCCCGGGTGGCGGTCAACGCCAGCTACCTCGCCGAGCAGGTCGTCCGCCACGTCGGCGACCGCGCGCACCTCTCGGTGGAGCCCGACGGGCCGCTCGGCACCGCGGGGGGCGTGGCGAACCTCCGCGACTGGATCGACGGGCGGGGCGTCCTGGTGGGCAACGCCGACGCGTACCTCGCCGACCCGGCCCGCCCACCCGGGCCGGACATCGCCGCGCTGCTGGGCGGCTGGGACGGCGAGACCGTACGCCTGCTCGGCCAGCCCGCCCCGGACCCGGCCGCGCCGGGCACCTTCGACGGCCACGTCTTCACCGGGTTCTCGCTGCTGCCGTGGCGGCGGGTCCGGGACCTGCCGGTCGAGTTCGGCGACCTCGTCCGGACGGTGTGGCGGCCCGCCGAGGCGGCCGGGGAACTGACCGTCGTCCCCTACCGGGGCACCTTCTACGACACCGGCACCCCCGCCGACTACCTCGCCGCCAACCTGCACGCGGCGGGCGGCGGCACCCTCGTCGACGCCGGTGCCGTGGTGACCGGCCGGTGCCGGGAGGCGGTCGTCGGAGCGGGCGCCGTCGTCCGCGGCGACGTCACCCACGCCGTGGTCTGGCCGGGTGCCACGGTGCACCCCGGCGAGCACCTGCGGGACGCCGTCCGTGCGGGTACCGACCTCACCGTCGGCGTCGGCCAGCCGCCCCGCCCGGGAACATCTAGCATGAGCGACGACGCCGACGAACGGAGAACCGTCCCGTGATCACCGCGATCGTGCTGATCGACTGCGCCACCGACTCGATTCCCGAGGTGGCCGAGGCCCTGGCCGCTCTGCCCGGCGTCAGCGAGGTCTACTCGGTGGCCGGGCACGTCGACCTGATCGCGATGGTCCGGGTGCGCGAGTTCGAGCAGATCGCCCAGGTCATCGCCGGGAGCATCTCGAAGGTGCCGGGCGTGCTCAACACGGAGTCCCACATCGCGTTCCGGGCGTACTCCCAGCACGACCTGGAGGAGACGTTCGCGATCGGCCTCGCGGGCGCCGACTGACCACGGAGGCCGGGCCGCCGCGCCCGACACGACGCACGACGGCCGGTCCACCCAGTGGTGGACCGGCCGTCGTACTGCGTACCCCGAAGGTCAGCTCTGGCCCGGAGCCGGCGACTCGGGGGTGCCACCCGGAGCCGGCGACTCGGTCGTGCCGCCCGGAGCCGGGGTCTCGGTGCCGGGACCCCCCGGCGCGGTCCCACCCGGGCTCGGGGTACCGGTGCCGGTGGCCTGCGGGACCGGGATGCCGAGCTGCTCAGCCAGCTGGACCAGTTCGTCGTAGTGCGCCTGCAGCGTCGGCAGCGCCGTCTGCGCCAGCTGGACCACCGCCTGCTCGGAGCCCTGCGAGATCTCCGTCTGGGTGGCCTGGATGGCCTGGACGTGCCCGGTCAGCTGGTTGGTCACCCAGAGCCGGTCGAACTCCTCGCCGCTGGCATTGTTCAGCTGGTCGATGATGTTCTGCTGCTCCGGCGTGGGCTCGTCCGGCAGCTCCACGTCGAACTGGCCGGCGACGTCCTGGACCGACTGGTCCAGCTGGGTGTGGTCGGTCTTGAACATCTCGCCCAGATTCTTGACCTGCTCGTTCTGGCCCTTCTCCTGGGCCAGCTCACCCGCGGTGATCTCGAACAGGTTCACCTGGTGGATCGCCTGCAGGTACTGGGTGTCCTGTTGTGACGGCTGCACCGCGGCCTGGGCGGCCGCGGCGGGTGCGATACCCACCAGCACCAGCGCGGCCAGCAGGCCCAGGCGCTTGATTCCCAACATGCCTTCCCCCCCTTGAGACGTTGGACCGCACGGATACCCGGCTGGCCCGGGTTATTCCTCCGTCTCCGTCGGTGGGAGAAACGCGTAGCGCCCGCCGGACGAATCCGGCGGGCGCCACGAGATGGTACGAGGTGGGTCAGCGGCGTTCGCCGCTGCCGATCTCCTCCCGCTCGGCGCGGGGCTCGACCGGCGGGTGCCCCGGCGAGACCGGCGCCTCGGCCGGCTTCTCGATCGGGTAGAAGAAGCCCCGGATCGCCGGCCCGAGGGCACCGAGCCGGTTCATCTTCTTCGGGACGACCCAACCGGCGTACTCCAGCGCGCCGTGCCCGTCGTGGTCGGCCGCGCTCAGCGGCTGGTGGACCTCGACGAACCGGCCGTCCGGCAGCCGCCGGATGATGCCGGTCTCGACACCGTGGGCGAGAACCTCCCGGTCGTGCTGCTGGAGACCCAGGCAGACCCGGTAGGTCACGTAGTACGCGATCGGCGGCAGGACGAGCAGACCGATCCGGCCGGCCCAGGTCATCGCGTTCAGGCTGATCTGGAACTTGTCGGCGATGACGTCGTTCGCCCCGGAGAGGGTCAGCACCACGTAGAACGCGACCGCCATGGCACCCACCGCGGTGCGGGCCGGGACGTCCCGGGGCCGCTGCAGCAGGTTGTGGCTCTTACGGTCCTTGAGGTGCCGGGCCTCCAGGAACGGGTAGAGCGTCGACAGGCCCACCAGGATGCCGGGTAGGACGACCGTCGGCCAGAACAGCGGCGGGATCACGTACCCGTCGCCGATCGGGATGGTGATCTCCCAGGCGGGCATGAGTCGGGTGGAGCCGTCGAGGAACATGACGTACCAGTCCGGCTGGCTGGCGGCCGAGACCACCCACGCCTCGTACGGGCCGAACAGCCAGATCGGGTTGATCTGGAACAGACCGCCCATCAGCGCGATCACGCCGAAGACGACCATGAAGAAGCCGCCCTGCTTGATCGCGTACCGCGGGAACATCCGCTCGCCGACCACGTTGCCGTTGGTCCGGCCGGGACCGGGCCACTGGGTGTGCTTCTGCTTGAAGACCAGGCCCAGGTGGACGCTGATCAGCGCGACCAGCAGACCCGGGATGAGCAGCACGTGCGCGATGTAGAACCGGCTGATGATGATCGTGCCGGGGAACTCACCGCCGAAGATCGACGAGGTGAGCCACGAGCCGATCACCGGGATCGACAGCATGATCGCGGAGGCGATCCGCAGGCCGGTGCCGGAGAGGCCGTCGTCCGGCAGCGAGTAGCCGGTGAAGCCGGCGAGGAAGCCCACCCAGAACAGCAGCGAACCGATGATCCAGTTCGTCTCGCGGGGCTTGCGGAACGCGCCGGTGAAGAAGACGCGCAGCATGTGCACCACGATCGCGGCCATGAACAGCAGGGCCGACCAGTGGTGCATCTGCCGCATGATCAGGCCACCCCGGACGTCGAACGAGATGTCCAGGCTGGAGGCGTACGCGGCCGACATCGGCGTGCCCCGCAGCGGGGCGTAGCTGCCGTTGTAGACCACCTCGGTCATCGCCGGCTCGAAGAAGAAGGTGAGGAAGACACCGGTCAGCAGCAGGACGATGAACGAGAACAGCGCGATCTCGCCCAGCAGGAAGGACCAGTGGTCCGGGAAGACCTTGTTCAGCAGCCGGCGCAGCGGGGTGGCCACCTGGAAGCGGTCGTCCACCCCCCGGGCGGCGTTGCCCGGGACGGCTGCCATGTCAAACTTTCGCCGCTTCACGGCCGCTCCCAGAAGTCGGGCCCGACGGTCTCGGTGTAGTCGGACTTCGCCACGAAGTAGCCCTCGGCGTCGACCTCGATCGGCAGCTGGGGCAGCCGCCGGCTGGCCGGGCCGAAGATGGGCTTCGCGTTGTCGGTGATGAGGAACTGCGACTGGTGGCACGGGCAGAGCAGCCGGTTGGTCTGCTGCTCGTACAGGCTGGCGGGGCAGCCGGCGTGCGTGCAGATCTTCGAGTACGCGGCGTAGTTGCCCCACATGTAGTCGCCGTGGCCGATCCGCTCGTTGGCGCGGCGGGCCTCCTGCGCGTCGGAGTCACGCAGGTGGATCAGCAGCGCCGGCGAGTCGGCGTGCTTGTTGCTGATGCCGTGGTCGATGCCGGGGAACACGGTGAGCTGGCCGCCGCTGCTGATGTCGGCCGGGCGGACCGGACGGCCGTCCTCGCGGACCAGCCGGATCTTCCCGCCACCCTCCGCCGGCGCGAAGCCGGTGGTGAACATCTGGTTGTTCTTGTGCGGGTCGGAGATCAGGCCACCCACCAGCGGCGCCGCGGCCACCGCGCCGACCGGCGCGAGACCGGCCAGCAGCGAGAGGCCGAGCAGCGGCCGGCGCTTCACGCCCAGCTCGTCGGCCATGTAGAGCATCGTCTGGCCGGTGATGATGCGGTCTTCCTCGGAGCCGGCGCCCTCGTGCCGGTCCTGGATCGACACCTCCTTGGGCAGCAGCTTCTTGCCCCAGGTGAGGATGCCGAAGCCGATGCCGAGCAGGGCGATGCCCAGGGTGACGCCGAGCAGCGGGGTGTACCACTTGTCGCCGCCGCGGCCCGGAGCGTACTCCCACGGCCACCAGATGTAGATGGCCAGGAAGGCCGTCGCGGCGAGGCCGGTCAGCAGGAAGAACGACGCGACCGTGCGGACCAGCCGGCGCTCGGCCTTGCTGCCCGGGACGACCTGCGGCTCGTAGTGGACGATCTCGATGTCGTCCCGCCGGGCGCCCTCCTGCACGATCTCGAACCGGCTGAGCCGGGGTTCGGTCACGTCGAGCGGCTCCCGGCTGGCCGGGATCCGCGGATGCCCGGTCTGGGTGGTGGTCATGCCGTCACCTCGCTACGGACGGTGCCGGCGAGCGACACCAACGCAATCTTATCCACGGGTCGGCCGGTCACGACTTGCCCGCAATCCACAGGCTGGCGAAGACCAGCGCGACGATGCCCACCAGGAAGATCGCCAGGCCCTCGGTCGACGGGCCGTAGCGGCCGAGGTTGAAGCCGCCCGGGTCCTGGTCGTGCTTCAGGGTCTCCTGGATGTAGGCGATGATGTCCGCCTTCTGCTCCGGCGTGATCTGGTTGTCACCGAAGACCGGCATGTTCTGCGGGCCGCTCAGCATGGCCGCGTAGATCTGGCGGTCGGTGGCCGGGTTCAGGCTCGGCGCGTACTTGCCCGAGGAGAGGGCGCCGCCGCCGCCACCGAAGGCGTGGCACTGCGAGCAGTTGATCCGGAACAGTTCGCCACCGGCGGCGATGTTCGCGTCCTCGTGGAGGTTGTCACCCGCCGGCACCACCGGGCCGCCGCCGAGTTCCTGGATGTACTGGGCGAGCTGGCGGGTCTCCTCGTCGGTGAAGACCTCCGGCTTGCGCTGCGCCTGGGCCTCCTGCCGGGCCATCGGCATCCGGCCCGTGCTGACCTGGAACTCGACCGAGGCGGCGCCGACGCCGATCAGGCTCGGGCCCCGGCCCTCGACACCCTGCGCGTTGCGACCGTGACAGGTCACACAGCTCACGTCGAACAGCGCCTTGCCCTCCGCGGCGGCGCCGGACAACGGCGTGTCCTGCGCCTGCACGCCGGGAGCGAAGACGGTGTAGGCACCGCCGGCCAGCATCAGCGCGGCCAGCAGCCGGACCGCGGCACCCAGCCGGCGGCGGCCCCTGCTGCGCGCTGCGGGCCGCCCGCGCAGGCGCGCGAGCAGACCGCGTCGGCGGTCGTTGTCAGAAGTCATGACCTGTGTCCTTAACCGGTTGGACCTTGCCTGAGGGGGACGGAGCAGCGGCGCGGTTCGTGACGCGCCAAGATCACTGGAGCCAGTAGATCATGGCGTAGAGCCCGATCCACACGACGTCGACGAAGTGCCAGTAGTACGACACGACGATCGCCGCGGTGGCCTGTGCCGGCGTGAACCGGCCCATGGTGGTACGGATCATGAAGATGATGAAGGCGACCAGACCGCCGGTCACGTGCAGACCGTGGAAGCCGGTGGTCAGGTAGAACATCGACCCGTAACCGTCTGAGTTGATCTTGATGCCCTCGTGCACCAGCTCGCGGTACTCGTTGACCTGGCCGAGCACGAAGATCAGGCCCATCACGAAGGTGACCGTGAACCAGCGCCGCAGCGCGTGCACGTCGCCCTTCTCGGCGGCGAACACGCCGAGCTGGCAGGTCACCGACGAGAGCACCAGGATCACCGTGAACGTCGTCGCGTACGGGATGTTCAGGTGCGGGGTGTGCTCCGCCCACTGCTCCGGCGCCGCCGCGCGGATGGAGAAGTACATCGCGAACAGCGCCGCGAAGAACATGAGTTCGCTGGAGAGCCACACGATCGTCCCGACGCTGACCATGTTGGGTCGGGTCAGGGAGTGGATCCGGCTCTTGTCAATGGCTGGGGCCGCAGTCACGCGGTCATTATTGCCGTTGACCGGCGCCCGCGATCAGCGGGGTGCCAAACCGGTGGTCCAGGCAGCCCGATCGGGGTGGTCCGGTTCGCCTGACCTAGGCTGAAAAGCGTGCTGCACGTCGATCCGATCTCCACCGCGACCTCGGTCGCCGCACCGGCGGTGACCGCGGCCACCCCGCCGCCGTTCACCGTCACCTCGGTGTTCACCGAGACGCGGCTGGACAGCTGGCTCGCCGTCGGCCTGGTGCTCGCCGCCGGACTCTACCTCTACGGCGTGCACCGGCTGCGGGTCCGCGGCGACCGCTGGCCGGTCGCCCGCACGGTCTTCTTCCTCGGCCCGGGCCTCGGCGGCATCGCGGCGGTGACGGTCAGCGGGCTGCACGCGTACGACACCGCCCTGCTGTCGGTGCACATGGTCCAGCACATGGTCCTTTCCATGATCGCGCCGATCTTCCTCGCGCTCGGCGCACCGATGACGCTGGCCCTGCGGACGCTGCCGATCCGCCCGCGCAAGCGGCTCCTGACGATCGTGCACAGCCGGATCGCCCGCGTCTACAGCTACCCGCTGGTCGCCTTCGCGATCTTCGTGGTGAACCCGTTCGCGCTCTACTTCACGGACCTGTACCGGTACACGCTCGAACACGCCTGGGCGCACGAGCTGGTGCACGCGCACTTCATCCTGACCGGCTGCGTGTTCTTCTGGCCGCTGCTCGGCCTGGACCCGCTGCCGGGCCGCTGGCCGTACCCGGGCCGCGCCCTGCTGATGCTGCTGTCCGTGCCGTTCCACACCGTGCTCGGGCTCACGATCATGCAGTCGACCACGCTCTTCGGCGGCGACTGGTACCCGTCGCTCGGCCTGACCTGGTCGGACCCGTGGGAGGACCAGGTGGTCGCCGGGGGCATCCTCTGGGCCGGTGGCGAGTTCGTCAGCGTCACCATGCTGGCGGTGCTGGTCGTGCAGTGGATGCGCCACGCGGAACGTGAGGCCCGCCGGATCGACCGCGAGCTGGACCGCCAGGAGGCCCGCCAGCGCGCCGCGGAGACCGCGGCCTGAGCCGCGCCGACGCGTACGCCCCGGGCGGGGCGTCGGGTATCTCACACCGACCGGTACGATCGGCGGGCAGCTACGAGGTGGGAGCACGTCAACCATGAGCGATCGTCAGTGCACCGTCCTGCTCTACAGCGACGACCCGCAGGTCCGCGACCGGATGCGGCTCGCCGTCGGCACCCGGCCCGCACCCGGCCTCCAGATCGAGTTCGTCGAGGCGTCGACCTACGCCGAGTGCGTCCGCCTCGTCGACGACTACGAGATCGACCTGATGCTGCTCGACGGTGAGGCGACGCCCGGCGGCGGCATCGGCATCGCCCGCCAGATCAAGGACGACCGGGACGACGCTCCCCCGACCTGCGTGGTGATCGCCCGCGCCGCCGACCGATGGCTCGCGGCGTACGCCGAGGTCGACGCCACCCTGGTGCACCCGCTCGACCCGGTGACCACCGGCACCACGGTGGCCGAGCTGCTGCGGACGCACGCCCCCGCCTGACGTCCCCCACTCCGGCACCACCTCGGCGCCGGACCCGCCGGCGCCGGTTCCCCATCCACCTGGACCGCTCGGGAGGCCCACCATGGGCGAACGGACCTGGCCGCACCTGCTCTCCGCGCTGCTTCGCGGTGAGGAACTCTCCACCGCCGACACCGCCTGGGCGATGGGCGAGATCATGTCCGGGTCCGCCGCCCCGGCCCAGATCGCCGGCTTCGCGGTGGCGCTGCGCGCCAAGGGCGAGACGGCCGCCGAGGTGGCCGGCCTGGTCGAGGCGATGCTGGGGCACGCGGTCCTGGTCCAGCTCCCCGACGAGCTGCGGGCCAGCGCCCTCGACGTGGTGGGCACCGGCGGTGACCTCGCGCACACCGTGAACATCTCCACCATGGCCTCGCTGGTGGTCGCCGGCGCCGGCGTCCGCGTGGTCAAGCACGGCAACCGGGCCGCCTCCTCGTCCTGCGGCACGGCCGACGTCCTGGAGTACCTGGGGCTGCCACTCGACCTCGGCCCGGAGGGCGTGGCCGCCTGCGTCGCCGAGGCCGGCATCGGCTTCTGCTTCGCCGCGCGGTTCCACCCGGGCATGCGGCACGCCGGCCCGGTCCGGCGCGAGCTGGGCGTCCCGACCGCCTTCAACTTCCTCGGCCCGCTCACCAACCCGGCGCGGCCCCGGGCCGCCGCGGTCGGCTGCTTCGACGCCCGGATGGCCCCGGTGATGGCGGACGTCTTCGCGGCCCGTGGCGACTCGGTGCTCCTCATGCGGGGCGAGGACGGGCTGGACGAGTTCACCACCGCCGCGCCCACCCGGGTCTGGGCGGCCCAGGGCGGCACGGTCCGGGAGTCGCTGCTGGACGCCGCCGACCTGGGCGTGCCCCGGGCCACGCTGGCCGACCTGCGTGGCGGCGACGCCGCGTACAACGCCGGCGTGGTGCGCCGCCTGCTCGCCGGGGAGACCGGCCCGGTACGCGACGCGGTGCTGGTCAACGCGGCGGCCGCGCTGGCCACGCAGGGCCCGCTCGACGGGGACCTGACCGAGGCGCTGCGCGCCGGCCTGGCCCGTGCCGCCGAGTCGATCGACTCGGGCGCCGCCGCCCGCGTCCTGGACCGCTGGATCGAGGTCGCCCGGTCCCGCTGACCGCCACCCCGCTGCCCCACCCGGCCGGCGCTGCCCCACCCCGGGCCGCTCGGCGGGCAAGACCCGCTCCATGCCGCCGACATCGCGCCTTTCCGCCGGCCAGGACCCCGCGATGGCGGCGGCATCGAGTCGGTCATGAGCCCGGGTGGGTGGCGCACGGAGGAATGTCGGGGGTGCGTGGAAAACTACAGGCGAGTAGTTCTCCGCCCGTCGCCCGTCGACGGAGCCGCAGCGAGAGGAGCCGCCCGTGTCGACCCGCGAGATGCAGTGCGACGCGTGTGAGGGCGTGCAGCCGTTCGAGGTCCCGCCCTGCGTCGACGGTCACGGCAGCGACTGTCCCGAGCTGATCTGCACCGGCTGCGGGGCGGCCGTGCTCATCGCCACGTTCGCCTTCCCCGCGCCCCGCCTGGCGACCCGCCGACGGCAGCCCGGCGTCCACCGCCGCGCCGCCTGACCCGCGCAAGCCGACGCCGCCCCGCCGCCCCGCCGCCCACCACCTCCCCCGCCCGCCACAGACGCAGGCCGCCCACGGCTCGCGACGGCGCCACCGGCGACAGTCCTCGGCCGGTTGGTGCCCCTGGAGGCGTCGAGTTCTTCCGCGATCTGCTTGAGGCGCGACGCACAGAGCACGGGGCACAGCGACAGGCCGGGCACCCCGGCGGGTGCGGGACCGGCGCGGCGCCGCACACGAACGATTCGATCGACCCACCTCACGCCGGTGCAGGGACGGCGTGGCGCGAGCCGCATGCGCGAAGGCCCGCTTCCCTCCGGGGAAGCGGGCCTTCGCGTGCGTTACGGGTGGCGGCTCAGTGCTCGGCGGTGCGCCGGGTGCCGCTGTAGTACTCGAAGAGCAGGCCGCAGGCGGCGAAGACGACCGCCACCAGACCGACGCCCAGCAGCCAGAACTGCCAGAACACCAGGCCCAGACCGGCGATCGACGCGGACAGCGCCAGGCCGAACGGCCAGTAGCTGCCCGGGCTGAAGAAGCCGACCTCGCCCGCGCCCTCGGCGATCTCCGCGTCCGGCCGGTCCTCCGGACGCAGGTCGATCCGGCGGGACACGAACCAGAAGAAGCCACCGCACATCGCGCAGAGCAGGAAGCTCAGCAGCAGGCCGACGGTGCCGACCCACTCGACCCGACCGGCGTCCGCGGCGGTCCAGCCGCCGTAGAGGAACGTGGCGAAGAGCAGGAACCCGGCGATGACCAGGAAGATCTTCCACTCGGTCTTCATGCCTGCCCCCTCAGTTGCCCGCGCCGGCGGACGCGTTGTCCGGGTTGAAGTTCGCCTGCGTACGCCGGGTCTCGAACGGCCGGGTGGTCTCCGCGTACGGCTTCTCGCCGATGGCGGTCAGCGCCTCCTGCGTCGACCGGCCAGCCTGCTTGGCGGCGAGGAACTGGTCGTACTGCTCCGGGGAGACGACGCGCAGCTCGAAGTTCATGAAGGCGTGGTAGCTGCCGCACAGCTCGGCGCAGCGGCCCACGTACGCGCCCTCCTCCTCGAACTTGGAGACCTCGAAGACGTTGCGGATCTCGCCCGGGAAGACGTCCCGCTTGAACAGCATCTCCGGCACCCAGAAGGAGTGGATGACGTCGCGGCTGGTCTCCTCGAAGCGGATGGACCGGTCGGTCGGCAGCACGAGGATCGGGATGACCTCACTGGTGCCGAGGACCGAGGCCACGGTGTTGGCCTCCGGGCCCTGCCCGTCGCGGTAGTTGAACTGCCAGTTCCACTTGAAGGCGACGACCTCGACGGTGACGTCCGGGTTCGCCGTCGTCCGCACCACGTTCGTCTGGACGATCGCCGTGTAGTAGAAGAGCACGGAGACGATCAGGATCGGCGCGATGGTGTAGAGGAACTCCATCGGCATGTTGTAGCGGGTCTGCGCCGGCAGCTCGTTGCCCCGCTTCCGGTAGCGCACCACGCACCAGAAGATGAGGCCCCACACGAACACGCCGACCGCGAGCGCCGCGATGCACGACGCGATCCACAGGTCGTACATCCGGTGCGCCTCGGGCGTGATGCCGCCCTGCGGCCAGCCGAAGCCGTCGAACGCGGCGCCGACGTCGCAGCCCGTGAGCAGGACCAGCAGCGCCGCTCCGCCGAGACCGAGCCCGGCGAGCCGACCGGCACCCCGCGCCCGGCGCCCACCGGCTCCCGGGGAAGCGCTGCGTCGTACGGCCGACGGCCGTACCTCCGAACTCCTTGCGACCACCTGGTCCTGCCTCCCTAGCGCGCCGCGGTGTGTGTCTTGTCTGCCGGTCTCCGCCGGGCGGAGCGACAGCACCGGCGGCAAAGGCGTCACCGACGGTCGCAGATTACTCGACCATGACGGGCTGGACCGTGTTGGGGTCGCTCTCCGCCCCCAATCGGGGAGATCACGGGCCGGACGGCGCGATAGCGTGAGCTTCCGTGAGCGCGAGGAGTGAGCCGGGGTCGCGAGCCCCGCAGTCGGGAACGTGGGTGGCGCCGTGAGCGCTTCCCCGGTCTACCTGGACGCGGCGACCGCCGCGCCGCTGCACCCGGTGGCCCGGCAGGCACTGCTGGCCGCGCTCGACGACGGCTGGGCCGACCCGGGACGCCTGTACACGCAGGCCCGTCGGGCCCGCCAGCTCCTCGACGCCGCCCGTGAGGCGACCGCGGCCACGCTCGGTGTCCGACCCGACGAGTTGTCCTTCACCCCCAGCGGCACGGCGGCCGCGCACTCCGCCGTGCTCGGCGGTCTCACCGGGCGGCGCCGGGTCGGCGCCACCCTGGTGCACTCCGCGATCGAGCACTCGGCGGTGCTGCACGCCGCCGAGAAGCACGTGGCCGGCGGCGGTACGGCGACACCCGTGCCGGTGGACCGGCTGGGCCGGGTGGACGTCGACGCCTGGTCGACGGCGGTCCGTGAGCCCGGCGTGGCGCTCGCCGCGCTGATCGCCGCCAGTCACGAGGTCGGCACGGTGCAGCCGGTCGGTGTGGCGGCCGACGCCTGCGCGGCGGCCGAGGTCCCGCTCTACGTCGACGCCGCCCAGGTGGTGGGCCGCGCTCCCGTTCCGGAGGGTTGGTCGGTGCTGACCGCGAGCGCCCACAAGTGGGGCGGGCCGCCCGGCGTCGGGGTGCTGGCCGTCCGCAAGGGCACCCGCTGGGAGTCGCCGTGGCCCGCCGACGAGCGCGAGTCGGGGCGTACGCCCGGGGTGTTGAACCTGCCGGCGGTCGTGGCGGCGGCGGCGAGCCTGCGCGCGGCGGCGGCCGACGCGGCGGCGGAGGCGGCCCGGCTCGCGCCCCTGGTGGACCGGATCCGGGCGCGGGTGGCGGCGGAGGTGCCGGACGTCGAGGTGGTGGGTGATCCGGATCACCGGCTCCCCCACCTGGTGACGTTCTCCTGCCTGTACGTCGACGGCGAGGCGTTGCTGCACGCGCTGGACCGGCGCGGCTTCGCCGTCTCCTCCGGCTCCTCCTGCACGTCGTCGACGTTGCGCCCGTCGCACGTGCTGGAGGCGATGGGTGTGCTGTCGCACGGCAACGTACGGGTCTCGCTGCACCGGGAGACCACCGAGGCAGACGTGGAGCGTTTCCTCGCCGAGCTGCCGGGGATCGTGGCGGGGCTGCGCGCCGAGGCGGGGGTGGTGGGGCTGTGACGCTGCCGGAGGAGGTGCTCGACTGCCGGGGGCAGCGCTGCCCGCTGCCGGTGATCGCCGTGGCCCGGCGCCTGCCCGACCTACCGGTCGGCACGGTGGTCCGGGTACTGGCGGACGACCCGGCGGCCGCGGTGGACATCCCGGCCTGGTGCCGCATGCGCGGCCAGGAGTTCGTGGGCCGGCTCGACGGCCCGGACGGCCCGGCGTACGACGTCCGCCGCCGCCACTGACCCGCCCCGCCTCCGGCCGGGCCGCCAGGATGGTCCAGCTAGCCCACCCCGGGCAGCCCGGCGCACGCGACGAGCGGGGGTGTCACGGCAGGAGGTGCGGCCGTACGTCCTCGGCGGCCTCGTCGCCGTACGACTCGGCGAGGCGCTTGACGAACAGGTCACGGCGGACCTGGTACTCCTGCGTGCCGACGGTCTCCAGCACCAGCGTGGCGAGCAGCGACCCGACCTGGGCGGCCCGCTCCAGCCCGAGGCCCCAGGAGAGCGCGGCGAAGAAGCCGGCCCGGAAGCCGTCGCCGACGCCGGTGGGGTCGACCGCGCGGATCTCCCGGGCGATCGGCACGTGGATCGGGTCGATGCCGCGGCCGGCGATCTCCACGCCGTGCTTGCCCAGCGTGGTGACCCGGACCTTCACCATGTCGAGCAGCTGTTCGTCGCTGAGGCCGGCCTTGCTCTGCAGCAGCGACTTCTCGTAGTCGTTGGTCATCAGGTAGTCCGCGCCGTCGATCAGCGCGACGACGTCCTCGCCGGGCATCCGGGCGAGCTGCTGGGAGGGGTCGGCCGCGAAGGCGTACCCCCGCTCCCGGCACTCGGCGGAGTGCCGCAGCATCGCCTCCGGGTCGTTGGCGCCGACCAGCACCAGGTCGAGGCCGTCGATGCGGCGGGCCACCGGCTCCAACTCGATGTTGCGCGCCTCGCTCATCGCACCCGCGTAGAAGGACGCGATCTGGCACATCTCGGTGTCGGTGGTGCAGACGAAGCGGGCGGTGTGGGCGACCTCGCTCACGTGCACCGAGTCGCAGTCGACGCCGTGCCGCTCCAGCCAGGAGCGGTAGTCGGCGAAGTCCGCGCCGACCGCGCCCACCAGCGCCGGGCGCAGGCCGAGCTGCCCCATGCCGAAGGCGATGTTGGCGGCCACCCCGCCGCGGCGCAGCACCAGGTCGTCCACCAGGAAGGAGAGCGACACCTTGTGCAGCTGGTCGGCGATGAACTGGTCGGCGAACCGGCCGGGGAAGCTCATCAGGTGGTCGGTCGCGATCGAGCCCGTCACGGCGATCTTCATGTCAACCCTCGGGGGTCGGGAGCAGGGCGCGGTCAGCCTACCGGTCCGGCCACCGGACGGAGACCGGTCGGTCGGACCGCGGCCACCTCCCGCACACCGTGCGGACACACGACGGCGGGGCCGTCCCCTCGTCGTCGAGGGACGGCCCCGCCGTCGGGAAGGCTCAGCTGAACGAGTCGCCGCAGGCGCAGGAGTTGCCCGCGTTCGGGTTGTCGATCGTGAAGCCCTGGGCGTCGATCCGGTCGGCGAAGTCGATCGTGGCGCCGGCCAGGTAGGGGGCGCTCATCCGGTCGACGACGACCTCGACGCCGTCGAAGCCGGTGACGACGTCGCCGTCGAGCGACCGCTCGTCGAAGAAGAGCTGGTACCGCAGGCCGGAGCAGCCGCCCGGCTGCACCGCGACGCGGAGCCGCAGGTCGTCACGGCCCTCCTGCTCGATCAGAGCCTTGACCTTCTGCGCCGCGACGTCGGTGAGGATGACGGTCGTGGGGGCCTTGGCCTCGGTCGACTCGGTCTGCGCTGGCGTGGTCACGTGGAATTCTCCCTGCACGCGTACGGTGTGGTCGTCCTGGCCAACGTCACCCGTCGGTCAGCGATTCCCACAGTGGTCCAATTTCCGATTGTAGGCCGCCGGGCGGGAGGTCACCCAGGTGACGCGGCCCGCATCGGCCGTCCGGTCCCGCGCAGCCCGCCGTCAGCGGCTCCACTGCCGGGCCAGCCGGGCGCCCAGTGCCCGCAGGCCCTCGGCCGGGCGGCCCATCGCCGCCTCGACCCCGCCGCGCTCCTCCCCGCCGAAGTGCTCCACCAGGCTGTACGCCTCGGTGACGCCGGCGGCGGCGGCCTCACGGCGGCCGGTGCTCACCCGTCCCGCCAGCACCACGCAGGGCACCCCCCGGTCCCGGGCGGCGCCGGCCACCCCGGCGACCACCTTGCCGCGCAGCGACTGGTGGTCGAACGACCCCTCGCCGGTGATCACCAGGTCGACGGTGTCGAGCGCGGTGTCCAGCCCGACCGCCCCGGTGACCAGGCCGATGCCGGACTCGCACCGGCCGCCGAGCGCCAGGACGGCCGCGCCCAGCCCGCCGGCCGCCCCGCCGCCGGGCAGGGCGCCCAGCCCGGCGGGGCAGCCCGGCAGGTCCCGCTCCAGGACGGCGGCGAAGCGCTCCAGCGCGGCGTCGAGCAGCAGCACGTCCGCTTTGTCGGCGCCCTTCTGCGGGCCGAAGACGTTGCTCGCGCCGTGCAGCCCCAGCAGCGGGTTGTCGACGTCCGTTGCGGCCACCAGGCGGGCGTCACGCAGCCGGGGTACGCCGTCCAGGGCCGCGACGGCGGCCAGCGCCGCTCCCCCGTACGGCAGGGCACGGCCGGCGTCGTCCAGCGGTGTCACGCCCAGCGCGGTGAGCATGCCGGCCCCGGCGTCGTTCGTGGCGGAGCCGCCGAGCCCGATCACCACCTGCCGGGCGCCGTGTTCGACGGCGGCGGCGACCAGCAGCCCCAGCCCGTACGAGGTGGTGGCCTTCGGGTCGCGCTCGGCCGGGGTGAGCAGGTGCAGGCCGCACGCCTGGGCGCTCTCCACGTAGGCGGTGCCGTCGGCGGTGACCAGGATCTCACCGGCCGCCGGCCGGCCGAGCGGGTCGACGGTCGGCACCGGCACCCGGCGGGCGTCCAGCGCGTCGGCGAGCACGTCCAGGAAGCCGGGGCCGCCGTCGGCGAGGGGCCGCACGAGCAGTTCGTCGCCGCCGGCCACCTCGTGCCAGCCGTCGGCGACGGCCGCGGCCACGTCCGGGGCCGACAGCGTGCCGGCGAACTTGTCGGGACAGAGCAGCACGCGCATGCCGAGCAGTGTGGCAGCCCACACCGGCGGAGCCGGCGGCGCGTCCGCGCTGTGGGACCATGGGGTACGTGACGTCGACCTGGGTAGAACCTTCCAACACGGCCACCGCACTGCTCCTGCTCGGTCGCGGCAGCGACCCCGCCACCGAGCGCGGCGTCGAGTGCCCGGGTGACCTGCCGGCGCCGAGCGACCCGGATCTGGTGGCCCGCGCGGCGGCGGCGAAGGCGAAGCTGGGCAGCAAGGTGTTCGTGCTGGGCCACCACTACCAGCGCGACGAGGTGATCCAGTTCGCCGACGTGACCGGTGACTCGTTCAAGCTGGCCCGGGAGGCCGCGGCGCGGCCGGAGGCGGAGTACATCGTCTTCTGCGGCGTGCACTTCATGGCCGAGAGCGCCGACATCCTCACCTCGGACGCGCAGAAGGTGGTCCTGCCCGATCTGGCGGCCGGCTGCTCGATGGCCGACATGGCGGTGCTGTCGCAGGTCGAGACCGCCTGGGACGTGCTGACCGACCTCGGCATCGCCGGGCACACCGTCCCGGTGACGTACATGAACTCCTCGGCGGACATCAAGGGCTTCGTCGGGCGCAACGGCGGCGTGGTCTGCACCTCGTCGAACGCGAAGCGCGCCCTGGAGTGGGCGTACCAGCAGGGTGAGAAGGTGCTCTTCCTGCCCGACCAGCACCTGGGCCGGAACACGGCGGTGCTGGAGATGGGCTTCTCGCTGGACGACTGCGTCCTGTACGACCCGCACAAGCCGAACGGCGGGCTCACCCCGGAGCAGCTGCGCGACGCGAAGATGATCCTGTGGCGGGGCCACTGCTCGGTGCACGGCCGGTTCACCCTCGACAGCGTCAACGACGTGCGGGAGCGGGTGCCGGGCGTGAACGTGCTGGTGCACCCGGAGTGCCGGCACGAGGTGGTCAACGCCGCCGACTTCGTCGGGTCGACCGAGTACATCATCAAGACGATCGAGGCCGCGCCGGCCGGTTCGGCGTGGGCGGTCGGCACCGAGCTGAACCTGGTCCGCCGGCTGGCGCTGGCCAACCCGGACAAGCAGATCATGTTCCTCGACAAGGCGGTCTGCTACTGCTCGACGATGAACCGCATCGACCTGCCGCACCTGGTGTGGGCGCTGGAGGAGCTGGTCGCCGGCCGGGTGGTCAACCAGATCACGGTGGACGCGGACACCGCGCACCACGCGCGGGTGGCGCTGGACCAGATGCTCGCGCTCCCCGGGGCCGACACCCCGCCGTCGAGCGCCAGCTGATCACTCTCGGTAGCGCCATTGGTACGGGATAGTGCCGGATCACCCATAAGTACCCGCGAGGGCGAAGTGACCGGGTCCATTCTCGTCACGGAGGGCTATGCTGCCGGGGCGACGACGCACGGGGTCCCCGGTTACGGCCAGCGCCGTTCCGGGTAGCTGGACATCCCGCCCCATCATCGACACGGCACCACCCGACGCGCTGGAGGTTGCGTTGACCGACGACGTCCTGGTCGTACACGGAGGCACTCCGCTGGAAGGGCGGATCCGCGTGCGCGGCGCGAAGAACCTGGTCTCGAAGGCGATGGTCGCCGCCCTGCTGGGCGACAGCCCGAGCCGGCTGTACGACGTGCCGAAGATCCGTGACGTCGAGGTCGTCCGCGGGCTGCTCGGCCTGCACGGGGTCAAGGTCAGCGACGGCAACGAGGACGGCGAGCTGGTCTTCGACCCCGCGAACGTGGAGAGCGCCAGCACCGACCAGATCAACGTGCACGCCGGCTCCAGCCGGATCCCGATCCTGTTCTGCGGGCCGCTGCTGCACCGCCTCGGGCACGCGTTCATCCCGGACCTGGGCGGCTGCCACATCGGTCCCCGCCCGATCGACTTCCACCTCCAGGCGCTGCGGGAGTTCGGGGCCACCGTCGACAAGCGGCCGGAGGGCCTGCACCTGTCGGCGCCGAACGGCCTGCACGGCACCAAGTTCGCCCTGCCGTACCCGAGCGTCGGCGCCACCGAGCAGGTGCTGCTCACCGCCGTGATGGCCGAGGGCGTGACCGAGCTGCGCAACGCGGCGGTCGAGCCGGAGATCATCGACCTGATCTGCGTCCTGCAGAAGATGGGCGCGATCATCAAGGTGCACACCGACCGGGTGATCGAGATCCAGGGCGTGCCGAAGCTGCACGGCTACACCCACCGGCCCATCCCGGACCGGATCGAGGCGGCGAGCTGGGCGGCGGCCGCCCTCGCGACCCGCGGGCACGTCGAGGTGCTCGGCGCGCAGCAGGCCGACATGATGACCTTCCTCAACATCTTCCGCTCGGTCGGCGGCGAGTACGAGGTGACCGACGCCCGGCCGCCGAAGCTGGGCGACCCGGGCCAGGAGGGCGGCATCCGGTTCTGGCACCCCGGTGGCGAGCTGAAGTCGGTGGCGCTGGAGACCGACGTGCACCCCGGCTTCATGACCGACTGGCAGCAGCCGCTCGTCGTGGCGCTGACCCAGGCGCGGGGCCTGTCGATCGTCCACGAGACGGTCTACGAGCAGCGGCTCGGCTACACCGAGGCGCTCAACTCGATGGGCGCCAACATCCAGGTCTACCGGGACTGCCTCGGCGGCACGCCGTGCCGCTTCGGCCGGCGCAACTTCAAGCACTCGGCGGTCATCGCCGGGCCGAGCAAGCTGCACGCCGCCGACCTGGTCATCCCGGACCTGCGGGCCGGCTTCAGCCACCTGATCGCCGCGCTCGCCGCCGAGGGCACCTCCCGGGTGTACGGCGTCGACCTGATCAACCGCGGCTACGAGGACTTCGAGGCGAAGCTCGCCGACCTCGGCGCGCACGTCGAGCGGCCGTGACGGTCGACCGGCCGTAACCTCGGCCACTGCCGTTCGCGCCCGGTGCACCGCGATGTGCACCGGGCGCCGGCGTTTGGCTACCCTTGCCGCGTGTCGCTGTTTCGCCGCAAGTCCGCCAACCTCGTCGAGGAGGCCACCACCTCGGTGACCCCCGAGGAGGAGACCACCTCCGCCCGTCCCCGCGGCTACACCCCCGCCAAGGGACGCGAGACGCCGAAGCGTCCGGCGGCCGGCCGCCGTCCGGCCACGGCGGCGAAGCCGCTGACCAAGGAGGAGCAGCGGGAGCGGCGGCGCCAGTTGCGCGCCGACGCGGCGGCGGAGTTCCGGCGCGAGGGCGGCCCCCGCGACCGCGGGCCGGAGCGGCTGCTCGCCCGCAACGTGGTCGACTCCCGGCGTACGGTGGGCACCTGGTTCTTCGGCGGCGCGCTGATCGTGCTGATCGGCTCGAACCAGGCGATGCCCCCGGTGGTCCAGCTGGTCTCCAACATCCTCTGGGGCGCGCTGGCGTTCGGTGTGATCGTCGACTCGATCCTGATCTCGCGAAAGATCAGGAAGCTGGTCCGCGAGCGCTTCCCGAACACCGGGCAGCGGATGGGGTCGCTCTACCTCTACGCGATCATGCGGTCGATCACGTTCCGCCGGATGCGGGCCCCCGAGCCGCGCGTCAACATCGGCGACCCGATCTGACCAGCGGCGGTCGGAAACTCGGCCGCTGAGACGGTCCGGCCCCTTCCCGCGCTGCGGGAAGGGGCCGTCGTCGTTCCGGGGCGGGTGGCGGATCACTCCACGCCGAGCAGCCGCAGCAGCGCGGTGGTACCGGCCGCCCCGAGCACCACCAGCACGAACGGCGCCCGACGCCAGGCCAGCAACACGCCCACCAGCACGCCCGCCGGGCGGGCCCAACCGGCGAACCGGCCGGCCTCGGTGAGCGCGGCGGTGGCCGCCAGGGCGGCCAGCAGGGCCGCCGCGCCGATCGGCAGCACCTGCCGGGACCACTCCGGCAGGTCGAGCCGGTCGCGCAGCAGCACGCCGGCCACCCGGAACCCGTACGTCCCGGCGGCCAGCGCCAGGATCACCGCCATCAGCACGACCGCTCCCCCTCCCACCGGGCCGGCACGCCGGCCGCCGTTCCGACCGCTTCTCCGACGCCGCCGTCCTGCCCGGCCGGCTGTGCGGTGTGGGCGGCCGGTGGTGGCGCGGCCTGACCGGTCGAGGCGGCGCGCCGGGCGCTCCGGACGGCGAGGATCGCCGGACCGGCCAGCGCCAGCAGCACGGGCAACCCGGCCGGCAGCAGCGGGGTGGCGAGCACCGCGAGCACGGCACCGACCAGCGCCGCCCGCCGGGTGTCCCGGTCCCGCAGCGTCGGCAGCAGGAGGGCGATCAGGCCGGCCGGGAACGCCGCGTCCAGGCCGAGCGCGGCGGGATCGCCGGCCACCCCGCCGGCCAGCACGCCCAGCACGGTGCCGACGTTCCAGGCGAGGAAGAGCAGGACGCCGGCCAGCCAGAAGGCCCGCCGCCGGTCGGCACCGGGCGGACGGGCCAGCGCGAAGGCGGTGGCCTCGTCGGTCATCAGGTGGCTGCCCAGCAGCCGGCGCCAGAGCGACCGCCCCACACTGTCGGCGAGGGTCAGCCCGAACGGCAGGTGCCGGGCGTTGAGCAGGAGCCCGGCGAGGACGGCGGCGGGCGGGCTGCCGGCGGCCACCAGCCCGACGGCCATGAACTGCGCGCCGCCGGCGTACACCAGCACGGACATGGCGACGGTCGCCCAGGCGGGCAGGCCCGCGGCCACCGCGACCGCCCCGAAGGACGCGCCCACCGCGACCATCGCCGCCCCGATCGCGGCGACGTCGCGGAGGACCGGGTCGGGTGTTCGCTGTACCGTACGCATGGTTCAAAATGATGAACTCGACTCTTGGTGGTCGTCAAATCGAACAAACAGACCGATGGAGCGAACAATGTCCGCCGAGCCGGCTCCCCCGCTCGCCACCATCGCCGCCGCGCTGCGCCGCGAGCGCGAGCGGGTCAACATCTCGCTCACCGAGCTGGCCCGCCGGGCCGGCATCGCCAAGTCGACGCTGTCGCAGTTGGAGTCGGGGGTGGGCAACCCGAGCGTCGAGACGCTCTGGGCACTCGGAGTGGCCCTGAATGTGCCGTTCAGCCGGCTGGTCGAGCCGCCGAGCGCCGCGGTCCGGGTCGTCCGCGCCGGCGAGGGTCCCCGGATCCGCTCCGAGCACGCGGAGTTCACCGCGACGCTGCTCAGCTCCGGGTCCGCGCACGTCCGTCGGGACGTCTACCTCATGGAGCTGGAACCGGGGACCGTCCGCACCGCCGAGGCGCACACGGCCCGGAGCACCGAGCACATCGTGGTGGGCGCCGGGCGGCTCCGCGTCGGGCCGGAGCAGGAGCCGGTCGAGCTGGGGCCCGGTGACTACGCCACGTTCCCCGGCGACGTGCCACACCGCTACGAGGCACTGGCCCCCGGCACCTTCGCGGTGCTGGTGATGGAACACCCCTGATCCTCCCGCCGGTACAGGCGGGCGACCACGTCCTCGATGTCGGACTCGACGATCGAGACGTCCCGCAACGCGCCCAGGCTGGCGAGGGCGGCCACCACCTCGGCAACCCCCGCCGACTCCAGCGCGTACACCAGGCGGTGCCCGTCGGCCTCGACCCGCTCCAGCGGGGCGCCCGGCAACGCCGGTGGCCGGGCCGGCGCGGTGTCCAGGTCGGCGACGAGCAGCCGCCGGGAGCCGTACCGCCGGTGCAGCTCGGCGATCGAGCCGTCGTGCACCACCCGCCCGTGGTCGACCACGACGAGCCGCGCGCAGAGCCGCTCGATGTCGGCCAGGTCGTGGGTGGTCAGCACCAGCGTGGTGTCGCCCGCCCGGCCCAGCTCGGCGAGGAACCCCCGGACCGCCTGCCGGCTCACCACGTCGAGGCCGATGGTCGGCTCGTCGAGGAAGAGCACCTCCGGCCCGTGCAGCAGCGCGGCGGTCAGCTCGCCGCGCATCCGCTGGCCCAGCGAGAGCTGCCGAACCGGGACGTCCAGGAACGAATCCAGGTCGAGCAGGCTGCGGCAGCGCCGCAGCCGGGCCGCGTGCGCGTCGGCGGGCACCCGGTACACGTGCCGGAGCAGCGCGAACGAGTCCCGCAGCGGCAGGTCCCACCACAGCTGCGAGCGCTGCCCGAACACGACCCCGATCCGCAGGGCGAGCCGGGTGCGCTCGGCGACCGGACGCAGGCCGCACACCCGGACCTCCCCGGCGGACGGCATCAGCACACCGGTGAGCATCTTCAGCGTCGTCGACTTGCCGGCGCCGTTCGGCCCGAGGTAGCCGAGCAGCTCGCCCCGGGCGACCCGCAGGTCGATGCCGTCGACGGCGGCCACCCGCCGCTTCTCCCGGCGCAGCCGGCCCGCCCGGACCCGCACCGTGAAGTCCTTGCGCAGCCCTTCGGCCACGATCACGTCGGTCATGATCCCGTACTCCGGTAGTGCCGGACACCCGTACGCCAGGCCGCCGCGGCCAGGGCCGCCGCGACCAGCGCGACGGCCGGCGCGGCCCAGCCCACCGCGGCCGGCAGGCCCAGCGGGTCGGCCCGGCCCAGCAGCGCCAGCGCCGGGTGGTAGCTCACGAAGGCGAAACCCAGGCCGTACGCGAACAGCGCCCGGAACCAGCCACCGTAGACGGTGACCGGGTACGCGGTGAAGTCCCGCCCGCCGTACGTGACCGCGTTGGCCAGCTCACCGGAGTCGACCCACCAGAACGAGACGGTCGCGGTCGCGACGAACACCGAGCCGAAGAACACCACCCCGGCGAGCGGGGCGACGACGACCAGGGCGACTCGGGCCGGCGTCCACTCGATGCCGGCCGAGCCGAGCGCGACGACGAGGACCGCGAGGCCGAACACCGCCCGCGACACCTTGCGCAGCGGCAGGTCCATCAGCAGGAGCTGCGGCAGGGTGCCGAGCGGGCGGACCAGCACCGCGTCGAAGAGCCCGGTCCGCACGTACCGGGGCAGCCGCTCGATGTTGCCGACCAGCAGGTCGGCGGTGGCGAACGCGGCGGTGGCGAGCCCGACGATCACCATCGTCTCGCGGAGGGTGAAGCCACCCAGCTCCCGCGTCACCCCGAAGATCACCAGTACGGTGAGCACGTCGAAGACGGTGGAGCCGACGTTGCCGAGCACGTCCACGACGAACGACGTCCGGTACGCGGTCTGCGAGCGGGCCTGCGCGCCGAGCAGGGCCCGGTACGCCGCGAGCCTGCCTCCCGCGCCGGTCCGCTCAGCCACCGTGCACCACCAGGTGCTGTTCGGCGCGCCGCTGCACCCAGCGGCAGGCGGCCAGGATCACCACCGTCCAGGCGGCCTGTAAGCCGACCAGGGCGACCTGCACGCCGGTCGGGTCCCGCTCGACCAGCACGTCGAGCGGAGTCTGCAACAGACTCGGGAACGGCGTGCCCAGCCAGAGCGCGACCTGGAGCCACTCGGGCAGGAAGCGCAGCGGGAAGTAGAGCCCGGCGAGCACCCCGGAGCAGACCGTCCAGAGGATCATCGCGCCCCGGACGTCGTGCAGCCAGTACGCGGACGCGTTGACGAGGAACCGGCAGCCGAAGCAGAGCACGACGGCGGCGAGCACGGACACCGCGAACAACGGTCCGGTGGCCCACCGCGACGGCACGTGCACCTCGAAGAAGAGCGGCCCGACCAGCACCGGCGGCACCATCCGGACCAGCACGGCGTGCCCGGCCCGCCCGAGGTCGGCGGCCAGGTACGCGGTGACCGGGTGCACCGGCCGGAGCAGGTCGGCGGCGATCTCGCCGGAACGGATCCGGTCGGCCAGCTCCGTCCAACCCCACAGCAGGACGACGGCGAGCAGGCCCTGGCTCACCCAGACGAACGTGGCCAGCTGACCCCGGTCGTACCCGGCGACGGTGCCCGCCGCCCCGGCCGCCGCGAGCAGCACGTAGCAGCGCAGGAACCCGAAGACGACGTTGGTGACCAGCCCGGCGACGGAGGCTTGGCGGTAGGTGGCGTAACGTCGGAAGCCCGAACCGGTTATAGCCTTAAATGTCCGGAACCATAGGATAACGTTTGAGGCCCGGGACGGTGCCACAGTGGCGGTGACCGAGCCCACGCCGTTACCCTCCATCCGCAGCTACGCCGTGCCGGAACGGGGGACTCTACCGGCAGGCGGGGTGCCCAGCGCGACAATGTGCAACGAGGTGACAATCGCCGTGAGCGAGCGGACGCGAGCCGGCCACCGGGGCGCGGCCGTGAGCGAGCGGACGCCCGCCGGCCGGCCCGGCGTGCCCGCCCGGGCGGACGACCCCGCCGCCGCGCGCACCGACGACGGGTCGCCCGGATGAGTCGCGGCTACGGCGACCGGTGGCACGACCCCGCCGAGCCGTCCTGGGTGGTCGAGCCGACGAACGAATGGCACCCCCAGTTCCCCGGCCAGCGCTACCCCGGTGACATCGGCGTCGAGCACGCCCCGCCGCCCGCCCCGCGTGGCCGGGCCGCCGTGGTCGGCCGGGCCGAGGTGCCGCCGCTCGCGCCGACCCGCCCCGACGGGACGTACGTCGGCCGGTCCTGGGACGACGAACCGGACGGCTGGCGCGGCCACCACGACGACCGGCGCCCCGGCGACGAGGCGTACCGCCCGCCGGCCGGCGACCCGGCCAGGACGGACACGCGGGGGCGGGGCCAGCGACCGGACCAGCGCAACGGCCGACCCGCCGGCGACCCTGGGTGGAGCCCCGACGACCACCGGGCCGACAGCCGTGGCCGCCACGACGACTCCGGCCGGTACGACGACCGCCGCCCCCGATACGAGCCGGCCGGACGGGACCGGCCGGTGTCCCCGGCGGGACACGCGGACCTCGGCTGGCTGCGGGAGACCGAGGAGGACCGACCCCGGGGCCCCGAGCCCACCCACGCCGGACACCGGGACGGCGCGGAGCCGCGCCGGACGCGCTACCCCTGGGGACGCTCCGGATCCGACGACCGGGGCCGGCCCGCCGCGCACTCCCCGGACCGTCGCAACGGCGGGCCACAGGACCACACGTACACCGGCCCGTGGGACCGCGCCGACGGGCCCCGCCACCCCGGCGCGCCCCACGGGCACGTCGTGCCCGACCCGCGGGACCGAATCAACGGCCGACGCGATCGCGCCCCGGACCATCCCCGCGACCCCCGTGGCGAAGGCCCCCGCGGCCGCGTGACGGACGGTCCCCGCGACGGCGCCCGCGATCGGGCTGCCGAGGGACCACGCGATCGGGATGCCGACGGTTCCCGGAACCACGCGGCGGGTCCGCCGCGACCGGCGGACCGCCGCCCGGAGCCCGCCGGCGAGGGACCGTGGGACCGTTCCGGCGACGGATCGCGGTACGGCCACGCCGACCGCCGGCCGCATCCCGAGCGGACGCAGGCCGAGCCGCCGTCGCGCGGTGCTCGTCATCGGGAGCACGACGGCCCGTGGGGCGGACGCGACGCGGCGGCGCGCGCGGACGGGTATCCGCAGCGCCGTCCCGCCGAGCCGGACCGCCCGCCCGCGTACCGGGACCCGGAACCCCAGCGGAACGGCGAGCGGGCCGGCGACCGTCCGGCGGACCGGTACCGTGCCGAGCGACCGCAGGCCGACCGGCGGCCCGACGAGCGGCTGCCCTGGCCGCCGCCCGGCCCGGTCCACCCCGGTTTCGACCGGGACGCCGTCCGCCACGGCGAGCCGCGGCCGGACCACTCCCGTCCCGCCGAGCGGCCACCTCACGATGCCCGACCGGCGCGGTACGACGAGGTGCACCCGGCCGCGGGCGCCCGTCCCGCCGGCGCGCCGGTGTCCGTCCCGCCGTCCCCGGCGCACGACCGGCCCGTGTCGGGCGCGCCCGGCCGTCCCGTCTCCCCCGGGCCCGTCCCACCAGCACCGGCGCGGCCCGTCTCACCCGCACCCGCCCCGACCGGCGAGGACCGCCGACTCCCGGACCGACCCGTCTCCCCCGGACCCGTTCCACCACCACCGGCGCGGCCCGTCTCACCCGCACCCGCCCCGACCGGCGAGGACCGCCGACTCCCGGACCGACCCGTCTCCCCGGCGTCTCGACCCGGCCGGTACGACGACCGGCCGGCGCCGATCGCCCCCGGCACCGACGGGCCGGGCCGGTGGCCGGTACCTCCCGCCTCCGGTCACGATCGCGGGACGCCCGGCCGGCCGGTGTCCCCGGCTCCCGTCGAGCACCGGCAGGACCGGCGACACCTCGACCGTCCGGTGTCGCCGGCAGCCGGACCCGCCGAGCGGCCCCCCGGCACCGCGCCCGTCCCGTACGGACCGGACCGCCCGGTCTCCCCCGCCCCCCGCCCGTACGGACCGGCCACACCACCGGAGCCGGTCGACCGGCGGCCGGCACCGGAGCCGGGTGACCGCGGGGCGGATCGGGCGACGACGCGTCCCGGCTCGCCGGCGGGCACCACGCCGCTTCCGTCGTCGCCGGACGATCGGCCCCGGGTCGAGTTCCGTCCGGCGCCGGAACGCGCGGCCCGGCCCGAGGACATCCGGCCGGCCGGCGTGTCCCCGACACAGGAGGAAGCGGCAACGGCCGGATCGGCACCGGACACCACCTCGGGCACGACGCCGGTCATCACGCCCTGGAACCCGCGCCGGTACGTGCCGCCACCGCCGTCGGATCAGCCCGTCGTCGAGCCGCCGCGCGCGCAGACCCCGAAGCGGAGCGGCCCGGCCGCCTGGTTCGGGTCGGCCGCGCCGCCCGCCGAGCCGGAGCCGGCGCAACCGACCTCGCCGGCGGAGGCTCCCCCGGCTTCGCCGGTCAGCGCGGAGAGCGCGGCGGACTCCGGCACGACCGCCGACATGGACGGGCGGCCCCTGCCGCCCGCACCAGCCGGCGACGAGCCGGTCGGCGGCACCGCTGCGACGTCGTCCGCCCCGACCTCGCCGGCACCTTCCACGGCGGCAGCGGACGCCGGCAGGCCCGCCCCGTCCGACGCCCTCCCGTCCGCGCCCGTGCCGTCCGGCTTGGTGGAGCCCCCGCCGGCGGTCGATCGACCTGTGTCGGCACCACCCGCCCAGGTGGTGTCGGCACCACCCGCCCGGCCGGTCTCGGCGCCACCGGCCCAGCCCGTCTCGGCGCCACCGGCCCAGCCGGCCTCGGCGCCGGCGGCTGGCGCGGTGGAATCCCCCACACCGGTCCCGGCACAGCCGGCCGCGCCCCGGTCGGCCGCGGCTCCCGCCGCCCCGGCAGCAGAGCACCCGGACTCCACCGCACCGGCCCCGGAAACCCCACCGACCGCCGAGGCACCGGCCACCACCGGCCCGGTCGCGGCACCACCCACGCACCCGGTCGGCACGTCCCCAACCAACCCGACGTCACCGGTCTCCGCGCCACCCGCCCAGCCGGTGTCGGCGCCACCAGCCACCTCCCCGTCGCCGCCAGCCGCGACCGGTTCGACCCCGCTGGGCGACGACCTGTCGGATGCGCCGGTCACACCGCCGGTGGCAACCTCCCCGATCCCCGAGCCCGCCGCCCCGCTGTCGGAACCGGCCGGTCACCGGAGCGACCGGGCGCACGAGCCGGGCGAGCGACCGGACACGGACGACGCCGAGGTGCCCGCCGCGCCGGCCGGGCCAGCGGTCGCGCCGCGTCCGCCGGCGGAATTCCCGACGGCTGCCCCCTCGACCGGGACACCGCCGACCGTCGACCCGACGACCGCACCCGCGAGCGACACCGACACGCGGCCGACGTCGGCAGCGCCCGTCGACGTTGCGGCCGAGCCGACGCCACCCGCCGCCGTGGCCGCGACGGGGTCGGCGACGGACATCCCCCCGTACGGGGCCGAAGGCGACCATGATCTGCCGGCACCCCCCGACGGCACCGGCGACACGACGGCGACCCCCGACGGCACCGGCGCGACGGCGCCGACCGGGACCGGACCGACCGGCTCGGTCACGGCGCCCTTCTCGGACGACAGCGAGGACGGGCCCGACCCGCGCCCCGACGCCGCGCCGGGCGGGACGCGGTTGTCGGAGCAGGGTGATCCCGAGCAGATCCTCGCGAGCTACCACTGGCAGCTGGACCCGGCGACGCTCCGCGAGATCGTGACGGAAGCCGACGAGTTCCGGGTGATCCGTCGCCGCCTCACCGAGAAGCTCGGTACGGCCGTCGACAACAGGTCCCGTGCCCGGCTGCTCAGCCTGCGGGCGGTGGTGTCCCGGATCGTCGGCGACCTGGACGACGCCCTCGCCGACGGGCGGCTCGCCCTCACGTACGCGGAGGCGACCGGTGAGCTGCGGCGGACAGCGCTGGCGCAGGCCCGGCTGGCGCACGTGCTGCGGTGGCGGGGCGAGTACGACGAGGCCGACCGGCTCCTCGCCGAGGCGAACTCGCCGGAGCTGCCCGACCGCCTGCGGGCCACGCTGCACGAGCACGCCGGCCGGTGCTGCTTCGACCAGGGCCGGCTGATGGAGGCGTGCGACCACTTCGAGCGGGCGCTGAACCTGCGGGGCGCCGCCGACCCCGAGCTGCTGGCGCGGGTCCGGATGAGCCTGGACGCGGTCACCGAACGGGCGGCGGGGACGGGCTTCGGGCCGTACCCCCGGAGCCGGGAGGAGCTGCTGGAGCGGGACCGGCCCCCGGTGCCCGCGCGCGACGGCGAACGCTGGGGCTACAGCGACCCCGACGGCGACCTGGTGATCGGCGCGGAGTACGCGGAGGCGCAGCCGTTCCGGGAGGGGGTGGCCTGGGTACGCCGGCCGACGACCGACCGGTGGTCGCTGATCGACCTCACCGGCGCGACCGTGCTGGAGCCGTCCTGGACGGCGGTGCGCCCGTTCTCCGACGGGCTGGCGTGGGTGTCGCACGGCGAGCCCGGCGGCTGGCGGGCGATCGACATGACCGGCGAGGTGGTCGTGCCGCCGGGTTTCGCCGACGTACGCCCGTTCCGGCGCGGCGTCGCCGCGGTCCGCCGGGAGGGCTGGGGAGCGGTGGACCGCACCGGCCGGATCGTGGTGCCGACCCGCTACCACGGGTTCGCGACCACCCTCGCCGACGGCCGGCACGTCGACGGTTTCACCGACGAGGGCCTGGCCGTGGTGGACGTCGCCGGGCGGTACGGCGTGGTGGACCGGACCGGGCGGGTGGTCGTACCGCCGGTGCACCCGGCGCTGGTGGTGCACCCCGTCGCGTTCCTGGTCGCCGTCGGCACCGGCCGCTGGGGGGCGCTGGACCGGCGGGGCGAACCGTTGATCGACCCGGTGCACCCCGACCGGGGCGAGGTGGCGGCCGAGATCGACCGGCTGCTCACCGACACCGTGCCGGTGATCTGACCGGGCCTGCTAGGCGGCGCGCTCCGCCGGCCGGGTCCGGCGCTGCCCGGGACGAGGTCCCCGACGCCTCGGCCAGCCGCCGGTGCCCGGGGCAGGCCGGCGACCGTCCGGCGCGGCCGGCCGTCCCGTGCCCCGCCAGCCACCCGGGCGGTGCGCCCCCTGCTGACGCGGCCGGAGCCCGCCGGGCCTCACAGCCGGTCCCGGACCAGGCCGGCGAGCCGGACCATGGTGTCGCGGTCGCGGTCGTCGACGACGCTCGTGACCACCCGCAGCCGGCAGATCCGGTCGCCGTCGGCGAACTCCGCCTCGTCGATCACGAACCGGATCCCGTCCGGGCCCGGTTCGGGCTCGCCCAGCACCGGGTCGGGCGGTGGCAGGACGCCCTGCGGGGCGGTGCCGGGCCGGCCCACGAACAGGGTGACCGAGTGGCCGGTTTCCCGGTTCTCCCACACGCAGCCGTCGGCGCCGGCGACGCCGGTGCCGGCCCGCCCGATGACGTCGGTGATCTCGGCTTCGGTCAACAGCGAACAGTCGTCGACCTCCTCGCCACCGGCGGCCGGCCCGCCGGTGGTCGGCCCCGCCTGGTCCGGCGCGCCGGCCGGGGGTGGAGCGGTCGGGGACGGGTCGGTGGCGCAGCCGGCGAGGGCCGGCCCGAGTGCCAGGACCAGGGCGGCGACGGTGGCCGTACGGAACCGTCGGCTCCGCGCCGGGACGGCCGACGCGACGGATTGCACGATCATGCTTCGCTCCTCGGGAGACGGGTCGGTCACCGGCCGGGCGGGGGCCCGAGCAGGTCGATGCCGTGCCGTGCGGCGGCGTGGCCGAGAGCCGCCGGGTCGATCGGCGCCGGGTCCGGCAGCCGGCGTTCCGCCGCCGGGACGCCGGCCTCGGCGGCGAACCCCTCGAACCCGGACGGAGTGGTGATCTGCAACGCCCGCAACGGCTCGTCCTCGCCGACCACGAAGGTGTGCGGGACTCCGACCGGCAGCAGGACGAAGTCACCGGGCCCGGCGCCGAACCGCTCGTCCCCGCAGTGGAACACCGCGGTGCCGGAGATCAGGTAGAACATCTCGTCCTCCACCTGGTGCCGGTGCAGGGGCGGGGCGAAGCCCGGCGGGTTGACGAACTGCGCCACCGTGATCCGCCCGCCGGTGTGCGCACCGGACGCCTTGACCGTGACCAGGTTGCCGAGGAACCAGTACGCCTCTCCGTCGTCGGGGCGGAGCACGTAGGGGTGAACGGACATGTCGCCTCCCGGCGGACCGACGTGATAGTCGATGAACACTGTACTATTGGATAGCCATCAGTACAGTGAATGTGTTGCTAGTATGACGACGCCATGGGTGAAGTCAAGGACGGAAAGCCGACGCGGCCGTACCGGTCCCGGGTCCGGGAGGAGAGCGCCCGCCGCACCCGGCAGGCCGTGGTCCGCGCCGCGACCGATCTCTTCGTCGCCCGCGGCTACACGGCGACATCGCTGGCCGACGTCGCCGCCGAAGCCGGAGTGGCCCGCCCCACCGTGTTCGCGGCGTTCGGCTCGAAGGCGGCCCTGCTGCGCCAGGTGCTCGACGAGGCGCTCGCGGGGGACGACGAGCCGGTGCCGGTGGCGCAACGCCCCTGGTTCCGCCCGGTGCGGGAGGGGCGCACCGGCGCCGAGGTGCTCGACGGGTACGCCGGCGTCTGCACCCTGATCGGCGCCCGCGCCGCCCGCGTGTTCGAAACGGTCCGCCGCGCCGCCGACGGCACGCCCGAAGTGGCCGAGGTCTGGCAGACCCTGCTGCGCAACCGGCGGGCCGGCGCCCGGATGGTGGTCGAGCGGCTGCGCGAACTCGACGTGCCGTTGCGGCAGGGGTCCGACGTGGAGCACGCGATCGACGAGTTGTGGTTCTACAACGACCCCGCCCACTACGGCGCGCTGGTGCTGGACCGCGGCTGGCCCGAGTATGCCTTCCGGGCCTGGCTGGGCCGCAGCATGCGGCACGCCCTGCTGCCGGCCTGACGGTCGCCGCGCCGCGCCCCAGCCCTCGGGGTGAGGATCCACACCACCGGGCAACCGGTGAACCCCGGTGCACGCCGGACTAGGGTCGAGGGATGGAATTCCGACACCTGGGCCGGTCCGGCCTCATGGTCAGTGAGATCTCGTACGGCAACTGGATCACCCACGGCTCGCAGGTCGAGGAGGAGGCGGCGTTCGCGTGCGTCCGGGCCGCCCTGGACGCCGGCATCACCACCTTCGACACCGCCGACGTGTACGCGGGCACCCGCGCCGAGGACGTCCTCGGCCGGGCGTTGGAGAACGAGCGGCGCGAGGGCGTCGAGCTGTTCACGAAGGTGTACTGGCCGACGGGGCCGGGTCGTAACGACCGGGGCCTGTCCCGCAAGCACATCATGGAGTCGATCAACGGCTCGCTGCGCCGGCTGCGCACCGACTACGTCGACCTCTACCAGGCCCACCGGTACGACTACAGCACCCCGCTGGAGGAGACGATGGAGGCCTTCGCCGACGTCGTCCACTCCGGCAAGGCTCTCTACATCGGCGTCTCCGAGTGGAAGGCCTCGCAGATCCGCGAGGCCCACCAGCTCGCCCGCGAGCTGCGCATCCCGCTCGTCTCCAACCAGCCGCAGTACTCGATGCTCTGGCGGGTCATCGAGGCTGAGGTCATCCCCACCAGCGAGGAGCTGGGCGTGGGGCAGATCGTCTGGTCCCCGATGGCGCAGGGCGTGCTGTCCGGCAAGTACCAGCCGGGCCAGCCGCCGCCGGCCGGCTCCCGCGCCACCGACGAGAAGTCCGGCGCGGGCTTCATCGCGCAGTGGATGACCGACGAGGTCCTGACCCGGGTGCAGCGGCTCAAGCCCCTCGCCGAGCAGGCCGGGCTCAGCATGGCCCAGCTCGCCATCGCCTGGGTGCTGCAGAACCCGAACGTGTCCTCGGCGATCGTCGGCGCGTCCCGCCCCGAGCAGGTCCACGACAACGTCAAGGCGGCCGGTGTGAAGCTCGACGCCGACCTGCTCAAGGCCATCGACGAGATCGTCGAGCCGGTCACCGAGCGCGACCCGTCCCGCACGGAGTCCCCCGCCCAGCGCCCGTGACGCGCACCGTCGCGGCCGGCGTGCGACATCGGCGCCGGCCGCGACGGACGGGCACCGCCTCGATCCGCCGTCAGCCCTGCCAGAAGCGCACGAGCTCCAGGCCGCGGGCGTACAGGCCCGGCGGCAGGCCGAGGGCGTCGCCGACGGCGAAGACCGCCCCGAAGAACCAGCCGCCGATGGTCGGGTTCCACAGCAGCGCGAACAACAGGATGAAGCCGTACGGCGCGAAGAGGTCGTACATCCGGCGGTACGGCGGGCTGAGCCACGGCTGGATCATGTTGCCGCCGTCCAGACCCGGCACCGGGAGCAGGTTGAGCAGGCTCGCGGTGAGCTGGAGGAAGGCCAGCAGCGCCACGGCGGCCCAGAAATCGACCGGCCCGCCGCCGGGCGCGCCGACGCGGAGCGCGGCGACCAGCACCAGGGTGAACAGCACGTTGGTGGCCGGCCCGGCGAGGCTCACCAGGGTGTGCCGCAGCCGCCCCGGGATGGCGTGCCGGTCCACCCAGACCGCACCGCCGGGCAGACCGATGCCGCCGAGCAGCACCACCAGCACCGGCAGCGCGATGGACAGCAGCGGGTGACTGTACTTCAACGGGTTGAGCGTCAGGTAGCCCTGGTGGGCGACGCTGCGGTCACCGGCCCGGAAAGCGACGAGCGCGTGCGCGTACTCGTGCAGGCAGAGCGAGACCAGCCAGCCGGACACGACGAAGAGGAACACGTCGAACCGGACGTTGCCGAACCCGCGCCAGGTCATCACCGCGCTGGTGACGAAGAGCGCCACCAGGGCGAGGAAGACCGGGCTGGGCCGGAACGCCGCCCGGGGTACGCCGAGCACCAGCCCCTCGCCACCCGGGCGGTCGCCGGCCATCACTCCGCCGGAGGCAGCAGGCTCATCCGGTACTCCACGCGGTCGTCCTCGACGAGCGCGACCGAGGTGACGCCGGACGCCGCGAGCTCCCGCCAGGTCTGGCCGATCCAGGACTCGGCGTCCGCCTGGCTGCCGAACGACTCCGCCGGACCCTGCGCCGGCTCGCCGTTCGTGCCCTCGTACCGCCAGCTCCACGCCATGTGCGCGTCTCCCCTCGCCGCTGATCTCCCGCCAGAGTAATGGGCCGGACGGACAACGGCTGCGCGTCGGGTGAGTGCGTGATCGCCCCGCGGGGGCCGGCCGGTACCGTGACCCGGTGCTGACTCGAGGTGTGACGCTCAGCGGCCGGTACCGGTTGGACGAGCGGGTGGCAACCGGCGGCATGGGGGCGGTCTGGCGGTGCACCGACGTCGCACTGGAACGCGTGGTGGCGGTGAAGGTGCTGCTCCCGGCGCTGACCGAGGACCCGGAGTTCACCACCCGGTTCCGCTCCGAGGCCCGGATGCTGGCGGCGCTGCGCCACCCCGGCGTGGTCGCGGTGCACGACGTCGGGCGGGCCACCCTCGGCGACGGCTCCGCGGTCGACTACCTGGTGATGGAGTACGTCGACGGCGAGCCGCTCGGCACCTGGCTACGCCGGGCGGGGCGGCTCGACCCGGCCTCGACCATGTCCGTGGTGGCGCAGGCCGCCGACGCGCTGCACGCCGCGCACGTCGCCGGCATCGTCCACCGCGACGTCAAGCCGGGGAACCTGCTGGTGAAGCGGGACGGCCGCGTGGTGCTCGTCGACTTCGGCATCGCCCGCTCCGGCACCACGGCCGGCCTCACCGCCGCGAACATGGTGCTCGGCACCGCCTCGTACATGTCCCCCGAGCAGGCCGCGAACCAGCCGGTCTCCCCCGCGACGGACGTCTACGCCCTCGGCGCCGTGGCGTACGCCTGCCTCGCCGGCCGGCCACCGTTCGACGGGGACAACCCGTTGCAGGTGGCCCTGCGCCACCTGCAGGACGAGCCCGCGCCGCTGCCCCCGGAGACCCCGGCGGGGGTCGTCGCCGTGGTGGAGCGCGCCATGGCGAAGCGCCCGGCCGACCGCTGGCCCGACGCGGCGGCGCTGGCCGACGCCGCCAGCGCGGCGAGGGAGGCGACCCTGGCGGTGGTCCCGGACTCGGCCCGTCCACCGTGGGCGGTCGCCGGAGCGTCGCCCGCCGCCGGCCCGCCGGGATTCTCCGCCGCACCGGTCCCGCCGTCCACCGCCGCACCGGTCCCGCCGTCCACCGCCGCGCCGGTCCCGCCGATCCCCGCTGCCGCCGCCGCGCCGGACGGCAGGGGCCCGGACGGCTCGGGGCCGTCCACGCCGCCGGGGCAGCCGTCCGCCCACCAGACCGACCCGACGTCGTCGCCCACCCGGGAGGAGCCCGCCGCCCGGCGGCCCGGCCGGCGGGCCGCCCTCGTCGGCGCGGCCGTCGCGGTCGCCGTCGTGACCGTCGGCGCCGTCACAGCCGCGGCGCTGCTCACCGACGGAAGCAGCACCGCCCCTGACAGGGACCGCGCCACCCCGGCCGCCGCCGCCTCCGTGGGCGGGATCAACCCCGGGAGCCCGACGCCCAGCGCGGCGGCCCCGACCGGCACCGGGCGTCCGGCCACCGCCGCCACCCCGTCGGCGGGCCGCACCTCGGCCCCCGCCTCGGCGGCTCCGGCGCCCGCGCCGTCGGACGCGGGTACCGCCACCGCCACGTCGCCGCGCCCGGGGCCAGCCACCGCCACCGCCGCTCCCCCGAAACCCAACCCGTACACCGCGGGCGAGGTGTGCGGCAGCGGCTACCAGGTGATCGACTCCGCCCCGCTGACCGCCGGCGGCACCCGGACGGGGCGCGTCTACCTGCTGTACCACAACGGCACCGGCACCAACTGCGTGGTGACGCTCAAGGACAGCGCCGTGGGCACGGCCACCGCCGCGTCGGCCTGGCTGGAGGTGCAGGGGCGGGCGCGCAGCACCGACAGCGGGTCGTTCGCGTACTACGCCGGCCCGGTCCGCGCCAAGGCCGCCGGGGTCTGCGTCAAGTGGGGCGGGTCGACCGGCGGCGCCAGCTACGGCAGCGGTTTCGAACACTGCGGATGAGGTCGCGCGGACCGGCCGGCGGCGTACGGGCCGGAGGGCGGCGGGACACCGGGCGGCCTTAAGGTACGGGCATGTCCGTTGACGGGTGGAACACGGTCCTGGTGCTCGGCGGTATCCGGTCCGGCAAGTCCGAGTTCGCCGAGTCCCTGGTCGCCGACGCGCCGCTGGTCCGCTACGTGGCCACCGCCGCCGACGCCGGCGACGACGAGGAGTGGGCGGCGCGGTTGGCGGCCCACCGGGCCCGCCGCCCGGAGACCTGGACCACCGAGGAGACGGCCGGGGACCCGCGTCGGCTGGCGGACGTGATCTCCGCCGCCGGGTCGCACGAGACGCTGCTCGTCGACGACCTGGGCGGCTGGGTGACCGTCCTGCTCGATCCGGCCCACCAGCCGGCCGACGACACCGCCACCGTCGCCGAACTGGCCGAGGCGGTGCGTTCCTGCCGGGCCCGGCTGGTGGTGGTCAGCCCGGAGGTCGGGCTCTCCCTGGTGCCGACCACCACCCTCGGCCGGGCCTTCACCGACGCGCTCGGCGCGGCCAACCGCGCGGTCGCCGACGCCTGCGACGCGGTCGTCCTGGTGGTCGCCGGCCAGCCGGCCTGGCTGAAGCCGGCCGCGCCGGCGGCCCCCGGACCGCCGCCGAGCGTCACCGTGGGAGCGGCGGGCGCCCCCACGCTGGACGGCGGGGCCGGCGAGCCGACCGACGAGACCGAGGTGACGCCGCGCGGGGAGCCGGCGGCGCTGCCCGAGGTGCTGACCCCGACCGCCCCGGCGGGACCCGCCGACGACGGCGGCACCGCCTGGGCGGCCCCGACGATGGCGCTGCCGATGGTCGCCACCGGCCTGGTCATCCAGCCGGGCATGGAACTGCCCATGCCCGACGAGTACGCGGGGCCGCAGGCCGTGGACCGGCTCGCCACCCTGGACGTGCCCGGCGCCGGGTTCGGCGTGCTCGACCGGGTGGTCGGCTTCGCCGCCGCGACGCAGGGCACCCCGACACCGGTGCCCTGGGGCCCGGTGCGGGCACTGCTGGTGCACGGCGACCACGCGGGTGGCGCCGCCGCCGGCACGGTCCCGGGCGACTCCACCCGCCGCGCCCAGGACGCCCGGGCCGGCCGGGGAGCCCTCGCGCGGCTGGCCGCGGAGTCCGGCGCCAGCCTCCAGGTGGTGGACGCGCCGACCGCCGGCCCGATCGAGGTCGAGCCGGCGCTGGCCCTCGACCAGGTCGAGTCGGCGCTGCGCCAGGGCTGGCGGCTGGCCGAGCAGGCCGCCGACGACGGCGTACGGCTGCTGGTGCTGGGCGCGTGCGGCGCCGGCACCGAGGCGGCGGCCGCGGCGGTGCTGGCCGCCACGGCCGGCGCCGAACCGCCCACCGTGCTCGGCCGGGTCCTCACCGACGCGGGCGAGTACGACGACGCCTCCTGGATGGTCCGCTGCGCTGCCGTCCGGGACGCCCTGCACCGCAGCCGGCACTCGCCGCGCGGCGCCAAGGACATCCTGGCCGAGTTGGGCGGCGGCGACATCGCCGTGGCCACCGGCGTGCTGCTCGGCGCGACCGCGCGGCGGCTGCCGGTGCTGCTCGACGGGCCGGTCGGCGTGGCCGCCGGCCTGGTCAGCCGGGACCTGGCCGGTCAGGCCCGGCACTGGTGCCTGCTCGCCGACCACGGCGGGCACCCGGCGGTACGGCTGGCCGCCGACGTGCTCGGCCTGACCCCGCTGCTCGACCTGCGGCTGGACCTGGGCGAGGGCGCGAACGCGCTGGTGGCGCTGCCGCTGCTGCGTTCGGTGCTCGGGCTGGCCGCCGCGCTGCCGGCGCACCCGGCGCTGGGCGGCGGCGTCCCGGACGAGACCGAGCCGGAGACCGGGGAACCCGACGCCGAGGAGCCGGACTTCCACGAGCCGGAACCGGCGGGGCCGGGGCCGACCACGACCGAGCCGGACGTCCACGAGCCGGAACCGGCGGGGCCAGGGCCGACCACCACCGAGCCGCGGGCCGCGTCCCTGGATCCGTCCGGCTGGCGTGCCGGCTGACTCGCGGCTCGCCGCCGGGGTGCGGCTGGCGCTGACCACGTTCACCACGCTGCCGGTGCGCGCCGGCCGGATCGACCGGGCGGTCGCGGGCACCGCGATGGCGCTCGCTCCCGCCGTCGGCGCGCTGCTCGGCGCCGCCCTCGCCGGGGTGCTGCTGCTCGTCGGCGCGCTCGCGCCGCCGCTGGTGGCGGCCGGCGTCACGGTCGCCGCCGGCGCGCTGCTCACCCGGGGCCTGCACCTCGACGGGCTGGCCGACACCGTGGACGCGCTCGGGTCGTACCGGCGGGGAGCGGCCGCGCTGGAGATCATGAAGAAGCCGGACGTGGGCCCGTTCGGGGTGGTCGCGCTGGTGGTCGTACTCCTCGTGCAGGCGGCGGCGCTCGCGGACCTGGCCGGGCGGTCGGGGCCCGCGGTGCTGGCGGCGGTGGTGACCGCGACCGCCGCCGGCCGGCTCGGGGTCGCGGTGGCCTGCCGGCGCGGGGTGCCCGCGGCCCGGCCGGAGGGCCTGGGCGCGCTGGTCGCCGGCACCGTCGGGCCGCTCGCGCTGGCCGCCGGCGCGGCCGCCGTCGGGCTGGTGGCGGTCGCGGCCGTGCCGGGCCGGCCGTGGCAGGGGCCGCTCGCCGTCGCCGTCGCCCTCGCCGTCGCGGTGGGGCTGCTGCGGCACGTGGTACGCCGCCTCGGCGGCGTCACCGGCGACGTGCTGGGCGCGACGGTGGAGGTGGTCACCACGCTGACCTACCTGGGACTGGTGTTGTCCGGCTGAGTTCGGCCCCGCCCGGCGGGTAGCGTTCGGGGCGACAGCACCGGCGCGGCCATCCCGGGGGACGACATGCTCATCACGGACGACTTCCTGCCGGTACCGGTCCCCGAGTCGCTGAGCGCGACCTACCTGGTGCCGATGGCCGGGTTGCCGGCGGTGGGCACGAAGACGGCGGTGCAGCGGCTCGCCGGGCGGCTGGCCGAGCCGGTGCACGGGCTCGCGCGGCAGATGCTGGACAGCCCGCTGATGAGCGTGGACACCCGGCCGGTCGACGAGTTCCCCGAGCTGCCGCCGGACCTGCTGACGGCGTTCGGCGCGACCGAGGCGCAGCTGGCCCGGCTGGCGGCGGCGACCCACCTGGTGGTGGTGCAGGCCGAGTACCGGCCGGGGTGGCCGCCGGCGCACGAGTGGGCGGCCCGGGCGGTGGCCGCCGCGGTCGCCGACACGGTCGGCGGCGACGTGGTGGACGTCTTCGGGCTCCAGTTCCTGGACCCGGCGACCGCGCTGCGGTCGCTGCCGGACGCGCAGGGGCGGATCCGGCTGGTCGACTGGGTGCTGGTGCCGTACTCGTCGGACGCCGAGGGGCTGTGGTTCACCACGAAGGGGCTGCGGCGCTTCGGCCTGCTGGAGCTTCAGGCGCAGGGGGTGCCCGACCATCTCACCAGGGCGTGGGGCGCGGTGATGACCGGGGCGGCGCGCCGGCTGCTGCGGGACTGGACGGACGGCCTGGCCGGCGAGGAGGTGCCGGCGTTCGTGCAGTTGCCGGTGCTGGCCACCGTCACCGGGCACGACATCGCGGTGGCGTACGGCAACCCGGAGCAGCACGGGGCGACCGCGCCGGTGCTGCTCCGGCTGGAACTGGACCCGGCGACCGACCCGGAGGCCGACTCGTTCCTCAGCCTGCGCCCGCCCGCCGGGCACCCCGGCCCGGACGGTCGCTACTACGCCGCCGCCTGCGCCACGCTCTTCAACGGCATCCAGCCGGACGTGCGGTACGCGCGGCCCGGGGACGCGATGAGCCGTGCGGTCGCCACCGCCCGCGCCTCGCTGGGCGACATCCGGGCGCGGTTCCTCGCCGGGCAGCTACCGCCGGAGACGCAGCTCGTGGTCAAGTACGGGCTGTCGGGTGACGACGGCCCCGAGTACGTCTGGGCCGGGGTGACCTCCTGGGCCGTGCCGGAGCGGATCGAGGGTGCGAGCGCCAGCGACGCGAACACCGACCCGACCGTCCGGATCGGCTCCCCGGTGGTGGTGGAGGCGACCGACGTGGTCGACTGGGCGGTCCTCGACGGCACCGGCGTCATCGAGGGCGGCTGGACCCAGGCCGTCCTGGACGCCGGCGAACGCCCCACCCCACCCCTCTAACCCCCACCCCCACCCCACCCGACCAGCGTGATCATGGAGTTAGCGGGCGAGTTGATCTCCAAATCACCCGCCAACTCCATGATCAACGGGGATCGGTGTCAGCGGACCGAGGGGTTCACGAACGGGGGGCGGGTCAGGCGCATCGACGCGCGGCGGCCACGGATGTCCACCTCGACCTCGGTGTCGTCCGTCAGGTTGGGGGCCGTGTCGATCAACGCCAGGGCGATGCCCTGCTTGCGCGTCGGGCTGAAGGTGCCGCTGGTGATGGTGCCGACCCGGGTGTCGCCGACGTACACGGCCATGCCGGGGCGCGGGATGGCGCGGTCGACCGCCGCCAGGCCGCGCAGCGCCCGCCGGGGGCCGGCGGCCTTCTCCGCGAGCAGCGCGTCCCGGCCCCAGAAGGCGGGCTTGTCCCAGCCCACCGCCCAGCCCGAGCGGGCCTGCACCGGGGTGATGTCCAGCGACAGGTCCTGCCCGTGCAGCGGGTACCCCATCTCGGTGCGCAGCGTGTCCCGGGCCGCCAGGCCGCAGGCCCGCAGCTCGTACGCCTCCCCGGCGGCGAACAGCGCGTCCCACACGGCGACCGCGTCGCCCGCGGGCACGACCAGCTCGTACCCCAGTTCCCCGGTGTAGCCGGTGCGGCAGACGGTCAGCTCGGCGCCGGCGAGGGTGGCGGTCGAGAAGCTCATGTACCCGTGCTCGGTGGGCAGGCCCAGGGCGCCGAGCAGGTCGGCCGAGCGCGGGCCCTGCACGGCGAGGACCGCGTACGCCTCGTGCTCGTCGCTGACCGTGACCGACGGCGGCGCGGCGGCGCGCAGGCGGCGCACGACCTCGGCGGTGTTCGCGGCGTTCGGGACGAGGAAGACGTGGTCGTCGCCGTGCAGGTAGGCGATGATGTCGTCCACCACGCCGCCGGTGGCGTCGTCGCAGCAGAGCGTGTACTGCGCCCGGCCCGGCCCGATGCGGCCCAGGTCGTTGCTCAGGCAGGCGTTGACGAAGTCTGCCGCGCCGGGACCGGTCACCCGAGCCTTGCCCAGGTGGGACACGTCGAAGACGCCGACCGAGGTGCGCACCGCGGTGTGCTCCTTGAGCACGCCGCCGCCGGCGTACTCCAGCGGCATCTCCCACCCGCCGAACGGGGCGAACTTGGCGCCGGCGGCGGTGTGCCGGTCGTGCAGCGGGGAACGGCGGAGCCGGGTCTCGGCAGCGCCGGAGGTCACGTCGGTCATGGGTGGGAACTTACCGGGGCCTGAACCGCTGGTTAGCATCGGCGGGACCCGCCGGAGCCGTCGGCGGGACAGCCCTCACCTCCGGCGGGTACGGTCCGCCGGAGACCTTCATCGCCGGTTCGCGACGATGCGACCGGCCCGGCCCGCCCGGGAGCAGCTTCAGTGACACCGCCCAGCACCACCACCCTGAGTTTGGTCGACACCGACCCCGCCGAACTCGCCGTCGACGCCATCGTCATCGGTGTGCACAGCCAGACCGGCGAGCCGGCCGCCAGCAGCGGCCACGCCGCCACCCTGCTGCTGGCCAGCGGCGCGGAGAGCATCGCCGCGGCCTTCGACGGAAAGCTGACCGAGACGCTGGCGCTGCTCGGTGCGACCGGCCGCCCCGGCGAGGTGATCAAGCTCGCCACGCTCGGCACGGTCACCGCCCCGGTGGTCGCCGCGGTGGGCCTCGGGCCGGAGCCGACCGGCGCCGCCCCCGCCCCGGAGGCCCTGCGCCGGGCGGCCGGCGCGGCCGTTCGGTCCCTGGCGGGCGCCTCCCGGGTGGCCCTGGCCCTGCCGCTGCCGGACGACACCGACGCGCCGGCGGCGCTGCGGGCGGTCGCGGAGGGCGCCCTGCTCGGCGGCTACCGGTTCGCCGGCTACAAGACCCGCCCCCAGCCCGCCCGCCGGGAGCCGGTGGCCGAGGTGCTGGTGTCGGTGCCGGACGCGGGCGACGCGGTCGCCACGGCCGAGGTGGCCCGGGCGCAGGCGGTGACCGACGCGGTGCGCCGCACCCGGGACTGGGTGAACACCGCCCCGAACGACCTGCGCCCGCCGGCGTTCGCCGACGCCGTGGCCGCCGCCGCTCGCGAGGCCGGCCTGGCGGTCGAGGTTCTCGACGAGGCGGCACTGCGCGAGGGCGGGTACGGCGGCATCGTCGCCGTCGGCCAGGGCTCGGAGGCCCCGCCGCGGCTGGTGCGGATCAGCTACACCCCGGCCGGCGGCGGCACCGGCAAGCGGGTCGCGCTGGTCGGCAAGGGCATCACCTTCGACACCGGCGGCATCTCGATCAAGCCCGCCCAGGGCATGTGGGAGATGAAGTCCGACATGGCGGGCGCCGCCGCCGTGGCCGCCGCCATGCTGGCGGTCGCCGCGCTCAAGCCGTCCGTGCCGGTGACCGCGTACCTGCCGATGGCGGAGAACATGCCGTCGGGCACGTCGTACCGGCCGGGCGACGTGATCACCATGTTCGACGGCAAGCGGGTCGAGGTGCTGAACACCGACGCCGAGGGCCGGATGATCCTCGCCGACGCGATCGCCCGCGCCTGCGCCGACGGCTGCGACTACCTCTTCGAGACCTCCACCCTGACCGGCGGCCAGGTCATCGCCCTCGGCAAGAGGGTGGCCGGCGTGATGGGCACCCCGGAGCTGTGCGACCGGGTGAAGGTGGCCGGCGACGCGGTCGGCGAGCCGGCCTGGCCGATGCCGCTGCCGGACGACGTGCGCAAGGGCATGGACTCCGACGTCGCGGACATCTCCCAGGTCAACGCCGGCATGGACCGGGCGGGTCACATGCTCCAGGGCGGGGTGTTCCTGCGCGAGTTCGTCACCGCGGACGTGTCGTGGGCGCACATCGACATCGCCGGGCCGAGCTACCACTCCGGCGAGCCGACCGGCTACTGGACCAAGGGCGGCACCGGCGTCCCGGTCCGCACCCTGCTGCACCTGATCGAGGACGTCGCCGCCAACGGCTGACGCGCAAGGAAGGGCCCCTTGTCAACGCCTGGCGTTGCACAAGGGGCCCTTCCTAACACCCCGGGCGCTCGGTACGCCCACCTCAGAACAGTTCGGGGCGGCGCTTGCGGCGTTCGTTGTAGTCGCGCATCCGCTGCGGGTAACCCATCAGGCGGACGTCGTACACGGGGATGCCCATCCGGTACGCGAAGCGCCGCGCGCCGTCGGGACCGTCGATGCGGCGGCGGGTCCACTCGCCGTCGCTGGCGATCAGCATGACCGTGGTCTCGGTGACGGTCGTCCGGGGCTCGATGTACGCCTCGACACCCTGCCGGGTGCGGACGAAATTCTCAAGGTGCTCCAGATCGGCACGGTCGGCCGCGCGGTCCAGGCTGACCGCAGGCCTCTTCTTCCGTCGTCGGAACAGTCCCACCGGCCGTCTCCCCCAACCCGCGTCATCGAAGCCCGTGCCAAGCGTACGTGTCGACGACGTGTCGTTGGGCACCTCGTTACGCGGGCGGAGCGCGGTGGTGACAAGATGACCGAGGTGGGGTGTGCCCGCATTACCCTGCTGTGACCCCCCGAATGCAGCGACGCGACCTGGGAGTTGGACGTGAGCGAGCCGAACCAGACCTTCGACATCGTCATCCTCGGAGGTGGCAGCGGCGGCTACGCGACGGCGCTGCGCGCCGCCCAGCTGGGCCTCTCCGTCGCGCTGGTCGAGAAGGGCAAGCTCGGCGGCACCTGCCTGCACAACGGTTGCATCCCGACCAAGGCGCTGCTGCACGCGGCGGAGATCGCCGACCAGACCCGCGAGTCGGAGCAGTTCGGTGTCAAGGCCGAGCTGGTCGGCATCGACATGGCGGCGGTCAACTCGTACAAGGACGGGGTCGTCTCGCGGCTGTACAAGGGCCTGCAGGGTCTGGTGGGCGGCGCGAAGAACATCACCTTCGTGGCCGGCGCCGGCAAGCTGGTCGCGCCGAACGCCGTCGAGGTCGACGGCAAGCGCTACACCGGCCGCAACGTGGTCCTGGCCTCCGGCTCGTACGCGAAGAGCCTGCCCGGCCTGGAGATCGACGGTGAGCGGGTCATCACGAGCGACCACGCCCTGACCCTGGACCGGGTCCCGTCGTCGGTGATCGTGCTCGGCGGCGGCGTGATCGGCGTCGAGTTCGCCAGCGTGTGGAAGTCCTTCGGCGTGGACGTCACGATCGTCGAGGCGCTGCCGCGGCTGGTCGCCGCCGAGGACGAGGAGTCGTCGAAGGCGCTGGAGCGGGCCTTCCGCAAGCGGAAGATCAACTTCAAGGTCGGCAAGCCGTTCGAGAAGGTCGAGAAGACCGACAACGGCGTCAAGGTGACGATCGCCGGCGGCGACACCGTCGAGGCCGAGCTGCTGCTGGTCGCCGTCGGCCGCGGCCCCAACACCGCCAACCTCGGGTACGAGGAGCAGGGCGTGAAGATGGACCGCGGCTACGTGCTGACCGACGAGCGGCTGCGCACGAACGTGCCGAACGTCTACGCCGTCGGCGACATCGTGCCCGGCCTCCAGCTCGCCCACCGGGGCTTCCAGCAGGGCATCTTCGTCGCCGAGGAGATCGCCGGGCAGACCCCGGCCGTGATCGACGAGGCCGGCATCCCGCGGGTCACCTACTCCGACCCGGAGCTGGCGTCGGTCGGCCTGACCGAGGCGAAGGCCAAGGAGCAGTACGGCGCCGACAAGATCAAGACCTACAACTACAACCTGGGCGGCAACGGCAAGAGCCAGATCCTCAAGACCACCGGTTTCGTGAAGCTGGTGCGGGTCGAGGACGGGCCGGTCGTCGGCGTGCACATGGTCGGCGCCCGGGTCGGTGAGCTGATCGGCGAGGCCCAGCTCATCTACAACTGGGAGGCGTACCCGGCCGAGGTGGCGCAGCTCGTGCACGCCCACCCGACGCAGAACGAGGCCCTGGGCGAGGCGCACCTGGCCCTCGCCGGCAAGCCGCTGCACGCGCACGCCTGACACGACAACCGCGGCGTCCGGCGACGGGCGACGATCCCACCAGGGGAACCGAAGGAGTCTGGAGAACATGCCGGTATCGGTCACCATGCCCCGGCTCGGCGAGAGCGTCACCGAGGGCACCGTCACGCGCTGGCTCAAGCAGGAGGGCGACACCGTCGAGGTCGACGAGCCCCTGCTCGAGGTGTCGACCGACAAGGTCGACACCGAGATCCCGTCGCCCGCGGCCGGCGTGCTGACCCGGATCGTCGTCGGCGAGGACGAGACCGCCGAGGTCGGCAGCGAGCTGGCCGTGATCGACGGTGAGGGCGGCGCCGCTGGCGGCGGCGAGGCCGCCCCGCAGCGGCAGGCCGCTCCGGAGCCGGAGCCGACGGCCGCCGCCGCGGGCACCGCCGAGCAGGTCGCGCAGGAGGAGGCCCCGCAGGCCGAGGCGCCGAAGGCCGCCCCGGCGCCGTCGGGCGAGGGCACCCCGGTCACCATGCCGGCCCTGGGCGAGAGCGTCACCGAGGGTACGGTGACCCGCTGGCTCAAGCAGGTCGGCGAGACCGTCGAGGTGGACGAGCCGCTGCTGGAGGTCTCCACCGACAAGGTGGACACCGAGATCCCGTCGCCGGTCGCCGGCACCGTCCTGGAGATCAAGGTCGCCGAGGACGAGACCGCCGAGGTCGGCGCGACCCTGGCGATCGTCGGCGCGGCCGGTGCCGCCCCGGCCGAGGCGAAGCCGGAGCCGAAGCCCGAGCCGAAGGCGGAGGCGCCCGAGCCGAAGCCCGAACCGAAGCCGGAGCCGGAGCCGCAGGTCAGCGAGCCGACGCCGGGCCTGTCGTACAACGAGCCGGCCGCCGAGGCCGAGGTCGCGGCCGAGCCGGTGAAGGCCGAGCAGGCCGCCACCCCGCCGGCCCCGACGCCGCAGCAGCGCCCGTCGGCGCCGGCGCCCGCCGGTGGCGAGGAGGCCGCCGGGTACGTGACCCCGCTGGTCCGCAAGCTCGCCGGCGAGCACGGCGTGGACCTGTCGACCGTCAACGGCACCGGCGTGGGTGGCCGGATCCGCAAGCAGGACGTGCTGGAGGCGGCGGAGAAGGCCCGCGCGGCCAAGGCCGCCCCGGCTCCGGCCGCTCAGCCGGCCGCGGCGGCGGCCCCGGCGAAGCCGGCGGTCAAGCCGACGCCGAGCGGCAAGCGGGGCACCACCGAGAAGTTGACCCGGATCCGCTCGGCGATCGCCAAGCGGATGCAGGAGTCGCTGCACGAGATGGCGCAGCTCACCACGGTGATCGAGGTGGACGTCACCAAGATCGCCAAGCTGCGGGCGCAGGCGAAGGACTCCTTCCAGCAGCGGCACGGCGTGAAGCTGTCCTTCCTGCCGTTCTTCGCCCTCGCCGCCGTCGAGGCGCTGCAGGCGTACCCGATCGTCAACGCCCGGATGGACCTGGCGGCCGGGACGATCACCTACCCGGACGCGGAGCACCTCGGCATCGCCGTGGACACCGAGCGCGGGCTCCTGGTGCCGGTCATCCACAACGCCGGTGACCTCAACCTGGGCGGCATCGCCAAGCGGGTCGCCGACCTGGCCGAGCGCACCCGGACCAACAAGATCAGCCCGGACGAGATCGCCGGTGCGACGTTCACGCTGACCAACACCGGCAGCCGGGGCGCCCTCTTCGACACCCCGATCGTGCCGTCGCCGCAGTCGGCGATGCTCGGTACGGGTGCCGTCGTCAAGCGGCCGGTCGTGGTCAACGACCCGGAGCTGGGCGAGGTCGTCGCCGTACGGTCGATGGTGTACCTGGCCCTGTCGTACGACCACCGGCTCATCGACGGCGCGGACGCCGCCCGCTTCCTGGTCGCCGTCAAGGAGCGGCTGGAGGCCGGCAACTTCGAGGCCGAGCTGGGCCTGTAGGGCTGACGCTCCACGACGAAGGGCTCCCCGGGTGACCGGGGAGCCCTTCGTCGTCGCGGGGTCACGCCGCCTTGAGGGTCTCCTCGGAGACCTCCCACAGCCGCTGCGCGGCCTCCGGGTCCAACGCGTACGGCGCGTACCCGGTGCGGGTGCCGGGCTGGTTCGGGCCGGCCTCCTGGCAGTCCTCGAAGTAGCGACCGCCGACGCCGTCGAGCAGCGGCGACGTGGCCACCAGCACGGACGTGGCGGCACCCTGCTCGACCGTCTTCCAGGCCGGCGCCGCCGGTCCGCCGCTGGCGGCGCGCAGCCGGGCCAGTTCCTCCTCGGTGATGTGGCGCTGCAGGTTGGTGCGGATCGCGCCGGGCATCAGCGCGTTGGTGAGGATGCCGTCGTCCGCCCAGCGCCGGGTCGCCTCGACCGCGAAGAGCACGTTCGCGGTCTTCGACTGCCCGTACGCGGCCCACGGCTCGTAGGGCCGGTCGTGGAAGTGGATGTCCTCGAAGACGACCGGCGAGCGCAGGTGCGCGGCCGAGCTGACCGAGACGACGCGGGCTCCCCCGGCCGCGGCGAGCGCCCGGTGCAGGCCGGTGGCCAGCGCGAAGTGGCCGAGGTGGTTGGTGGCGAACTGGAGTTCCCAGCCCTGCTGCGTCCGCATCTCCGGCGACGCCATGACACCGGCGTTGTTGACCAGGATGTGCAGCGGACCGTCCCAGGTCGCCACGAACGCGGCGACGGAGGCCGGGTCGGCCAGGTCGAGCGGGGCGACCAGGATCCGGTCGTTGCCGGTCGTACGCGTGATGTCGTCGGCGGCCCGCCGCCCCTGGTCGAGGTTGCGGACGGCGATGGTGACGTCGGCGCCGGCGGACGCCAGCGCCCGGGCGGTGTCGACGCCGATGCCGGATCCCCCGCCGGTGACGACGGCCCGGCGGCCGGTGAGGTCGATGCCCTGGATCACCTCGAGGGCGGTGGACTCTGCGGTGAACGGCGTGCTGACAGGTGTGCTGGTGGTCATGATCCGTCCTTTGTCAGAGGTGGCACGGCGGAACCCGGTCCGGCCGCTACCATCGGAAGCGGAGGCTCCTCCGCTACGGATCCAGCGTAACCGGAGGATCCTCCGCTTGCCAACCGGCCTGCTCCCGGCCGGCGTCCCGCAGACGCCCCGGCGTACCGTCGCGGGACGGGCCGCCGGAGCCCGCCGAGCGCCAGGAGGAGACGTGCCCGACCCCGCCCCCCGACCACTGCGCGCCGACGCGCAGCGCAACCGCGAGCGGCTGCTGGACGCGGCGGTCCGGGCGTTTTCCCAGGCCGGGGCCGACGTAACGCTGGACGCCATCGCCAAGGACGCCGGAGTCGGCATCGGGACCCTCTACCGGCACTTCCCCACCCGGGAGGCGCTGGTCGAGGCGGCCTACCGCAACGAGTTGGCCAAGCTCTGCGACGCGGCGGAGGACCTGCTGGAGCGGCTGCCGCCGGCCGACGCGACCCGCGCCTGGATGGACCGGTTCATCGACTACCTGTCCACCAAGCGGGGCATGGCCGACGCGCTCCGGCTGGTCATCGCGGCCGGCACCAACCCGTACGCGCAGAGCCGCGACCGCCTCGTCGCCGCCCTGACCCGGCTGCTCTCGGCGGGCGCGGCGGCCGGCACGGTCCGCGCCGACGTCGACCCGGCGGACGTGCTCGCCGGCCTGAGCGGCGTCTCCCTCGCCGCCGGCGGCCCCGAGCAGCGCGACCAGGCCCGGCGGCTGCTGGACCTGCTCATGGACGGCCTGCGCTACCGCCCCGGGGACTGAGCCGATTCCGGCCCGGCCGGTCTCCGGGCGCTGAGAGAGTGGTCGGGTGGGCGGGAAGGGGTGGCGGGACCGGCTGGGGCCGGCCGTCCCCATCGCCCCCGGTGCACGGGTCGACAAGTTCGAGGTCTTCTTCGACCTGGTCTTCGTCTTCTCGTTCTTCATCATCACCCGGGCCACCGCCGCCAACATCACCGGCCGGACGCTGCTGCACGCGATGCTCGTGCTCGCCGTGCTCTGGTGGTGCTGGGTGATCCACAGCGTGGTCGCCACCCGGGTCCGCCTCGGGCTCGGCTTCGTGCCGGTGCTGATGGTCATCGGGATGGCGGCGCTCTTCTGCTTCGCGCTGGCCCTCCCACAGGCGTTCGGCGATCCGCGCGAGGGCGCGGCCGGGCCGGTGGTGGTGGCGATCAGCTACGTGGTGATCCGGGCGGTGCACTTCCTGCTCTTCTGGCACGTCGTACGCGACAGCCCGAACGAACGGCGGCAACTGCTCCGGTTCTCCCCGGAACTCGTGTTCAGCACGCTGCTCCTGGTGGCCGCTGCCATGGCGCCGTCCGTGATCGAGGATCCGGAGGCGGCCACGCTCGCCCGGGACGGACTGTGGCTCACCCTCGTGCTGCTGCAGTACACCACCGGCATCCTCGTCGGCACCTGGGGCTGGGGTGTCACCTCCGCCGAGCACTGGACCGAGCGCTACGACCTGATCCTGATCATCGCCCTGGGCGAGTCGGTGATCTCCGTCGGCGTGGGCAGCAACCTGCTCGGCCAGCCGCCGACCTGGTCGGCGGTGGCGGCGGCCGTCCTCGGCATCGTCTTCACCGCCGCCCTCTGGTGGGCCCACTACGACATGATCGGGCCGGCCGCCCGCATCGCCCTGCACGCCGCCAAGGACGGTCCGCGGGTGGCGTTGGCCCGCGACTCCTACGCCTACCTCTACCTGCCGATGATCGCCGGAATCATCCTGTTCGCCCTCGGGGCCGAGGGCATCGTGCACGAGATCGCCGATCCCAAGATCCCGATCACGCAGCCGGCGCACGGTCCCGACGTACCGCTGCTGTTCGGTGGGGTGATCTGCTACCTGTCGGCGAACATGTTGTTCCAGCTCCGTACGCTGCACACCCTGTCCTGGACCCGGGTCGGCACGGTGCTGGTGCTCGCCGGCAGCATCCCGATCGCCTCCCACCTGCCCGGCCTGGCCGCCCTCGCCCTGCTCACCGCCATCTGCGTCGGGCTGATCGCGACCGAAGTGGTGCTCTTCACCGACGCCCGGAGGGCCCTGTACGCCGCCGTGTACCAGGAGCGCACCACGCACGAGGCACACGAGGCCGCCTTCCGCTCCCGCTGGCACGACACCACCCCCGACGACCCCTCGACGTAGGACCGCCAGTCGTAGCACTTCGTAGCACCCTGGACTAGTATCGGGTTCATGGCCGAGCATGCTCATCGCGAGATCACCCAGCGCGAGCTGCGCAATGAGTCCGGTGCCATCATGCGCGGGGTCGAGCGGGGTGAGTCATACGTCATCACGCGCAACGGCACACCGATCGGCAAACTCATTCCTCTCCGCCGGAGAACCTTCGTCCCGCGCGCCGAGGTCATGGCGGCGTTCGCCACCGCACCGGTCCTCGATGCCGACAGGTTCCGTGAGGACATCGACTCATCCGTCGACCAGGACCCGTTCAGCCGTGAGTGGTGACGCCGCGAGCCGCGGACTCGTCGACACCAACGTCGTCATCCACCTGGCCGCCCTGGACCTGGCGGAACTGCCCGAGGAGATGGTGATCTCCGCGGTCACGCTCGCCGAACTCTCCGCAGGCCCACACCACGCCGACGATCGCACTGAACGAGCACGTCGGATGAGCGTGCTCCAGCACGCCGAGGCGACCTTCGATCCCTTACCCTTCGATGCCGAGGCGGCGCGCGCCTTCGGCATGGTCACAGGTGCGGTCCTCGCCACCGGCCGGACAACCCGTCGGCGGATTGCCGACCTGATGATCGCCTCGATCGCGTACGCGAACGGGCTGGCGCTCTACACCACGAACCCGACCGACTTCGTCGGTCTCGATGATCTGGTGACGGTCCGACCGGTACGACGCCCCTGACCCAAGCGACTGCCGTTACGTTCAGCCGGTCGACGAGCCCACGTCGACGGACCGAAGCGCCGCGACGCAGGCGGCGACCGCCGGGTGGCCGGCCGCGCCCCTCCGGTACGCGATCCGGGTGCGCCGGGTGAAGCCGAGGGGTACCAGACGGACCCCGGCCGCGGGCGGTTGCCCGACCGCGAGTCGGGGCACGAGCCCGACGCCGTGGCCGGCGGCTACCAGGGCGAGCATGGCGGCGAAGTCATCAGCGTGATGACGCACGGTCGGGCGGAAGCCGGCCAGCTCGCAGGCGTGCACGGCGAGCGAGTGGCAGAGGGTTCCCGGGCTACCCGCGATCCACCCCGCGTCGCGTACCGAGCGCAACGGGTCGCCGGCCAGGTCGCACTCCAGGTCGGCGGGTACGGCGAGAAAGACCGTCTCGTCCAGCAACGGCGCCGAATCCAGCGCCGGATCGGGTTGCACCGGCGCGATGTCGTAGTCGTGCACGAGGGCCACGTCGAGCCGGCGGTCCCGCAGTGCGGCGGGCACGGCGACCGGGTCCAGTTCGGTGACCGTCAGGTCCAGCGCGGGGTGGTCCCGGGCCAGCGTGACCAGGGCGGGCAGCAGCACGGGACGCACGGCGCTGGGATAGGTGCCGATGCGCAGCGTGCCGGAGAGCCCCCCGCGTGCGGCGGCCAGGGTGGCGTCGGCCGCCTCCAGGGCGGCGAGGATCACCTCGGTGTGCCGGACCAGTGCCTCCCCGGTCGGGGTCAGGGCGACCCGGCGGCCGGCGCGTTCCATCAGCGCGACGCCGGCGTCCCGTTGCAGCGCGGCGAGCTGTTGCGAGACGGCGGACGGCGTGTAGGTGTGCGCCTCGGCGACCGCGGCGATCGTGCCGAGCCGGGCCAGGTCCCGCAGGAGACGCAGCCGGCGGACATCAAGCATCAGCTCAGCTTACGTGTCTGGTGAGGAATCTGAACTAGTCCTACACGATCCTCTGTCGCAGGCTGAAGGCATGACACCGACAGGGCTGTACGTACCGCTGGTCACGCCGTTCGACGACCGAGGCGAGGTCGCCCTCGACGCGTTGACCGCCCATGCCCACGACGTGCTGGAGTCCGGCGCTGCCGGCCTGGTCGCGCTGGGCACCACCGGGGAACCGCACGCACTCGACGACGGCGAGCAGCGTCGGGTGGTCGACGCCGTCGCCGAGCTCTGCCGGGAGCACCAGGCCGGGCTTCTGGTCGGCGCCAGCACGGTCGACGCGCTGCACGCCCTGGCCGGACGGCCCGAGGTCACGGCGGCGCTCTGCCTGGTGCCGCCGTTCCTCCGGCCCGGCGAGGAGGCGGTGGTCGCGCACTTCGCCCGGCTGGCCGAGGCCTCCCCGGTGCCGCTGGTCGTCTACCACGTCCCGTACCGCACCGGGCAGCAGCTCTCCGCCGGGGCGCTGCGCCGACTGACCACGCTGCCCGGGGTGGTGGGTATCAAGCACGCGGTCGGCGGCATCGACGCGGACACCATCGCCTTCCTCGCCGACGTACCGCCGGGCTGCGCCGTGCTCAGCGGCGAGGACGCGTACGTCTCGGCGCTCCTCGCCCTCGGCGGGCACGGCGGCATCGTCGCCTCGGCGAACGTCGCCACCGCCGACTACGCCGCGCTGGTCGAGGCGTGGCGGGCGGGGGACGTCGCGCGGGCCCGGCCGCTCGGCCACCGGCTCGCCACTCTCTCGGCCGCCCTCTTCGCCGAACCCAACCCGTCCGTGATCAAGGCGGTGCTGCACGCCCGGGGCCGCATCCCGACGCCGGCGGTCCGCCCGCCACTGCTGCCCGCCACCGACGCAGCCACCGCACGAGCCCTACGCCACCTGGCCGAACTGACCAAGCTGCCGGCCTGACCGCGCTCAACGTCGCCAGATCTTGGAAGGAAACGGCCCCCGAAGGGGCCGAAATTCTCCAAGATCTCGCGGCCGGTCGCTTCGTTACGGGTACGCCGCGACACCCTCGGCCCGCTCACCCACGGGCGGCTGGATGACCCTGCTCCGTCCGGCCATCTACAGTGACGCCGATGGAGCTAGCCGAGATCCGCCGGTATCCGATCAAGTCGCTACTCGGCGAGCAGCTCGCCGCCGTCGACGTCGACCAGCGGGGATTGGTTGGTGACCGTTCGTGGGCCGTGCGAGACGCAGACGGGAAGCTGGGCAGCGGGAAGAACACCCGTCGCTTCCGACGGATGCCGGGGCTGTTCACGCTCCGCGGGCATTTCGGTGATCCGGTGCCGCTCGTCGAGTTGCCCGACGGACGCCGCTTCGCCGCCGATGCGGCAGCAGGGCATGAGGCGGTCAGCAAGGTGCTCGCCCGTCGCGTCACGATCGAGCGTCAGGCTGAGGTCATGCACCATGACGAGGGACCGGTAAGCCTGATCAGCACCGCCGCCCTGCGACGACTGCATGATCTCCTGGGGGAGCCGGTCGAGCCGTTGCGGTTCCGCGCCAACCTGCTCGTGGATGTGCCGGGAAGCGACTTCCCGGAAGACGGATGGCTCGGGAGGACCGTTCGCATCGGTTCCGAGGTCGTCTTGAGACCACGCCAGCGGCTTACTCGATGCGTCATGATCGACCTCGCCCAGGAGGACGCCCCGGAGCACGGGCATCTCCTGAGAACCGTCGCCGATCACCACGACATGACCTTCGGCGTGTGGGCCACAGTCGAACGCCCTGGTCGTATCGCACTGGGGGATGCCGTCGAACCGCATCCGCAGCTGTGTCACGAGCGGGTTGGCGGAGTGCCCCCGAGGTCCTGAGACCGGAGACGACACTTGATCGAGGAGACCCCCTCAGGCGTCGGGGCGCTCGGCAACGAAGACGCCGAGACCGTGCACGCCCTCGACGAGTCCCTCGGTCTTGAGCACGATCATGGCGTGGTTGACGACGCCGGCTGACACTCCGTGCTGTAGGCACAGTTGAGAGGTCGACGGCAGCTTGTCGCCGGGTGCGAGTTCTCCGGACGCGATCTGCTCGCGGATGAGGTCCGCAAGCTGCGCCCACTTCGGTTTGGCGGGCATGGTGACTCCCTGGTCTGCACCGCCATTTGATCACGCTTCCCTTCTATCGACAAGTAAGCAGTAGTCAGTGGTTGACCTATGAGCAGTACTAAGTATAAGTTTGCCCATGGCTGGCTCCCTGGTCTGCAACCGGGGCTGGTCGTTCCGTGAAAACGCGCCCGGCCGGCCGCCATTCCCCCGGAGGTCGGTCGGGTGCCACGCCCCCGCCCGACACCGCTCGTCGGGCAGCACCAGCAGGCCCGGGGCGGGTGCCGGGCTCCAGCCGTCAGGCGCGGACCCGAACCGCCATGACGGCTGCCCCCGCCCGTCCCGGCGCCGCTGACCGGAGAGGAGACGACGTGCGTTCACCCCTCCCCCGGCCGCCCAACTCACTGCGCATGGCGCAGGGCGGCGCGGCTGTCCGCGTACTCCTCGGGAGGTGGCGGCGGCGCGACCCGCCGGTGCCGCTCGGGCCTCGGCACCGGCGGACCTGGCGGGGGTTGCGGCGCTGGTGCTCGTGCGGCCTGCGCTGGACCGCCTGCCCCGACCGGCACGCGACCACCCCGACCGAGCCGCCGACGCCGCCCCGCAACACCCGCTGGCGCGACGAGCCGACGCGGGCGAACCCGCAGGTCGGGCGGGTCGGCCGGCTGACGCCCGCGCAGACCTGGCGGGCCAACGGCGGACGCTGGTGACCGCCCGCCCGCACACGCCGTTGCGTCCACTGTGGCTGTGCCGGGCCTGCGCGGCGCCCTGGCCGTGCGGGCCGGCCCGGCTGACGTTGCTACGGGAGTACGCACACGACCGGGTGGCGCTGCTGGTCTACCTGGGCGGGCTGCTGCACGACGCGGCCGGGCAACTCCACCCGCTCGACCCGCACGACGGCCCCGACCCGACGCAGCTCTTCGACCGCTTCCTCGGCTGGGCAATCGTCCGCAGGTCGCCTGGCGAGTCGCCCCAACACCCCATGCCGGAGGTCCCCGTCACCGGACTACCCTGCGAAGGTCAACTCGACATGGCCGACGGCGTGGGGACCGAAGCTACGTGATCACTGGTGAGCTGAAGAGCAGGATCGACCGCATCTGGGACGCCTTCTGGTCGGGTGGAATCTCCAACCCGCTGGAAGTGATCGAGCAGATCACGTACCTGCTCTTCATCAAGCGCCTGGACGACCTGCACACCCTCGAAGAACGGAAGGCCGCTCGCACCGGCAAGCCGATGGAGCGGCGGATCTTTCCCGAAGGTGCCGACGGCCAGGGGCGCAAGTACGACGACCTGCGGTGGTCGCGGTTCAAGAGCGCCGCGCCGAGCGAGATGTTCGAGACCGTGGGCGAGCGGGTCTTCCCGTTCCTACGGACGCTCGGCGGCGACGGGTCGACGTACTCGCACCATATGAAGGACGCCCGGTTCACCATCCCCAACCCGGCGCTGCTGTCCCGGGTCGTCGACATGCTCGACAACATCCCGATGGAGGATCGGGACACTAAGGGCGACCTCTACGAGTACATGCTGAGCAAGATCGCCACGGCCGGCCACAACGGACAGTTCCGCACCTCGCGGCACATCATCCAGCTCATGGTCGAGATGACCAAGCCGACGCCCAAGGACGAGATCTGCGACCCGGCCTGCGGCACCGCGGGCTTCCTGGTCGAGGCCGGCGAGTACGTCCGCCGCAACCACCCCGAGGCGATGCACGACGCGGCGCAGCGGAAGCACTTCCACGAGAGCATGTTCCACGGCTTCGACTTCGACGGGACGATGCTGCGCATCGGCAGCATGAACATGCTGCTGCACGGCGTCGAGAACCCGGACATCCGCTACCGCGACTCGCTCGCTGAGAACGTCAGCGGGGAGTCGGAGAAGTACTCGCTGATCCTCGCCAACCCGCCCTTCGCCGGCAGCCTCGACTACGAGAGCACCTCGAAGGACCTCCAGCGGGTCGTCAAGACCAAGAAGACCGAACTGCTGTTCCTCGCGCTGTTCCTGCGCCTGCTCAAGCCCGGCGGTCGGGCGGCGGTCGTGGTGCCCGACGGCGTGCTGTTTGGCTCCACGAAGGCACACAAGGAGTTGCGCCGAATCCTGGTCGAGGAGCAGAAGCTCGACGGAGTGGTGAAACTGCCCAGCGGTACGTTCAAGCCGTACTCGGGCGTGTCCACGGCGATCCTGTTGTTCACCAAGACTGACAGCGGCGGCACCGACAACGTCTGGTTCTACGAGGTGACCGCCGACGGCTGGAGCCTCGACGACAGACGGATGCCGTTGCTGCCCACCGAGAAGCTGGGCCCCGTGCCGACGGTGGCGCTCATCGAGGACGAGCACGCCCAAAACAACCTGCCGGATGCTCTGGCGCGCTGGTCCCGTCGTAATGGGACCGAATTGCAGCGGGCGCGGACCGAGCAGAGCTTTTGCGTAGCCAAGGCCGACATCGTCGAGCAGGGATACGACCTCAGCCTCAACCGTTACAAGGAGATTGTCCACGGAGAGGCCGAGCACCGATCGCCGCTAGAAATTCTGACCGACCTGGAATGCCTGGAGTCCGAGATTCAGCAGGGCATGACCGACCTGAAGGCGATGCTCGAACGATGACTGTCCCCACGAAGCGCCTGGGAGATCTTCTCCTTGAGGCCAAGCCGGGTTTCGCCTGCGGGGAGGAAGCAGAAGACGGCATCTTCCAGATTCGGATGAACAACATCACCAGGGATGGCCGTCTCGACCTGTCGAAGCGTCGCTTGGTCCCTGCCCAGCGGCCCGGGATAGCTGGCTTCTTGCTACGTGAGGGCGATGTCCTTTTCAACGCGACCAACAGCCCGGACATGGTGGGCAAGACAGCGCTGATCTATGCAACCGACGAGCCGACCGTTTTCAGCAATCACTTTCTTCGACTCCGGGTCGATCGTTCGACACTCCTACCCGCCTACCTTGCCCGTTGGCTACATCTGCAATTCGACGGTGGGATCTTCAAGGCCATGTGTCGCCAGTGGGTCAACCAGGCGACAGTCGGACGGGACACGCTGTTGCGGCTGGCGGTACCGCTCCCGTCGTTGGCGGAGCAGCGGAGGGTTGCGGAGGTACTGGATCGGGCGGACGAGCTGCGCGCCAAGCGCCGCGAAGCCCTCAATACGCTCGACGACCTCACCCAGTCCATCTTCCTCGACATGTTCGGTGATCCCGTCGAAAACGAGCGCCGGTGGCCTACAGGGTCAGTCCGGGACTTCGTGGCTCGCTTCGAGAGCGGCAAGAACCTCGTGGCGGAAGACGAAGACGATCCAAGGGCACAATTCCGCGTTCTCAAGGTTAGCGCCGTAACGTCGCTGACGTTTATAGCGACGGAAAGTAAGGCAGTCCCTTCCGGCTACATTCCGCCCCAATCGCACGTTGTGCGGGACGGCGACCTACTGTTCAGCCGGGCGAACACGGAGGCGCTCGTCGGCGCGACCGCCATGGTGACCGATCCACCCCACAACTTGCTGCTGCCCGACAAGCTTTGGCGTTTCGTCTGGCATGAACCAGTTAGGTCGGCTCCACTCTACGTGCGTCAACTCTTCCAACAGCCGTCGTTCAGACGCGAGATCAGTCGGCGAGCGACCGGCACCAGTGGGTCCATGAAGAACATTTCGCAGGACAAGGTGCTTTCGATCACCACCGGCATACCTCCGCTGACTCTCCAGCATTCGTTCGCTCATCGTGTTGCGAAGGTGGAACTGCTTAAGGCGGCACACCGGGCGAGCCTGGCGGAACTCGACGCATTGTTCGCGTCGTTGCAGGATCGGGCCTTCCGGGGATTGCTGTGATGTGAGACGATCGAGGGCTGCTGTCGACTGTGGGGGTTGGCGCTCGATGAGTAACTTCGCGTTTCTGCGGGCCGAGTGGCCTGAGCTGTTCCGCGAGGCCGCCAAGGCTGAGCGGAACACCGTCCTCGATCCGCGTACGGCGTGCTTCTATGCCCGCCGAGCTCTGGAGCACACCCTGACCTGGCTCTTCCAGGTCGACGGCACCCTCGCCCCGCCCTACAAGAAGGACCTGGCGGGGATGATCCACGAGCCGACGCTGCGGCACCTGGTCGGGCCGGCGCTGAACGCCAAGATGGACATCATTCGCAAGCAGGGCAACTGGGCGGTGCACAAGAACGCCCCGGTCAGGTCGACCGACTCGCTTCCGGTGGTACGGGAGTTGTTCCACGTCCTGTACTGGGTTGCCCGCCACTACACCCGTGACCAGTCACAGGTGCCGCCGAGCGCGCTCGCCTTCGACGAGACGCTCATCCCCCGGCCGTCGCACGGCGGCGGCCCACAGCAGACGAGTCAGGCCGACCTGAAGGCCCTCGCCGATAAACTCGCCGCCCACGATGCTGCGCTCGCCGCCGAGCGAGAGAAGAACGCCAGCCTGGACGCCGAGCTGGCGAAGCTGCGCGCCCAGATCGCCGCCGCGAAGGCCGCGAACGAGGCTCGGCCCGACGACCACGACTACGACGAGGCGCAGACCCGCGACCTCTTCGTCGACGTGCTGCTCAAGGAGGCCGGGTGGGCCCTCGACCAGCCGCGGGACCGGGAGTTCCCGGTCAGCGGCATGCCCAACGGCACCGGTAAGGGCGCCGTCGACTACGTGCTGTGGGGTGACGACGGCAAGCCGCTCGCCGTGGTCGAGGCCAAGCGGACCCGCCGGGACGCGACTGTGGGCGAGCAGCAGGCCAAGCTCTACGCCGACTGCCTGCAGCAGGCGTACGGGCAGCGCCCGGTCATCTTCTACACCAACGGCTACGAGCACTGGCTCTGGGACGACACCGCATACCCGCCCCGCCCGGTCCAGGGCTTCTACACGAAGGCCGAGCTGCAACTGCTCGTACAGCGGCGGGAGAGCCGCCGGTCGCTCATCGGGTGCGACATCAACGAGCGCATCGTCGAGCGGCACTACCAGAAGCGAGCGATCCTGGCGGTCGGCGAGGCGTTCGAGCTGAACCGGCAGCGGCAGGCGCTCCTCGTCATGGCGACCGGGGCGGGCAAGACACGTACCGTCATCGCCCTGGTCGAGCAGCTTATGCGGGCTAACTGGGTCAAGCGGGTGCTCTTCCTCGCCGACCGGAACGCGCTGGTCAACCAGGCGGTCAACGCCTTCAAGGCGCACCTGCCCGAGGTGGCCACGGTCAATTTGGTCACCGAGAAGAACACCGACGGCCGCGTGTGCGTGTCCACGTACCCGACCATGATGGGCCTGATCAACGAGACCGTGAGTGGCGTGCGGCGCTTCGGACCGGGCTACTTCGACCTGGTCATCGTCGACGAGGCGCACCGGTCGGTGTACCAGAAGTACCGTGCGATCTTCTCCTGGTTCGACTCGCTGCTGCTCGGGCTCACCGCCACGCCCCGCAACGAGATCGACCGCAATACCTACAGCCTCTTCCACCTCGAAGACGGGGTGCCCACCGACCACTACGACCTCGACGAGGCCGTCGAGGAGGGCTACCTGGTGCCGCCGCTGGCGGTGTCGGTGCCGCTCAAGTTCCAGCGGGACGGCATCCGCTACGACGACCTCAGCGAGGAGGACAAGGACCGCTGGGACGCCTTGGACTGGGGAGAGGACGGCCCGCCGGACGGCGTCGACCCGGACGCGGTCAACAAGTGGCTTTTCAACGCCGACACCGTCGACAAGGTGCTGAAGACCCTGATGACCCACGGGCACAAGGTCGCCGGCGGCGACCGGCTCGGCAAGACGATCATCTTCGCGAAGAACAACGATCACGCGACCTTCATCCGGGAGCGGTTCGACGCCAACTACCCGCACCTGAAGGGCCAGTTCGCGAAGGTCATCACTCACCAGGTCGAGTACGCCCAGAGCCTGATCGACGACTTCTCGGTCAAGGACAAGGCGCCGCACATCGCCATCTCGGTGGACATGCTCGACACCGGCATCGACGTGCCCGAGGTCGTCAACCTGGTCTTCTTCAAGATCGTCCGGTCAAAGTCGAAGTTCTGGCAGATGATCGGCCGGGGCACCCGGCTCTGCCCGGACCTGTACGGCCCCGGGCAGGACAAGAAGAACTTCTACGTCTTCGACTGCTGCCAGAACTTCGAGTTCTTCAGCCAGGACGTGCCGGTCAGCGAAGGGTCGCTGGGCGAGTCCCTCACGGAACGGCTCTTCAAGGCCCGGCTCGAACTGCTCTACCGGCTCGATCAGCGCCTTCCGCAGGGTGGCGAGCCCGATTCCGATGGCACCAAAAGCGAGGCCGGACTGCGCTCGGACGTCGCTCACCACCTGCACGAGCGGGTCACCGGCATCAACATGGAGAACTTCGTCGCGCGCCCGAAACGGCGCGTGGTGGAGTACTACGTCGACTTCGCCAACTGGCATCGGCTGACGCCGGAAGCGGTCGAGGAGATCGGGAGCAACCTCGCCGGGCTGCCGTCCTCGGTCAAGGACGAGGACGAGAACGCCAAGCGCTTCGACCTGATGATGCTGCGCCTTCAGCTCGGCCACTTCGACGTGGAACCAGCGTACGAGCGGCTGCGCAAGCAGGTGCAGGAGATCGCGTCGGCCCTGCTGGAGCAGACCAGCATCCCGGCGATCCGCGCGCAGCAGGAACTGCTGGACGAGGTCGCCGGTGACGAGTGGTGGCAGGACGTCACCCTGCCAATGCTGGAGCTGCTGCGCCGCCGGGTCCGGTCGTTGGTCAGGCTGATCGAGCGGAGCAAGCGCACCATCGTCTACACCGACTTCGAGGACCAGCTCGGCGAGCTCACCGAGGTCCCCATCCCGCAGGCGCGAGTCGGGACGGACTTCGAGCGGTTCCGGATCAAGGCCCGCGCCTATCTGCGATCCCACGAGGATCACGTGGCGTTGCAGAAGCTGCGACGCAACCGGCAGCTCTCCCCGAGCGACCTGGCCGAGCTGGAGCGGATGCTGGCCGAGAGCGGCGCCGGCGCCGCCGAGGACATCGAGCGGGCCCGGCGATCGGCGGACGGGCTCGGCCTGTTCATCCGCTCACTGGTTGGCCTGGACCGGGAAGCCGCCGCGGAGGCCTTCAACGAGTTCCTCATCGGGCGCACTCTGAGCAAGAACCAGATCCATTTCATCAACATGATCATCGGCCACCTGACCCAAAACGGTGCCATGGAGATCGACCGGCTCTACGAGTCGCCGTTCACCGAGATCGCCCCGCACGGGCCAGAGTCGATCTTCACCGAGGACGACGCGGACCGGATCGTCTCGATCCTCAGGTCCGTACGCGCCACCGCCGCGCCGGCACACGAGGTGGCGTAGGTCCCCGACTAAGCTCAGCTCATGCTCACGCGGCTGCAGGTGCAGGGATTCAAGAACCTGCTCGATGTTGACATTGAGTTCGGCCCATTCACCTGCATTGCCGGCGCGAACGGTATGGGCAAGTCGAACGTCTTCGACGTGATCGAGTTCCTGTCCTACCTCGCCACGGACTCCCTGGCTCAGGCAGCACAGCGGGTCCGCACAACGGCAGGGGCTGCCGGCGGTGATCCTCGTGACCTGTTCTGGGACGGGTACCGCCAGCGCGAGCACCGGATCAAGATCGCCGCTGAAATGATCGTTCCGGCCGAGGTGGAGGACGAGCTGGGCGCCCGGGCACGTGTCGCAGCGACCGCTCTTCGCTATGAAATCACCCTCGGCTACGGGCCGAGCCGGACCGACCACACTGGAGGACGCCTCTACCTGCTTGATGAGGACCTTCGCGAGATCAGCGACCCGCGTACTCGAACAAAGTTCCCAGCCAGCCCCGGTTTTCTCGATGCCGTGATCCCCGATCGCGGCGGTAACCAGGTGTTCCTTTCCACTGACCGTCGAGGCATGCAGGGCATTTTCATCAGTGCCCATGAGAGTGGGCAGCCGGTGGAGAAGACGCGCTACCCGGGCCGCGCCGCCCGGACAGTGCTCAGTGCCACGATAACCGCCGATAATCCGACCGTCTTAGCTGCCAGGAACGAAATGAGAAGCTGGCGGCGCCTGGCACTGGAGCCCTCTGCACTGCGCGCGCCGGACGGCACAGTCGGCCCAGAATCGCTGGCTCCAGACGGCCGATACCTCCCCAGCACGCTCTACCGGGTTGCGCACGCACCCGAGTGGTCGGCCGAGCCTGACCGGGTCTACGCGGCGGTGGCCGGACGGCTTTCGGACCTTTCTGGAATAGCCGTCGAGGACCTGGAGGTGGAGTACGACGAGGCGCGAGAGCTTTTCACTCTCTTCCTTCGGGAGAAGGGAGGCCTACGACTTCCTGCCCGGGCGCTGTCCGAGGGAACGCTGCGCTTCCTCGCGCTCTGCGTGCTGCTGGAAGACTCGACGTTCACCGGCCTGATCTGCATGGAGGAACCGGAGAACGGGATCCACCCCGCAAACCTTCCCGCAATGGTGCAGCTCGTCCGAGACCTGGCCGTCGATCGCGACCACCCACCAGGCGACGACAACCCATTCCGGCAGGTCATCATCAACACTCACTCCCCGGGGGTGGTGCAGCTCTGCGATCCGGAGGATCTGCTGCTCGCCGACACGAGACTGCGTCCCATGCCTGATGGTGGGGCGGTCCGCGCCCTCGCTCTTCTTCCCTTCCGCGGCTCCTGGCGCGCCAGGCCGGGAGTGCAGACGTTCTCCCACGCGGATGTCGTGCCCTATCTCGCCGAGCCGCCCGAGGCCCGCCTTCGTCTTCCGTCGGACCTGACGACATGAGCGGCCACTTCTACTCTGGTTTGTTCATCGCCGAGGGCACGTCCGACGAGCCGCTGTCGAGACACGTCGAGTGGCTATTCCTCGGACGCGGCATTTCGGTGAGCCTGACACTGCCCGACTTCTCTCGGCTTCCGAAGGTCGCCAAGGACGTGGGGTCCCGCGTCAAAGCTGCCCTGAAGCTCGAAGGCAGGCCCGTAGACCTCATCGTCGTGCATCGGGACGCCGACAACGCGGGACGGCTGAGCCGGCAACGCGAGATCGAGTCAGCGGTACGACCGCTGGAGGCCACCGCTGAGTTGGTTCCCGTGATCCCTGTGCGGATGACCGAGGCATGGCTTCTGTTGGACGAAGCGGCCATCCGGCAGGTCGCCGGCAATCCACGTGGCCGGACGCGACTCAGCCTGCCGAGGCAGCACGAGGTGGAGTCGAAGCACGACCCGAAGGACATCCTCCGCGAATGCCTCCTCGCGGCGGCTGACGTGACCGGCCGACGTCGGGACACCGTGGCCAAGCGGTTCAACCAACATCGGCGGCAGTTGCTGGAGCGCCTCGATCCCACCGGCCCGGTCGCTGAGCTCGACTCGTGGCGTCAGCTCGTTTCCGACGTCGACGACGTTGTCAAGCGGTGGCGCTCAGTCAGTTCCTGAACCCGACGCCGTGATTCGCTCGTAGAAGCGGGTCTTCTCGCGCAGGTGGTCGTACTGGCGCTGGAGCAGGCGCATCTGCTCCTCGACCCGCTCCGCGTGCCGCTCCAGCAGAGCCTGCCGCTCGCCGGCGGTGTGCTCGCCCTCCCGGGCGAGTTCGGCGTACCGGCACATCTCCGCGATCGGCATGCCGGTGTCCCGCAGGCAGCGGAACAGCGTCAACCAGCCCAGGTCGTCGTCGGTGAAGACGCGCCGCCCACCGGAGGTGCGGCCGATGCCGCTGAGCAGGCCGATCTTCTCGTAGTACCGCAGGGTGTCGAGACTGAAGCCGCTGCGGCGAGCCGCCTCGGAGGGCGCGTACCCGGACATGCCGGCAGCCTAGCGCTTGACCTGGAGCGCACTCCAGGTTGAAGGCTTGGCGGCATGACGACGACACGGACACTGGGCCGCAGCGGGATCGAGGTCGGCGCGATCGGCATGGGTTGCTGGGCGATCGGCGGGCCACTGTGGGGAGACGACGGGCAGCCCTTCGGCTGGGGCGAGGTCGACGACGACGAGTCGGTGCGCACCGTCCACGCCGCCCTCGACCTCGGGGCGACCCTCTTCGACACCGCCAGCAACTACGGCGCCGGGCACAGCGAGCGGATCCTCGGCCGGGCGCTCGCCGGCCGCCGCGACCGGGCGGTGATCGCCACCAAGTTCGGCAACCGCTCCGACGGGGCGACCCGCCGGTGGACCGGCAGCGACCACAGCCCCGGCTACGCCGTGGCGAGCCTGGAGGAGTCACTGCGCCGGCTCGGCACCGACCACGTCGACCTCTACCAGCTCCACCTCAACGACCTGCCGGCGTCCGCCGCGCTCGACCTGGTCGACACCCTGGAGGGCCTGGTCACCCAGGGCAAGATCCGGGCGTACGGCTGGAGCACGGACCACCCGGAGTCGGCGGCGGCGTTCGCGGCGGCCGCCCCGCACTGCGCGGCGATCCAGCACGACCAGTCGGTGCTGCTGGACAACGCGGCGATGCTCGCGGTCTGCGACAGGTACGACCTGGCCAGCGTCAACCGGGGTCCGCTGGCGATGGGACTGCTCACCGGCTCGACCCGAGCGGTCGGCGCCGACGACGTACGCGGGCGGGCGCCGGAGTGGCTGGTCTGGTTCACCGACGGGCGGCCGTCACCCCGGTGGGCGGAGCGCGTCGCGCAGATCCGGGCGGCGCTCACCGCAGACGGTCGCACCCTGGCGCAGGGCGCGTTGGGCTGGCTGCTCGCCCGCAGCCCCCGGACGGTCCCGATCCCGGGTTGCCGGACCGTCACCCAGGCCGAGGAGAACTTCGGCGCGCTCGCCCTCGGGCCGCTGCCGGCGGACGCGGTAGCCGAGGTCGAACGCCTCCTGGCGGATCTCCGACACACACCGACCGAATCGGGGGTGTGATCCGCTCAACGCATCCGGATCGTCACCCGTATCCGAAGATATGAGCATGCGGATCCTGATGGCCGGCGCGTCCGGCTTCCTCGGCACCCGGCTGGCCGACCTGCTCACCGCCGACGGCCACGAGGTGACCCGGCTGGTCCGCCGGCCGCCGCGCACCCCCGACGAGCGGCAGTGGAACCCGTCCGCGGCCCAGCTCGACCCGGCGGTGATGGCGGCGGCCGACGCGGTGGTCAACCTGGCCGGCGCGGGTGTCGGCGACCGGCGGTGGAACGACGAGTACCGGCGGATCATCCGGTCCAGCCGGGTGGACACCACCACCACGCTGGCGATCACCATCGCCGGGCTGCCCGCCGCGGACCGGCCGGAGGTGCTGGTCAACTCCTCGGCGGTCGGCTGGTACGGCAACACCGGCGACCGCACGGTCGAGGAGGACTCACCGGCCGGCGAGGGGTTCCTCGCCGATGTCTGCCGGGTGTGGGAGGCCGCGACCCGGCCGGCGGAGGACGCCGGCGTACGCGTGGTGCGGCTGCGGACCGGGCTGCCGCTGCACCGCGACGGCGGGCTGCTCAAGCCGCAGCTGCTGCCGTTCCGGCTCGGCATCGCGGGCCGGCTGGGCAGCGGCCGGCAGTGGCTGCCGTGGATCTCGATGGAGGACTGGCTGAACGCGGCCGCGTTCACGATCGCGCGGGCCGACCTGGCCGGGCCGGTCAACGCGGTCGGGCCGGCGCCGGTGACCAACGCCGAGTTCACCCGCGAGCTGGCCCGGCAGTTGCACCGGCCGGCGATCATCCCGATCCCGGCGCTGGCGCTGAAGGTGGCCCTGGGCGGGTTCGCGCAGGAGGCGCTGACCAGCGCTCGGGTCCTGCCCGGCGTGCTGACGAAGGCCGGCTTCACGTACCGCCACCCGGACCTGCGCAGCGCCCTGCACGCCGCCCTGGTGGAGTAAGGAAGGGCCCCTTGTTAACGCCTCGCGTTGTACAAGGGGCCCTTTTTAACCACGGAGCCGTCAGCAGCCGATCACCCAGTAGTTGGGGCCGGTCTGCTTCAGCGTCGTCGTGTAGAAGGTGTTGTAGAGGCCCATCCGCTGGTTCGAGCCGTTGGCGTAGGCGTACCCGCCGGACTGGTAGGCACGACCGGCCGTGACGTGCGCGTAGTTGGACGCGGTGACGCAGGTCGGGCTGGTCGTCGGCGTCGGGGTGGGCGACGGGGACGCCGTCGGCGTCGGGGTCGGGTTGGGCCCGCCGCCGTTGAGGCCGAAGAAGACGGCGTCGTGGTAGGTCGAGCAGATGGTGTCCAGGATGTACGCGGCGGCGGTGCCGCACTGGTCCGGCGCCGTACCGGGGTCGACCGGGGTGCCGTGGCCCATGCCGGAGACACGGTAGACCCGGACGTCGTTGTTGCCGTACACCTCGAGGCTGGTGTTGGCGGGCAGCGACGCGGTGCTGGTCGGGGTCTGCGACACCCCCCGGACGTTGGTCCACTGGTCCCGCAGCTCGGTGGCGTTGGCCGGCACCACCGTGTAGTCCGAGGTGCCGTGCCAGATCGACACCCGGGGGTACGGCCCGGAGTAACCCGGGTACGCGGCGCGGACCAGGTCACCCCAGGCGGCCGGGGTCTTGTCGACGCCGCTGTACTGGCAGGTGCTGGTCGAGGCCGGCGGCGAGCAGCGGTAGGGCAGGCCGGCGATGACCGAGCCGGCGCGGAACACGTCCGGGTACGTGGCGAGCATGACCGCGCTCATCGCCCCCCCGGCGGAGAGGCCGCTGACGAAGACCCGGCCGGGGTCGGTGCCGTAGGTGGCCTTGGCGTGGTCGACCATCTGCTTGATCGACAGCGCCTCGCCGAAGCCGCGCCGGATGTCGTTCTCCACGAACCAGTTGAAGCAGCTGAGCTGCTGGTTCGCGCTGGACTGCTGCGCCACGATGACGGTGAACTTCCACTGGTCGGCGTACTTCTGCCAGCCGGTGTTGCCGAAGTAGCCGGTCGCGTTCTGGGTGCAGCCGTGCAGCAGCACGACGGCGGGCGCGCCGGCCGGCAGGTTGTCCGGCCGGTACGCGTACATGGCGAGGTTGCCGGGGTTGGAGCCGAAGCCGGTCACCTGCTGGAGGCTGGCGGCCTGGGCGGGGGTGGCGACGGCGACGGCCGCCGTGGCGGCCAGGACGAGGCCGGCGGCCGCGCCGGCCAGCCGGGCGAGGAGGGAGGGGTTGCGGCGCACGGGGAGCCTCCTGACGGGGGGTGTGAAGTGGGTCACCCGCGAATTGCCGCGACGTTACGCCAATGTGTCGAAGTGATGACATGGCTCGCCTTCACACATTCACCACTGTGGACGTGTGTGCGTACGCGGTGGGTGATTGGAGGGGCCCCTTATACAACGTGACGCGTTAACAAGGGGCCCTTCCTTGCAGGTCTGTCCGGCGTGTCCGGGTCCGGTTGGTAACGTCCGCTGCGTGCCGACCTCCCCGTCCCTGGCTCCCGCCCCCGTCCCACCGGTCCGGGCCGTCCGTGACCGCCGGGCCGACCTGGCTGTCGCCCTCGCCGCGCTCGCCCTGGCCGGGTGGGTGACCAGTGGCCTGTGGCGCGACCCGAACGGGCGGGCGATCACGGTCAACTCCAGCGACCAGGCGCTGTTCGAGTGGCTGCTGGCCTTCGGCGGGCACGCCCTCACGCACGGGCAGAACCCGCTCTTCACCTACCTGATCAACGTCCCGGACGGGGTCAACCTCGCGGTCAACACCTCGATCACCGTGTACGCGGCCGTCTTCGCACCGCTGACGTACCTGATCGGACCGCCGGCGACCTTCCTGGTGATCCTCACGCTGAACCTCACCGCCACGGCGCTGGCCTGGTACTGGCTGCTCAACCGGCAGTTCGGCCGCGGCCCGCTGGCCGCCGGCCTCGGCGGGCTGTTCATCGGCTTCGCCCCCGGCATGGTCTCGCACGCCAACGCCCACCTGAACTGGACCGCCGGCTGGCTGGTGCCGCTGCTGGTCTGGCGGACCTTCGCGCTGCGCCGCCCCGAACACCGGATCCGCAACGGGGTGATCCTCGGCGTGCTGGTCGCGGTGGCGTTCTCCATCGCGGCCGAGGGCCTCTTCTTCACCGCGCTCGCCCTCGGCCTCTTCGTCGGCGTCCGGGCGCTGCACCCGCAGGGCCGCGCCGAGGCCCGGGCGGCGCTGCCCGGCTTCCTCGGCGGTCTCGGAGTGACGGCGCTGGTGGCCGCCGTGCTGCTGGCGTACCCGCTGTGGCTGCACTTCGCCGGCCCGCAACGGTTCCACGGCACCGGCTTCGACGCGGTGATCCACTCCGAGGACATCGCCTCGTACACGGCGTACCCCAGCCGTTCGCTCGCCGGCGAGGCCGGGCTGCGGACCGGCCTCGCGCCGAACCCGACCGAGGAGAACTCGTTCTTCGGGCTCCCCCTGCTGCTCCTGACCGTCGCCGCCGTGGTGCTGCTGTGGCGCCGGGCCCGGGCGCCGCAGCGGGCCACCCTCTGGGCGCTCGGCGCGGTGGCGGTCGTCTTCACGGTGCTGTCGTTCGGCCCGGTGGCCAAGGTCGACGGCCGGCGCACCGACCTGCCGATGCCCTTCGACCTGGTGGGCCACCTCCCCGTGGTGAACGCCGCGCTGCCGGCCCGCCTGGCGCTGGTGGTGGCGCCGGTGATCGGCGTGCTGCTCGCGTACGCGGTCGACGCCCTGCGCGCCGACCCGCCGCGGTCGCGACCGGCCCGGGCGGCGTGGCTGGCCGCGTTCACGGTGGCCCTGGTGCCGCTGCTGCCCGTCCCGCTGCTGACGATCGAGCGGGAACCGGTCCCCCGGTTCTTCACCTCCGGCACGTGGCGGGAGTACGTGTCGCCCGGCGGGGTGCTCACGCCGGTGCCGCTGGCCCTCGACGTCTACCCGGACGGGCAACGCTGGCAGGCGTACGCCCTCTCCCACCGGCAGGGCGAGTTCGCCATCCCGTCCGGGTTCTTCCTCGGTCCGGGCGGGCCGGACGGGCGGGGCCGGATCGGCCCGCCGCCCCGGCTGCTGAGCACGCTGATGGACCAGGCCGCCCGGTTCGGCGCGGTGCCCATCGTCACCGAGGGCACGATCAGGGAGGTTCGGGCCGACCTCCGGCACTGGCGGATCGAGGCGGTGGTGCTCCCCGACCGGGTGCACGGCGCGAAGTGGGCGGTCAACCAGGAGGCGGTACGCCGTGCCGCGACCGCGCTGTTCGGCGAGCCGGAACGCGTCCAGGACGTGTGGGTCTGGCGGATCCCGCAGGACCGACCGACCCGGTGAGCCGGCTCACGTGCGGGGGTGACCGGCGGGTACGGGACTACGCTGGGGCCGTGACCACGACGACCTCCGGCCTCACGGCCGTCCGCGCCGGCGTCCTCGACTACGAGGCAGCCTGGGAGGAGCAGCGCCGGCTGCACGAGTCCGTGGTGGCCGGCGAGCGCGGCGACACCGTGCTGCTGCTGGAGCACCACAGCGTCTACACCGCCGGCAAGCGCACCGAGCCGTGGGACCGGCCGATGGACGGCACCCCGGTCATCGACGTCGACCGTGGCGGCAAGATCACCTGGCACGGCCCGGGTCAACTGGTCGGCTACCCCATCCTGCGCCTGCCCGACCCGGTCGACGTGGTCGCGTACGTGCGGCGCACCGAACAGATGCTGATCGACGTGTGCGCCGAGTTCGGGCTGACCGCCGGCCGGGTCGAGGGGCGCAGCGGCGTGTGGGTCCCCGAGGACGACCGCGGCCCCGCCCGCAAGGTCGCCGCCATCGGCATCCGGGTCGCCCGCGGCGTCACCCTGCACGGTTTCTCGATCAACTGTGACTGCGACCTGGCGCACTTCGACCGGATCGTGCCCTGCGGCATCCGCGACGCCGGTGTCACCTCGCTGACCGCCGAGCTGGGCCGCCCGGTCACCGTGACGGACGTCCTCCCGGTGGTCGAGCGCCGCCTGCCGACCCTGCTCGCCTGATCCCGGTCAGGTGTCGGCACCGGCGGGCTCGCTCCGGTGGTCCCGGACGGCGGCGAGCAGCTCGTCCACCGACCACTGGTCGTCGGCGTGCGCGCCGTACCGCGCGGCGAGCACCCGGCCATCGGCGGCGACGAGGAGGTCGGCCGGCAGGCCCAACCGGCCGGCCGGCTGCCGCAGGCGGGGCGGCCGCTGCCGGCGGCGCAGCACCGCCACCACGTCGAGGACGACACCCAGCAGGATCGCCCGCCACGCGCGGGGGTCGAGCAGGGACCGTGGGCCGGCCTCCACCCCGAACTCGCGGTAGAACCGGCGCTCGGGATCGGCGACGAGCGGGAACGGCAGTTCCTCGGCGTACGGGAGCAGCTCGTCCGCCGGCGAATGGAAGAAGACCACCTCACGGACGCCGGCGGCGGTGATCTCGTCGTGCCGGCGGACCACCGACCGCAGGTGCAGGTTGCAGATCGGGCACCCGGCGAAGCGGCGGAACTGAAGGTGCAGCAGCCCGTCCGGATCGGGCAGGCGGATCTCGCCTCCGGCCACCGCCGTCAGGGTTGTCGCCGGTATCCGTCGCCCGGGCGTGAATCGTCGCGTCACAGCACCCTCCCCGTTTGCGTACGCCGTACCCCTAACATGGTTAGGCGTATGGCGTACTCTGTCAAGGCCATGCCGCGACCCCGATCCCTGGACCACGACCGCATCGCCACCGCGGCGCTCGCCGTCATCGACCGCGCGGGCCTCGACCAGCTCTCGATGCGCACCGTCGCGGCCGAACTGGGCGTCGGGACCATGTCGCTCTACCGGTACGTCGCCGACCGCCGCGAGGTGGAGGCCCTGGTCGTCGACCGGGTGCTGGCCTCCCTCGATCTCACCGTGACCCAAAGCGCCGAGTGGACCGACCAGGTCGCCGACGTGCTCGGCCGCGTCCGGGACGCCGTGCGCGCCCACCCGGCGGTGGTCCCGCTGTTCCTCAGCCACCGGCACACCAACGTCCAGGTCATGCGCTGCGGCGAAGTGCTGCTGCGGATCCTGGCCGGCGCCGGCCTCACCGGCGCCGACCGCGTCGTGGCCTTCCGGACCCTGATCAGCTACCTCGTCGGCGCCCTCAGCAGTGACCACCTCGGCCCGCTCTCCGGCGCCGGCACCGCCGCGCTGGCCCGGCTGCCGCGCGACGACTTCCCGTACCTGGCGGACACCGCCGGCACGGCCCGCGCCATCGGTCCCGACGACGAGTTCCGGGGCGGACTCGACGTCGTCCTGGCCGGGCTGCGGCACCGGCTCGGCACCCCGGACTGAGCGGAAGACCCTCTTGAGCGATTGCTCAAATCGCTCTACCCTCACTCTTGAGCACTTGCTCAAGAGTGAGGGGCGGTATGCGACCCGTCTACGTCGAGACAGTCATCGGCGCACCCGTCACCGAGGTGTGGCGGATGACGCAGGACCCCGTCCAACATCGCCGGTGGGACGTCCGCTTCGGCCGGATCGACCCGCTGCCGGGTGGCCCGCCCGCCCGGTTCCGGTACGCCACGCGGGTGGCCCCCGGCGTCACGATCGCCGGCTGGGGTGTGCACGCCGGCGAGCGGAACCGGCCGGACGGCAGTCGCACCTCCGCGCTGCTGTTCGGCTCCGACGACCCACGCTCGTTGATCGCGGCCGGTGCCGGCTACTGGCGCTACCTGCCGGGTCCGGACGGGGTGCGGTTCCTCACCGGCTACACCTACACACCACGCTGGGGACCCCTGGGGCGCGCCGCCGACCTCGGCTTCCGCCCGGTGTTCGGGTGGGCCACCGCCTGGTCGTTCGACCGGCTACGGCTCTGGCTGGAGCACGGCGTCACCCCGGAGCGCGCCCGGCGCAACGCCGCCCGGGAGATCGCCGTACGGCTCCTCGGGGTGCTGGCCGCCGGAGCGTTCGCCGCCGGCTCCGGCCTCCCGGCCGCCACGGTGGCCCTCACCGTCCTCGGCAGCACGGTGGCCGCGCTGGCCGTACCGCCGCGTCCGCACACCCCCGCGGCCCGCCGCTGTCGACGCCGACCACCGGACCGCCTCGCCGCCCGGGCACCCGAGGAGGTGGAGAAGCTGTGACCGCCGTCTTCCGTACCGCCCTGGGTGCCGACTTCGACCGGCTCCACCCCGAGTTGCGGCGCCGCTTCGACGTCGACGGCGACACCCACCTGGGCTGCGTGGGCACCGGGGTGATGGACCGCGTCTGGCGGGGTGCCGCCTTCACCCTGCCGTTCCTGCACCTCGGCACCCTGCGGCACATCCTGTTCCCGGAGACCGGCGTCGACATCCCCTTCACCATCGAGAACTACGCCTACACCGACTCCTACGGCCGCCCGACGCTGACCTTCGTCCGGACCTTCCAGGTCGCACCGGACCGCCGGCGGCGCTTCGACGCCACCATGGTGTGGAGCGAACGGCGGGCCGTGCTGGTCGACTACCTCGGGACCCACCAGCACCTGGCGGTCGACCTGCACCCCGCCGTCGACGCCGCCGGCGCCCTCACGATCCGCAGCGGCACCTACCGCGCGCGCGGCGGGCTGCGCTGCCCGGCCACCGTGACCGGGGAGGTCCACCTGCGCGAGTGGTACGACGACCGGGCCGGGCGGTTCCGCATCGAGGTGGCGGTGACGAACCGCCGGTTCGGGCCCCTGTTCGGCTACACCGGCAGCTTCACCATCCGCTACCTGCGGCCGGGCCGCGCGCCGGTCCCCGCCGCCGTCCGACCGCTCCGGGAGAACCCCCGGGAATGACCGCCGCGAACCCGCCGCGCCGCCCGCCGAGTCGATCAAGAGGTCTGCGTCGCGGTGATGGTTCATCCGTAAACCTCTTGATCAACCGGCACCCGTCGGGGAGGTTACGGCGTGAGGCGGTGCAGGTCGCGTGGGAAGGCGGTCACCTCCCGGACGTTGCCCGCGCCGGTCAGCCGGGCCACGAAGCGCTCCAGGCCGATCGCGAAGCCGCCGTGCGGCGGCATCCCGTGCCGGAACGCGTCCACGTAGCCGGCGTACGGCTCGACCGGCTCGCCACGCGACGCGAGCGCCGCCAGGTAGTCGGCGTGCCGGTGCAGCCGCTGCCCGCCGGTGACCAGTTCCACGCCCCGAAAGAGCAGGTCGAACCCGTTCGAGTACGCCGGCCGCGCCGGGTCCGGATGGGTGTAGAAGGGCCGCTTCGCCATCGGGTAGCCGGTGACGAAGAGGAAATCCGAGCCGTGCTCCCGCCGTGCCCACTCCCCCAGCGCACGCTCGTGTGCCGGGGCGAGGTCGGGCTCGTCCGCCGGGGCACCGGCGATCTTCAGCGCCTCGGTGAAGTGCACCGCGGGGATCCCGGCCGGCACCTCCGGCGCGGTCACGCCGAGCGTGGCGAGCGCGGCACCGGCCCGGTCGCCGACCGCGTCGAGCATCCCGGCCAGGGTGTCCCGCAGCACCGCCATCACGTCCCGGTGGTCGGTGACGAAACCCAGTTCGGCGTCGAGGGACGTGTACTGCGCCAGGTGCCGGGCGGTGTCGTGCGGCTCGGCCCGGAACACCGGCCCGACCTCGTACACCCGCTCGAAGACGCCCACCATGAGCTGCTTGTAGAACTGCGGCGACTGCGCCAGGTACGCGGGCCGGCCGAACCAGTCCAGGGCGAACACGTTCGCGCCGCTCTCGGTGGAGGAAGCCACCACCTTCGGGGTATGGATCTCCACGAACCCACGGGCGTCGAGGGCGGCCCGGAAGCCGGCGACCGCCGCCGCCGAGACGCGCAGCGCGGCCGAGCGCACCGGATGCCGCAGCGCGACGGGCGCGTGGTCCAGTTGGGTGGGGAGGCCCGCGGTGAGCGCCGGCCGATACAGGTCGAACGGCGGCGGCACGGCGGGCGGGCCGAGCGGGCGTACCGTCGGCGCGGTGAGCTCGACCCCGGCGGGCGCCGCCGGGTTGGCGACCACCGTGGCGACCACCTCGACGACGGTCTCCTCGGTAAGGGCCTCGACGGCCGCGCGGGCCTCGGGCTCGGTGACCACGACCTGGGCGAGCCCGGCCGCGTCCCGGAGGATCAGGAAGGCCACCGACTTGAGCAGCCGGCGGCGGTGAACCCAGCCGGCGACCCGAACAGGTTCGCCGACATGGGCGGAAAGCTGGGTGGAAAGGATGCGTTGCACGGCGGGTACCTCCTCGGTCTGGTCGCAACGCCATCCCGGGAGGTGTGGGCGAGCGGGTCCTCGCGGTGCCACCACACCTTCGCCCCCGCCGGAGCGGGAGCCTCGTTCGTCGCCTTTTCACCGGGGCCAGCCGGGCGGGGTCTACTGGGTGTTAGGAAGGGACCCTTCCTCTACCGGAGGCGTTGAGAAGGGGCCCTTCCTTACCGTTCTTCCCGCAGCTCGGGAGGGTCTTCGCGGCCCGCTGCCAGACCGCCTCGCAGCAACCGGCGGCTCTCTTCAACTGGCGGGGCGGGGCGCTACTCGGCTCCGTCACAGCTCTGCGGCGCACGCTAGCACCCCGGCGGGATGGATGTGACGGGGATTTTTGTGCGGTGGTGTCCGGCGTCACAAGGGTGGGGGCGTGACGGCGGTCGCCCGACGTGCATCGACACCCGCCGTCGGGCGTAGGCTCGACTCTGTGACGATCGAGCACTCCGCGCCGACGACCGGCCAGGCAGCGCGCACCGCGACGCCCGCCCCCGAGGGGCGGCGTCTCCTGCGGATCGAGGCGCGCAACGCCGAGACGCCGATCGAGCGCAAGCCACCGTGGATCAAGGTCAAGGCCAAGATGGGCCCGGAGTACACCCAGCTGCGCGGGCTCGTCTCGCGCGAGGGGCTGCACACCGTCTGCCAGGAGGCCGGCTGTCCCAACATCTACGAGTGCTGGGAGGACCGGGAGGCCACCTTCCTCATCGGCGGTGACCAGTGCACCCGCCGCTGCGACTTCTGCCAGATCGACACCGGGAAGCCGGCCGAGTTCGACGCCGACGAGCCGCGCCGGGTCGCCGAGTCGGTGGTCTCGATGGGCCTGCGGTACGCCACCATCACCGGCGTCGCCCGGGACGACCTGCCCGACGGCGGGGCCTGGCTCTACGCCGAGACCGTCCGGCAGATCCACGCCCTCCAGCCCGGCTGCGGCGTCGAGCTGCTGATCCCCGACTTCAACGCCGTCCCCGCGCAGCTCGCCGAGGTGTTCGGGTCGCGGCCGGAGGTGCTCGCCCACAACGTCGAGACCGTGCCGCGGATCTTCAAGCGGATCCGGCCCGCGTTCCGCTACGAGCGTTCCCTCGACGTGATCCGGCAGGCCCGCGCCGACGGCCTGGTCACCAAGAGCAACCTCATCCTCGGCATGGGCGAGGAGCGCGCCGAGGTCTCCCAGGCGCTGCGCGACCTGCACGAGGCCGGCTGCGAGCTGATCACCATCACGCAGTACCTGCGCCCCTCCCCCCGCCACCACCCGGTGGAGCGGTGGGTCAAGCCGGAGGAGTTCGTCGAGCTGCGCGAGGAGGCCGAGGAGATCGGCTTCGCCGGGGTGATGAGCGGCCCGCTGGTGCGCTCGTCGTACCGCGCCGGCCGGCTCTACCAGCAGGCCCTGGAGGCCCGCCGGGCCGCCCCGGTCGGCACCGCCGGCTGACGACACCCGGCCGCCGCGTCGGGCACCGCGCCGCGCGGACCACCGACCGGGTGCCATGATCGGCCCATGACCACCGGGGTACGCGAGGAGCACCGCGCCGCGCTGCGCGCGCTGCCGCGGGCCCGGTGGTACCGGCTGCCCGACGCGCTGGCCCTCCTGGCGATCCTCGCCGGGGTCGCGTACCGCCTCGGTCTGCTGCTGCACGCCACGCCGCCGACCAACAGCGACGAGGCCACCATGGGGCTCGCCGCCCTGCACGTCGCGCAGGGGCGGGAGTTCCCGGTCTGGTTCTACGGTCAGGCGTACATGGGGACGCTGGAGGCGTACCTGGCCGCACCGCTGTTCGCGCTCGTCGGGCCGTCCACCCTGACGCTGCGCCTGCCCACCCTGGCCCTGTACGCGGTGTTCGTCCTGCTGGCCTGGCGCCTCGCGGGGCGGCTCACCGGGGACCGGTGGTACGCGCTGCTGGTCGCCGTCCTGCTCGCGTCCGGCTCGGACCGGATCGTCAAGAACCAGCTCATCGCCGGCGGCGGGTACCCGGAGATGAACGCCGCCGGGGTGGCCCTCGCCCTGCTCGCGTACGACCTGGCGGCCGGCCGGCCCGGACGCGGGCTGCCCCGCTGGGCGGTGTGGGGGTTCCTCGCCGGCCTGATGGTGTGGGTGGACCCGCTGGTCCTGCCGTACGTGGCCGCCGCCGGGGCGGTGCTGGTGGCGTTCCGGTGGCGGGACCTGCGCGGCCGGGCGGGCGCCCTGCTCGGCCTCGGCGCGCTGGCCGGTGCGGCACCGCTGCTGGTCGACGCCCTGGCGTCGGGGCGCAGCCCGCTCGCCGCCGTGCTGGCCGCCGGTGGCGCCGGGGAACCCGCCGGCTGGGCCGAGCGGCTGCACGGCGCGCTGGTGCTCGGGCCGGCGCTGGGCATGGGCTTCTGCTCGCCCGGCCGGTGCGCCGGCTGGCAGCTGTGGTGGTCGGCCGCCCTGCCGCTGCTCCTGATCGCCGCCGCCGTCACGGCGTGGCGCCGGCTGCGCGCCCCGACGCCGCCGCGAGGTGTCCCGACGGTCGCCGGCCCGGGGCGGCTGCCGGACGCCGCGGACGGGCGACCCGACGAGGCCGGCGCGGCCCGTCCGGTCGGGGCGGCCCTCGCGCTGGCCCTGGTCGGGGCGGCCGTGCTGACGCTGGCCGTCTACGCGGCGAGCAGCGCGTCGGGCCGTACCCCGGTCGAGAGCTCCCGGTACCTGTCCTGCCTGCTCATCTCCGTACCCGTGCTGCTGTGGCCGGTGTGGGAGGCGGCCCGGCGGCGGTCGGGGCGGGCCGGTGGCGCCCGCCGGGTCGCCGCCGCGGCGGTGCTCGCCGCGACGCTCGGCGGCGCGGCCGTCGCCACCGGCGGGGCGGTCTCCGCCGCGCCCGCGCACCGGGCCGCCGAGGACCGGCACGCCGGCCTCGTCCGCGCCCTGCGCGCGCTGGACGTCCGGCACGTGTACGGCGGCTACTGGACCTGCAACCGGCTCATCTTCGCCACCGGGGAGGAGGTCCTCTGCGCGGTCGTCGACGACCACCTGAGCCCCGGCCACGACCGGTACCGCCCCTACCGGCGCGCGGTGGACGCGGACCCCCGGGCGGCCTGGGTCGCCCCGGAGGGCTCCCCCCTCGCGACCCGACTCGACGCGCAGCCGGCCAGCCGGCACACGATCCCCGGCTGGCGCATCTACCTGCCGGCCACCCGGACCACCCCGCCACCCGGCCGCTGACCGTCCCGGCGGTCAGCGGGTTTCGGCCAGCAGGCCCAGGCGGTGGGCGACGGCGGCGGCCTCGACCCGGTTGTGCACGTCCAGCTTGGCGATGATGCGCGAGACGTGGACGCTGGCGGTCTTCGGCGAGATGAACAACTGCTCGGCGATCCGGCTGTTGCTGTGCCCCTCGGCGACCAGCCGCAGCACCTCCCGCTCGCGCTCGGTCAGCAGGTCCGCACCGGGACGGCCCCGGTTCGCGCCGCGCAGCCCGACCCGCCGGGCGAGGGTCGCCGCCTGCTCGGCCAGCGGCGCGGCACCGAGCCGGTCGGCGAGCGCGGCCGTCTCCGCGACGGCCGCCGCCACCTCGTCCCGCTCCCCCGTCGCGGCGGCCACCTCGGCCAGCGCGAGCAGCGCCCGGGCCAGCGGGTACGGCTGCCCGTCGGCCCGCCAGGCCGCCACGGCCGCCCGCCACCGGGTCAGCGCGCCGGTGTCGCCGGCTTCCACGGAGGCCCGGGCGGCGGGCACGGCGACCGGCCCGCCGGCGGGGACCGACCCGCCCACCGTCGCCGCGACCTGGGCGGCGTACGCCCGCTCGGCGGGGAAGCGCACCGGAACGGCGGCGGCGAGGTCGGCCGTCCGGGCGGCGAGGTCGTCGTCGCCGACGTGGCGGGCGGCGCGGGCGAGGGCGGTCAGCACCGGCCAGCCGTACCGGGGATGGTCGGCGACGCTGCTGTCGGCCAGTGCCGCCGCCGCGGCCCGCCGCGCCTCGGGCCGGTCGTCGGCGGCGAGGGCGGCCTCCAGCCGCAGCTCGATCAGGGGCAGCCGCTGGTGCGGGTGCAGGTACGGCTTGGTGAGGAAGCTCAGCGACCGGCCGATCGTCTCGTCGACGGCCGGGTGGCCCTGGGCCAGCCGCAGCGCGGCACACAACTGGAGCCAGTGCGAGCCGGTGACGCCCGGCGGGTCGATGCGGGCGGCGTCGGCGAGCACCTCGTCCGCCTCCGCCCACCGGCCCAGGGCGAGCAGCGCCTCGGCCCGGTTGGACAGCAGGTAAGCCCCGGTTGAGCGGCTGATCCCGACCCGGCGCGCCTCGGCCACGCCGTCGGCGGCGGCGCGGGCCGATTCTTCGTACCGGCCCAGCTCGAACAGCACGTCGGAGATGTGCACCAGGGCACCGACCAGCGCCGGCGCGGCGCCGGCGGCCCGGGCCAACGCCTCGGAGCGGCGCAGCTCGGCCAGCCCCAGATCCGTCGCGTGGTCGGCGCGGCGCAGCAGCGCGACGACCTTCACCGGGAGCTCGGCGTTGTCGACACCCGAGGCGTGCGCCGCCGCGAGCACGTCGGCGGCCAGCAACGCACCCTCGGCCCGGTCCACGCGGGCGACGTGGGCGGCGACGTCGGCGAGCAGGTGCAACCGCTCGGGGCCGTCCGGCGCCCCGGCCGCCAGCCGGTACGCCTCCCGCAGCTCGGCGGCGCCGTCGCTCTTGCCGAGCATGGCGAGCATCCGGCCGCGCCGGTCGAGCAGCCGGGCGGCGCGCAGCGGCTCCGCGGTCCCGTCCACCTCGGCCAGCGCGGCCCGGGTCAGGGTGAGGGCGCGATGGTAGTCCCCGGCGGTGGTGGCCGCCGCGATCGTCTCCTCCAGCAGGGCGAGGTGGTCCATGCCGAGCCGGTCGGCCGCGTCGGGGACCAGCTCCCACAATTCCAGCGTCCGTTCCAGCAGCCGGCTCTGCTCGGCGTACGCGTAGCGGTCGGCCGCCGCGCACGCCGCCGTCCGCGCGGCGACCAGCGCGCGGGCGTGGTCGTGCGCGGCGTACCAGTGGTGGGCGATCTCGGCGGGCGCGCGCCCGGCGGCGACCAGGCGGGGCTGCGCCTCGATGGCGGCGGCCCAGCGGGCGTGCAGCCGGGCGTGTTCCCCGGGCAGCAGCTCGTCGTGGACGGCCTCGCGGACCAGCGCGTGCCGGAACTCGTAGTCGCCCTCCGGGTCGGCCACCACGAGCTGGGCGGCGACGGCGGCGCGCAGCGCTTCCTCCAGGTCGGCGTCCGGCAGGCCGGCGACCTCGGCGAGCAGTTCGTGGGCGAACCGGGTGCCGCCGGCGGCGGCGATGCGCAACACCCGCTGCGCCGGCTCCGGGAGCCGGTCCACCCGGGCGAGCAGCAGGTCGCGCAGCGTCTCCGGCAGGGCGGCGCAGCCGATCGGGTCACCCGCGGCGGCCAGCTCCTCGATGAAGAGGGGGTTGCCCTGCGTGCGGTCGTGGATGTCGTCGACCGCGCGGGCGGCCGGCTCGGCGCCGAGCAGGCCGGCCAGCACCGCCCCGGTGCCGTCCCGGTCCAGCCGGCTCAGCTCCATCCGCTCGACGCCCCGGGCCCGGTCCAGCTCGGCCAGGAACGGCCGCAGCGGGTGCCCCCGGTGCAGTTCGTCGCTGCGGTACGTGCAGACCAGCAGTAGGCGGTCGGCGCGGGCCGCCCGGACGAGGAAGCCGATCAGGTCCCGGGTGGAGCGGTCGGCCCAGTGCAGGTCCTCGATGAGCAGCACCAGCGGCTGCTCGTCGGCGAGGCGTGCGAACAGCTCGGCGACCAGGTCGAACAGGTAACCGCGCGGGGCGTCGGAGGACGGCGGCGGCGCGGCTCCGAGCGGGCCCCGGGCCAGCTCCGGCAGGAGCCGGGCGAACTCCGCCTCGTACCCGTCGAAGACGGCGGGGCCGTCGCGGCGCAACACCGCGCGCAGCGCCGCCGCGATCGGCGCGAAGGGCAGGCCCGCCTCGCCGAGTTCCAGGCACTGCCCGACGAGCAGCCGGACCCCGTCGGCGGCGCCGCCGAACTCCTCCAGCAGCCGGGTCTTGCCGACCCCGGCCTCGCCGCCGACCAGGACGGTGGTCGGCTCGCCGGCTCGGGTCCGCGCGAGCGCGTCCCGCAGTGCGGCCAGTTCACGCTGGCGGCCGACGAGGGTGGTACAGGCGGGGCGTGCGGTCACGGCACCGAGCATGCCACGACCGCCGCCGCCCCCGGCCCCGCCGGCGGCCGACGATCCAGTCGCGATCATGGACAAACCGGACGGCGTGGCGGGCCCACCCGGCGACGTGGCGGGCGCGCCCACCCCCGTGATGGGCGCGCCCGCCGTCCGTCGGGCCGGGTGCGCCTCGGCGGACCCGGCCGGTGGGACCGGTTGCGCCTCGGCGGACCCGGGCGGTAGGACCGGCGCCGACGGTGCGGCTGGTGCCGACGGTGCCGCCGGTGCCGACGGTGCGGCCGGCGCGGCCGGTGCGACCGGTGCGACCGGCTGCGCGGTGGTCACCGGCGGCTGTCGCCGGGGCGGCCGGCGTGGTGACGCCGGCTCAGCCAGCCGCGGGCGGAACGGTGCGGCAGGCTCCGGGCCAGCCGGTCGACGGCGGCCTCGGCCCGCAGCTCGGCGGCGTGCGTACGGTGGACGGAGAGCAGGAACTCCGCGTCGTGGGTGAACATCTCGGGCTCCTCGTGGTCGTTGTCGTTTGCCGACTCTGACTCTCCGCCCGAAGGTGCCCGCGGGGCATGGGTGCACCGCCTGATCTTCGCCAGCCCGCCCTCCTTACCTCGACCGGCGGCCGGCGCTACGGCGACGTAAGGTACTCAGCCGCCCGCGGATCACCGGGGGGTGCGCCGACCACTAGACTCAGCGGCATGGCAAATCCCCAGGAGAAGGTGTCGTTCGGCCAGCGGCTGAAGCAGATCGGGATGGTGTTCCGGTTCACCGCCAAGCAGGACAGGTGGTTCGCGCCCCTGGCCTTCGCCGCGGTGGTCATCCCGCTCGCGCTGACCGTGGTCGCGTTCCTCGCCTGGGGCTGGTTCGCGATCCCGCTCGGCATCCTGTTCACCCTGCTCTGCCTGCTGATCGTGCTCAACCTGCGGTCCAACCGGGCGATGATGAACGCGGCCGAGGGCCAGCCGGGCGCGGCGGCGCAGATCATGGAGAGCATGCGCGGCGACTGGCGGGTCACGCCGGCGGTCAGCTCGACCACCCAGATGGACATGGTGCACCTGGTCATCGGCCGGCCCGGCGTGATCCTGCTGGCGGAGGGGAACCCGCAGCGGGTGCGCGGCCTGCTCGGCCAGGAGAAGCGCCGGCTGGCCAAGGTGATCGGCTCGGCGCCGCTCTACGACTACGTGATCGGCCAGGAGGAGGGTGAGCTGCCCATCCGCAAGCTGCGGATGACGTTGATGAAGCTGCCCCGGAACCTGACCGGCAAGGACGTCAACGCGCTGGACAAGCGCCTCAAGGCGCTCAGCGCCCGGCCGCAGCTGCCGAAGGGCGCGATCCCGAAGAACATGCGGCCCCCGCGCGGCGCCTTCCGCCAGTCCCGCGGCCGCTGACCCACGCCGTACGCAGCGGGAGCCGGGCCCCCTCGGGGCCCGGCTCCCGCCGTCTCGTGGGCGGTCAGCGGGGGGCGGAGGTGACGACGGAGGCGGCGGCGCGGTCGTGCAGGCCGCGACGGTTGGCGTCCATGATCAGGGCGGGTACCACGAGGGCGAGCAGGACGCCGCGCAGCAGCCCGCGGAGCACCCCGATCCGGCCACCGTCGGCCCAGGACACGCAGCGGACCCTGGTGATGAACATGCCCGGGGTCTGGGCGAAGAGGCCGAGGAAGAAGCCGTACTCGACGATCAGGACCAGCACCGGCGCCCAGCCCTCGGTCACCGGGTCGGCGAAGCCCCGGGCGACCAGCAGGCAGAGCACCCAGTCGATCACCAGCGCGCCGAAACGCCGGCCCAGGCCGGGCGGGGTGAAAGTCGGGTCCGAGGCGGGCGGTACGGGGCGGTCGGCCGGGTTCGTCACAACGGACAAGGGTAGTCAGGCGGCCGGGCCGGGACCGGCCACCCCGGGACGCAAAAACGGACCAAGCATGGCAGTTGTCACTACACTGGCACAGCCGGACGCCTCCCACCGGCCGGCCAGGCGCGGTTGAGCCGCGCGGATGACGCTCCGCGAGGGACGTAACACGGCAGAAACACCGAAGACATGGCCGGGCAACCGCGCGGCCATAGCGTCGCCAGAAGCCCAGCCACCCAGTGGACGTGCCAGGAGGACGAGTGTTCGCCAATCCCGAGGAACTCCTGCGTTACCTCAAGAACGAGGACGTGAAGTTCGTCGACGTACGTTTCTGTGACCTGCCCGGCGTGATGCAGCACTTCAACCTGCCGGTCGAGTCGGTCGCCGACGACCTCTTCACCGACGGCCTCGCCTTCGACGGGTCGTCCATCCGCGGTTTCCAGGCCATCCACGAGTCGGACATGCTCCTGCTCCCGGACGTCGCCACCGCCTTCATCGACCCGTTCCGCGCGCAGAAGACCCTCGCGTTGAACTTCTTCATCCACGACCCGTTCACCCGCGAGGCGTACACCCGCGACCCGCGGAACGTGGCGAAGAAGGCCGAGGCCTACCTGGCGGCGAGCGGCATCGCCGACACCGCGTACTTCGGCCCGGAGGCCGAGTTCTACATCTTCGACTCGATCCGCCACGAGACCTCGGCGCACCAGGCGTTCTACTACATCGACTCGATCGAGGGCGCCTGGAACACCGGCCGTGAGGAGGTGGGCGGCAACCGCGGCTACAAGACCGCGTACAAGGGCGGCTACTTCCCGGTGCCGCCGGTCGACCACTACGCCGACCTGCGCGACAGCATCGTCCGCCGGCTCGTCGACACCGGCTTCACCGTGGAGCGCTCGCACCACGAGGTGGGCACCGCCGGCCAGGCCGAGATCAACTACAAGTTCTCCACCCTGCTGCACGCCGGTGACCAGCTCCAGCTGTTCAAGTACATCGTGAAGAACGAGGCGTGGGCCAACGGCAAGACCGCGACCTTCATGCCCAAGCCGCTCTTCGGTGACAACGGCTCCGGCATGCACACCCACCAGAGCCTCTGGCTCAACGGCGAGCCGCTGTTCTACGACGAGACCGGCTACGCCGGCCTGTCCGACACCGCCCGCTGGTACATCGGCGGCCTGCTGCACCACGCCCCGTCGCTGCTGGCCTTCACCAACCCGACGGTCAACTCGTACCGCCGCCTGGTGCCGGGCTTCGAGGCGCCGGTCAACCTGGTCTACTCCCAGCGCAACCGCTCCGCCTGCACCCGGATCCCGGTGACCGGCAGCAACCCGAAGGCCAAGCGGGTCGAGTTCCGCGTGCCGGACCCGTCGGCGAACGTCTACCTGGCCTTCTCGGCCATGCTGATGGCCGGCCTGGACGGCATCAAGAACAAGATCGAGCCGCCGGCGCCGATCGACAAGGACCTGTACGACCTGCCCCCGGAGGAGTGGGGCGACGTCAAGCAGGTGCCGGGCTCGCTGCCGGAGGTGCTCGACGCGCTCGAGGCCGACCACGACTACCTGCTCGACGGCGGCGTGTTCACGCCGGACCTGATCTCGACCTGGGTCGAGTGGAAGCGGGCCAACGAGGTCGACCCGGTGCGCCTGCGCCCGACCCCGCACGAGTTCGCGATGTACTTCGACTGCTGACCACCCACCAGCACCGGCCGGGCCGGCTCCGCGACACCGCGGGGCCGGCCCGGCCGTTTCCGCCTCGATGCGGGTTCGAGAGGTACTGGCCGGCCCGCCGGATCCCGGCGCGACCGCCACTGCTCGACGACGCCTCAGCGGGCGAGCAGCGCGTCCAGCTTCGTGAAGGAGCTGCCCCAGCCGCCCTCGGCGCTCGACCGCCAGTCGGCCGGGAACGGGCCCTGCCGCAGCTCCAGCCGGGTCTTGCCGCCCGGCTCGTCGTGGAACTCCAGCCGCAGGGTCATCCGCGTGCCGTCCTCGATGCCCGGCATGCCCTTGACCTCCTCGTAGCCGACCAGCAGCTCGTTCTCGACGACCTCGGCGAAGGTGCCGTCCGCCGGGGAGGTCATGGCCGGGTCGTCGTCGTTGACCATGGTGAAGCGCTGGTGCCCGCCGACGCGGACGTCGAAGTCGACCGTCTCGCGCGGCACGGACCAGCCGACGGGGCCGAACCAGGCGGCGAACTGGTCGGGGTCGGTGAAGGCCCGCCAGACCAGCTCCCGGGGCGCGTCGAAGACGCGGGTCATGACGAGTTCGTTGGCGGCGTCGGTCATCGTGCTGTCCTCTCTCACTGCGGATCGTCCGTCGTCGGCGGTGCCGGCGCCTGGATCCGGCGCAGGTGGGCGTCGAGCCGGTCGAAGCTGGCGTCCCAGTGCCGCCGGTAGCGCTCCATCCAGGCCGTGGCCTCCCGGAGCGGCTCCGGGTTCAGGCTGCTGGAACGCCACTGGGCGCTCCGGCTGCGGGTGATGAGGCCGGCCTGCTCCAGCACCTTCAGGTGGCGGGAGATCGCCGGCAGGCTGATGTCGAACGGCTCGGCCAGCTCCGTGACGGTGGCGTCGCCGTCCGCGAGCCGGGCGAGGATCGCCCGGCGGGTCGGGTCCGCCAGCGCCGAGAAGATGACGCTGAGCCGATCGGTCACCACTTGCTTAACCACCTCGTTAATTAGCCGATGCGTTAAATGTAGGGTGAGAGGACGTCGCGGTCAAGGACCTGCCGGAACGTCAGCGCGGCCGAACGTTGCGGAGCCGGGGCAGACCCCACACCGCCAGCGCGACGACCAGGACGGTCATCACCAATGCACCCGGAGCCTTGACCAGCCGGGCGAGGTTGGTGCCGTCGGGTAGCGCGAGGAAGGCCGCGACCGCGCACGGCAGCACGAACCAACCGGTCCGTACCGCCACGACCGCCAGCACGGCCAGCGGCCAGGTCGCGTACCAGGGGTGGAACACCGGGGCCAGGGCGACCGTGGCGGCCAACGCGAGCCCCGCCCCGAGCAGGGACACCCGGACCCGGGCGGCGTCCATCCGCGCCACCCGCTGCCGGACGTCGTTCAGCTCGCGCAGCGCCGTCCAGGCCCGCCACCACAGCAGCGCCAGCAGGGCGACCAGCACGGCCAGCGCCACCGCCCGCGCCACCGGGACCGCGGCGGGTCGCCGGCCGAGCAACTCGCCGGCGTAGTCCACGACCATGCCGACGGCCGTCGGGGGCGACGTCCACTGCTCCGAGTCGCCGCTGCGGTTCAGCCCGCGCACCCAACCCAGGCCGAGGCCGGAGAGCAGCGACGCGCCCGCCAGGGCGGCGAACACCCCGGCTGCCAGCCAGCCGCCGTCGCGCAGCAGCGACCGTACGGTGTAGCGGCCGAGCACCGCCGCCAGGGCCGCGAACGGCAGCACCACCACCGCGGTCGCCTTCACGCCCACCGCCAGCCCCAGCAGCACCCCGGCGACCAGCAGCGGGCGCGGCTTGCCGGGGAAGCGGACGAGCACCAGCAGGCCGAGCAGCAGCAGCCCGAGCATCAGCGCGTCGTTGTGGGCGCCGGCCACCAGGTGCACGGCGACCAGCGGGCAGGCCAGCACCAGCCAGGCCGCCCGGCGCGTCGGCACGCCCGCCGCCCGGGCCAGCCCGAGCAGGCACAGCCCGGCGAGCAGGACCCCGGCCACGGCGACCAGGCGCAGCACCACCAGCGCGCCGACCAACCCACCGCCCAGGGTCACGGCCAGCGCGGCGAGCAGGACGAACACCGGCCCGTACGGCGCCGGCGTGTCCCGCCAGATCGGCGCGACCGCGTCCACCCACGGGCAGCCGGCCGCCGCCACCCCCGTCGCGTACGGGTCGACGCCGTGCGCGTACGCCCAGCCCTGGCAGGCGTACGAGTAGACGTCCCGGCTGCCCAGCGGCGGCGCGACGAGCAGCGGCAGCGCCCACAACCCCGCCGTGCGGTACGCCCAGCCGGTCGACGGCGCACCGTCGCGCAGGGCCCACCAGGCGCCGACGAGCAGGCCGGTGCCGACCAGCCAGAGCACGACGGTCAGCGGGCCGTCCGCGGAGCGCCACACCCGGTCGGCGGTGGTGCCGGGCAGCGCCCCGCCCACGTACCCGGCGACGGCCAGCAGCACGGCGCCGGCCAGACCGGCGTACCGCGCGACGAGCGCCCGCCCGGGCGCGATCGGACCCGGCGCTGCGCCGGGTCCGGTCACCGGCGTACCCCTCCCGACTCGGCGGCGGCCGGCCGACGGGCCGCCCGCGCCGACCGTACCAAGCGGACCGTAACCACGATCACCAGCAGCGTCATCAGCGGCGCGCCGACGGTCTTGGTGTACCGGGGCAGCCCGGTGCCGTCCGGTAGCACCAGGAACGACGCGACCAGCGCGACCAGGGCCGCCCAGTCGGCCCGGCGGGCGGTCGCCGCGAGCACCACCAGGGGCCAGGTCCAGTACCAGGGGTGGAAGAGCGGCGCGAGCGCGACCGTGGCGGTCAGCGCGAGCCCGGCGTGCCAGAGCGCGTCCCGGGTCCGCGCCCGCCACCACAGCCACGGCAGCAGCAGGAGGAGCACCGCCAGGCCGATCCCCCGGGTCACCGGCAGCGCGTCGACGTGCCAGCCGAAGGGCAGCACGAGATACCCGAAGGTCTGCCCGACGGCGGTCGGCGGCGACGTCCAGCCGATCACCAGACCCCCCTGCTCCAGCCCACCGATCCAGCCGAAGTCGAGGCCAGCGGCCAGCGTCGCGCCGACGACCGTGGCGACGGCGCCGCCGACCACCCACCCGCCGTCGCGGATCAGCGCCCGGACCGAGTACCCCCCGGCGAGCGCGGCCAGCGCCGCGAACGGCACCACGACCAGCGCGGTCACCTTGATCCCGGCGGCCAGGCCGAGCAGCACACCCCCGGCCAGCAGCGGGCCGGGGCGCGCGGGACGGGACGCCACGACCGCCAGCCCGGCGACGAGCAGCCCGACCATCAACGCGTCGTTGTGCGCGCCGGAGACCAGGTGCACCCCGACCAGCGGGGAGCCGAGCGCCAGCCACAGCGCCCGCCCGGGCGCCACCCCGCACCGACGGGCCAGCACCGGCAGTACGGCCGCCGTGAGGCCGACGCCGGCCACCGCGAGCAGCCGGAACACGACGATGCTGGCGACCAGCGAGTCGGTGGCCGCCACGATCGCCCCGGAGACCAGGACGAACAGCGGACCGTACGGCGCCGGGGTGTCCCGCCAGATCGGCGAGATCGTGTCCAGCCACGGGCACGGCAGGGCGGACACCCCCTGCTCGTACGGGCTGAAGCCGGCCGCGTACGTGGCGCCCTGGCAGGCGTACGCGTACACGTCCCGGCTGCCCAACGGCGGCGCGACCAGCAGCGGGACCAGCCAGAGCCCGACGGTGACCAGTGCCCACCGCGCGGAGGGCACGCGGTCCCGGACCGACCACCACGCTCCGGCGGACAGCGCCAGGCCGACCACCCAGAGCGCGATCAGCAGCGGCCCGTTCGGGCCCTGCCAGATGCGGACCGGGTTCGCCAGGTGCGACCCGGAGGGCAGGGCGCCGCCGAGGAAGGCGGCAACGGCGAGCATCGTCGAGCCGGCCAGGCCGGTCCAGCGGGCGAGGTGGAGAGGCACGGAAGCACATGCTGCCAGTACGGTGGTCGCGGTACGGAGGTGGGCATGCGGGACAGGCGGGTCGTGGCGCTGGCCACCGCGTCGGCCGTGGTGCTCGGTGTGACGTACCTGACGTTGCCGCCGGCGGGTTCGGACCTGGCCGCCCAGGTGGCGCGGGCCGACTTCTTCGCCGCCCACGGCACCGCCCCGGTCGACCTGCGCTGGTACGGCGGGGTGAACCAGTTCGGCTACAGCCTGGTGTCCCAGCCGGTGATGGCGCTGCTCGGCGTCCGGGTCACCGGCGTGCTCGCGCTGGTCACGGCGGCGGCCGCCCTCGCCGCCCTGCTGGCCCGGACCGGGGTGCCCCGGCCGCTGCTCGGCGCCCTGGTGGGCGTGGTCACCCTCACCGGGAACCTGGTTGCCGGCCGGGTCACGTACGGCCTCGGGGTGGCCCTCGGCCTGGTCGCCCTGCTCGCCCTCACCCTGCCCGCCGACGGGCGTGAACCCGCCGTCGCGCGGGGGCGACGCGGAACGGTGCGGCTCGTGCTGGCCGCCCTCGGGGCGCTGCTGGCGTCGGCGACCAGCCCGGTGGCCGGCCTCTTCGTCGGCCTGGCCGGCGCGGCGCTGCTGCTGTCCCGCCGGTACGCCGCCGGCCTGGCCCTCGGGGTCGCCGCCGCGCTGCCCCTCGGGGTCACCGCGTTGCTGTTCGGCGACGGCGGCTGGATGAACATCAGCCGCACCGACACCCTCCGCACCGTGGTGACCAGCCTGCTGGTGGCCGCGCTGGTGGCGTACCGGCCGGTGCGGGCGGGCGCGTTGCTGTCCGCGGCGGGGGTGCTGGCCGCGGCCCTGGTGCACACGCCGGTCGGCCTCAACGCCACCCGGCTGGCGGCGATGTTCGCACTACCCGTACTGGCCGCCGCCGCGGGTGTAAGGAAGGGCCCCTTGTTAACGCCTCCGGTAGAGGAAGGGTCCCCTGTTAACGCGTCGCGGCCTCGGTGGGCGCCGCTACGGGGCCGGTGGGGGGCCGCCGCCGCGCGCGGCGGGCGGGTCGGGGCGACCATGCTCGCCGTGCTGCTGGCCGCGGTGTGCTGGTGGCAGCCACCGGTCTCGCCGGCCGACCTGCGCAGCGTCACCGACCCGGCGGCCCGGC